>CALZPA010000030.1 GCA_945827525.1 uncultured Lentisphaeria bacterium | reverse complement strand
CCCGCCAAAGGCCGTCCCTTCCTCACCAGCGAGACCTACCACGTCGACAACGTCGCCCCCGCCATCGTCGAGGCCAAGATCGACCCCGCCAACCGGTTCGTCGACATCATCTGGAACGAGCCCGTCGGCAACGCCAAGTACCAGGCCCTCACCGCCAATGACCTCGACCTCCGCCTCCACACCAACAACGGCACCATCACCAATGCCCTCGTCTACAAAGTCACCAAGACCGACGGCAATCCCCTGCCTGGCCCCGCCACCAGCATCCGCGCCTACATCAAGTACACGCCTGACCTCGCCGCCGACGTCTCCTTCAACCCCACCACTCCCTCCGCCATGGCCAACGCCGGACAGGACACCCTCAAGGCTCTCAAGGTGCCCGCCGGCGTCGAGACCATCGAAATCCTCCCCTATGCCGGTCGGGTCACCGACAAGAACGGCAACGACGTCCCCGACACCACCACCACCGGTGAGCTCACCCTCTCCGACAACAAGCCGCCATGCCTCACCTCCGCCATCCTCGGCTACGACAACTATGCCCTCCTCCTCACCTTCAATGAGCGCATCTTCGCCAACAGCCATGGCATCCTGAATTTTCAGAACAGGGCCGATATAAAGGCTTCCGCCTTTACGGTGGTCGCCAACGCTCAGGACGGGACTAAGACGAAAATCAGCGGCCTCTATCGCGTTCCCATGGAAGGCGAGGACAACCATCGCCTCGGCACCAACGCCATCTACTTGAGGTTCTACAATACTGCGGAACTCAAGGCGCTCGACCCCAATGGCTATAAAGACGATGACCCCAAGCGCCCCGTCTCGGTGACACTGACCATCAACGCCAACTCCCTGTACAACCAGCGCGGCGTCGGCAACAAGGAAATCCGCTTCACTGTCCCCCTCCATCAGAACTACAACCTGGGCTTCGCCCGCGCCGACGACCCCCGCTCCGCCATGCTTCCCCCTGCCATGTTCTCCAACTTCGGACGCGGCGCCAACTACACCAATGTCTACACCCAGATTATCGCTAAGGAAGAGCCGTATGTCAAGTATCCGGATGATAAGGGGGTTGGTGGCATTAAACTGAATAATGTCATTGGTGAAAATGCGGAGCAGGGCGCCGCCGATGGCGCGGCGCTGGAGTACTATGGCGTCTGGTATCGCGACCTCGATGGCGATGGCCGCGTCGATGCCGTGGACCTCAACTTCAAGAACCCCTATCGTCCAAATCCCTCAACGGGCAATGTGGCCGATCTCAAAATTGGCTCCCAGGCTCTGGCCGGCTTCAATGTCTGGGTGCAGGCCAATGATCCCAATGACTACCAGAATGAGGAGGAATATCTCTACTTGCCTAAGGATGAACTGAATTGGTCCTATTTCCCATTTGGAAAGACTCCCAAAAACACCAAATGGGAAAAAGATAAGTATGCCTATTTTGCCGACAATTGGGACACTAGCAAGAGCTTTTATAAATTCAGCAGCAACTGGGTGAAGGCCACGGTCAAAAGCGCGAAGACCATTCCCAATTCTAATTTAGGATATCGCTTCACCACGCTACGGCTGGAGCTTGACCAGACACATATTCCGCCGCGCACCTATGGCGACCGCTATGTCATGGTCACCTATACGGCGCCGAAGTATTATGCCCAAAAATCGGGAAATCAGGATCAGGAATCCGGTTCGTATGACGGTCGCATCATAGGTGCAAAGTCACTAGAGGCTAAGCGCGACAAGGCTCCCTCCAATCCTGAGAACGTCAATACCATCTGGGGAAATAGTGATGAGGAGGCGGGGCTGTATTGGGTTTACAGCCGAACTCACAAATACAAGTATGATGACGGTACGTGCAATGCCTACTTCATGGTCGACTCCTTCGGTCCTGTCTTCGCCTGGGACGGCGCGGCCCCCGCACCCGTCACCGCCACCGCCTGGCGCGCCTCCTCTTATCTCCGCAACGGCGAGTCCGACGCCAGCGCCTACGACTACCTCGACATCCGCTTCTCCGAGCCCATCGCCTATGCCGCTGACAAGGCTCTGGGCAAACAGTTCGGCTACAATGACGCGCCTGGCGCTGACCTCTTCAAGCCCGAGGGCGTTCTTCACGGCGTCTGGGGCGCCGAAGTCCTCGAGGATGGCTACACCGTCCGCTACAAGGCCAACGGCAACTCCTTCATCAACCGTCAGTTCAACTTCTTCGGTGCCCTCTATGGCCTGAATGGTGGCTTCAACGAGACGTTTGCCCACTCACGCTACACCGAATCACCCACGCTCTACTGTGACCACCGCGCCTTCAGCGGCACGGCCATCGGCGTCCAGCCCATCCCCGCTCAGTACCGCGTCCTTTCCCAGATTGACACCGTGCCTCTGCTGCGCGTCATCGACGGCGATGCCTCCATCACCACCAACCGCTCCAGCTACGGCAGCTACGGCAGCTGCAGCTCCGTCGGCTGCGGCGACTACTCCGTCACCATGACCATGAAGGCCTCAAGCGTCCTGCTGAAGACCATCGCCCAGGGCGGCGTCTTCACCAACAAGACGGCGATGTGGTACCGTGATGCCACGAAACTCGGAGACGCCACCGCACAGGTCACCGACAGCGTGCGTGCCCGCGGCACCTCCGTGTATGGCCTCCGCGCGAACAGCCTGTCCGAGGCCAACCGCCCCGGCTCCGCCGTCTATGGCGCCATCGGCAACATCACCGCCACCAACGAGAGGTATCAGGGATATACGCAGGGCAAGCAGAATCTGAGTGCCGACGGCCTGACCTACGCGCCCGATCCCGTCGAATGGGGCTATGGCTACTCCACCTTCTCGACGCCCATCCGCGCCATGATGTCCGGCCCCGTCTACAACATGGTCAAGGTCTCGCCCTATACCGCGCCGAACAAGACGACGCGCATCCAGGCCAACCAGGCCGTCCCCGTCCTCGGCATCGACATCGCCGGCAGCTCCACCTACAAACTCACCCAGCTCGTTGTCCGCGTCATCGACATGTCCCAGGGACAGTTCGATCCTGCCATCGACTTCCGTCCGCTCGCCGACGGCGCCACCTCCGGCATCCTGCTCGTGAACGCCGCCGGACAGATCGTCGACATCTCCAACGACGGCCTCGAATGGTCCGAATGGCGCACCAACGCCGCCGGGCAGATGTACCGCGAGGTCACCATGCGCCTCCTGTCCCCCGACGCCCTGCCCACCGCAGGCGGCACCGCCCAGTCCTTCGACTATCTCCTCAAGGTCGTCACCAGCGAGAACTTCAACCTCGGCGACTCCTTCGTCATCGAAATCCCCGACGACGGCATCACCATCGGCAACTTCTCCAGCGCCGACGAGCACGCCGCCACCTGGGGCACTCCCAACGGCACCAAGGGCTTCCCCTTCACCGACCATCGCTTCCGCGACAACAACAACGACGGCGCCTGGAGCGCCGGAGACGCCATCGCCTCCAGCGAGGACGTCAGCTACATCTATCCGCTCTACGACGGCGGACGCCCCTATGAGAACAAGCAGGCGGTGCCCTTCCTCCTCAAGCCCGGCGTCAATGTCCGCAACCTCTACTACGCCAAGAAGAGCGGCGCCACCAACCCCGAGATCAGCCCCATCCATGGCGTAGCCAACTTCTCCAGCTACTACAAGAACCTGTTGGAGGCTACTTATTTGGGGATGAATATATTTGAATACAGGGGAATTGATTTCCTCGGCACCGAAATCGACCTTGACTACAACGTCGACTATGTGCCTGGCGATGACGTCTGGTACGACATCGGCGGCGAGCCCGGCGTCTACGACGAGGGCATTGACATTCCGCTGTTCGGCAACGCCAACGCCTTCCCGCTGCCCTGGCAGATCTCCGAGGCGGGCGCCCAGTCGCCCCATCTCCGCGCCGCCGCGCCCGCGTCCGCCGGCTCCGCATTGGCCGGTAACACTATCGCCGCGCCGTCCGGACAGCCCGTCGCCGTCGTCGGCGTCGACATGCAGGACGCCGGCGCCGGCTTCGGCCCGCGCTACGTCCTCAATGGCTCCATCCTCATCGAGACCATCTCCAAGAACGCCGTCTACGGCAACTCCGTCGTTACGTTCAATGGCGCCGACCAGACCCTCGCCTGGAACGGCGGCGCCGCCGTCTCCGTGCCCGCCTCGGTCGGAGACCGCGCCATCCTCGTCGGCGCCGACGGCGCCTTCATGGTCGTCCGCCGCCTCGAGGACACGCTGCCTGCCGCCGACACCACCGTCGACATGGTCATCAGCTCGAATGACGACCGCGACATCCAGCAGCCGACCGCCATCACCGGCGTCCGGATCCTCGGCGTCGGCCGCGGCAACGAGCCCGGCATCTACACCCTCAGCCGCAGCGGCAACTCCCTGAGCTGGAACGGCGGCCCCGCCGTCGATGTCTCCGCCGGCGGTCACTTCATCCTCAACCCCGCCACCACCGACTACCTGAAGATCCAGGTCAGCCAGCTCGGCGGCGCCGCCAGCGAGACCCTCGCCGTCTACCAGTCCGAGGGACGCACCATCATGCCCTTCCTCCACATCAGCGGACTCGAGATCATGGCCGCCTCCGACATGATCCGGCAAGGCTTCTACACCTTCAGCTACGACGGCGCTGGCGCCCTCTCCTGGGGCACGGGCACTCCCGTCAAGGTCAACGCCCTCGCCCAGGGCGAGCTCGCCATCGTCTACGGCGACGGTCAGAGCACCGACTACCCGCGCAACTACATCGTCGTCCGCCGAGGCGCCGGCCCGCTGCCCGCCGAGGCCGTCTCCGACAGCCTCTTCGTCAATCAGACCCAGCTCCTCAAGGTCGACGTCACGCTGACCAACATCAAGGGCGTCACGCCTACCCACTTCACGCCGATGTCCAACGACGAGACCAGCGGCATCTCACTCTGGTGGGACGCCAACGCCGACGGCAAGTTCAACCTTGGCGACATGTTCGTCCCGCTCCTGGAGGCCCCCGTCCTCGTCGGCGGCGGCAACTCCTATACCTGCACGCTGCGTCCTGACCCGAGCTGGCTCACCGCCTGGCTCTCCTCGCCCCAGAACACCGCCACCCGCGGACACAACTTCTTCGTCTGCGTCCGCACCACCGTCGACATGTCCTATGGCGACAAGTTCAGAGTCTCCGCCCAGTTCTATGAGCCGACCGAGCCCGATTACGAGGACGGCGGCGTCTGCTTCGCCAACGGCAACTCCGGCGTCATCTCCTGCACCTCCATCACCAACACCGTCTTCACGAAGAAGACCAATGCCGGACAGTCCATCGACGCCGGACAGCAGGTCAACCTCGTCGCCATCGACCACTTCCTCGGCGCCGATCTCGGCAACTCCGTCTACATCACCTCCGTCAAGGTCAACATCCACGGCGTCGACAACTTCGACCCCGCCAAGGTCTTCACCCCCATGGACGCCGCCAACCCCGGCGAGCGCGGCATCGTCCTGAAGACCGCCACCGGCAAGGTCGTCCCCTGCCACATCGTCATCACCGCCGACCCCGCCAACAAGCTCTGGACCTATGAGCTCCTCCCCGAGGCCTCCGCCGGCGACTCCTCCGTCCCCGCCAATGCCGACGGCGGCGAGGATGACCACCTCATCGCCATCAACCTCTCCGACGAACTCCCCTTCGGCGTCTCCTTCTACGCCACCATGGGCGACACCGCCGTCTCCTACAACACCGGCGCCGGCTCCGCCGCAGGCGTCCGCACCGACACCCTCACCTCCACCATCAACTCCAGCTACGCCGACCTCCTCGGCTCCTCCATGGTCTCCACGACCACCGGACTCCTCGTCAACCGCATCGGCGCCGGCGTCGCCTCCGCCTACCACAACATCACCATCGGCTACGACCCCATCACCAACACCTACACCCTCTCCTGGAACGGCAACAGCGTCACCATCGACATGACCGAACCCGGAACCTACACCCTCGGCTCCGGCTCCAACGCCATCACCGTCACCTTCGACCCCGAGGCCTTCCTCAAGGAGGATACCATCGTCAACGGCAGACCGCCGCAGGACCTCAAGCTCGGCGACCGACTCATCCCCGTCGCCGCACAGGGACTCCGCTACCATGACGCCAACGCCAACGGACGCTACGACGACGGCGAAGCCATCGCCCTCGCCGACGGCACGCCCGTCTACGGTTCCGACACCACCCTCTGCACCGTCGACTTCTCCGCAGCCGACCGACTCTCCTTCTTCGACGCCAACGCCAACGGCGCCTACGACGCCGGTGAGGCCATCTTCCACGACACCGACGGCATCTACTCGCTGCCCTGGATGGACTACTTCCTCGACTCCGACAACTACGTCACGCCGGGGCAGGGCGCTGCCTCCGCCATCGGCGTCAACGCCTACCTCATCGACGCCGCCACCGTCTCCCCCGCCGCCGACACCGACGTCGCCGCCGGACTCTACCTCTACTACCTCGACACCAACCCCGACGGACGCGGCTACGTCCACGGCGAGGACATCATCGTCGCCCGCTCCGCCGCCGCCGGC
Source organism: uncultured Lentisphaeria bacterium (assembly GCA_945827525.1). GTDB lineage: Bacteria > Verrucomicrobiota > Lentisphaeria > Oligosphaerales > Oligosphaeraceae > CAAGGB01. The sequence continues at coordinate 16,118 of CALZPA010000030.1, read as the reverse complement.
GCCATGCCGGAGCTGAAACTCTCCGCCGCCGACAAGATCGTCCTCGACCCCGCCTACCTCGCCCTGGAAGACAAGAGCGCCTACACCGCCCCCGCCATCGGCTTCGCCCTCGCGCAGTTCGACCCGCAGGACTACCTCCGCTTCCGCAGAGGCGGTAACGATGACGCCGCCTTCGAGCAGGGCGAGGCCCTCTTCCTCTCCGTCGACGGCAAGTACAGCGCACCCTCCTTCACCTGGACCATCCGCGTCGACAACCACCGCGTCGCCAGACGCTACAACCCCAGCGCTCCCGCGCCCTTCAACGACGCCAGCAGCGCCCTCACCGCCATCATCGGACTCGACCTCGCCAACTCCGGCGCCACCGACGTCCTCCTCACCTCACTCACCCTCCGCTTCTACAATGACCGTGGCTTCACCCAGTCCGACCTCCGCACCTTGACCAAGGACATCCAGTCCGGCGTCCAGCTCTGGCGCGACATGGACGGCAACGGCATCTTCAACCCCACCATCGACCAGCTCGTCGAACTCTCCGACGCACCCGCCTGGTCCAATGACGGCACCGCCTCCATCCTCACCTTCTCGCCCAAGTCCGGCAACGACATCGCCTCCGAGAACGTCGACGGCATCTACGACTTCTTCGTCGTCATCCAGCCCGACGTCACCTCCAACTCCCTCCAGGAGTACAACTACGACAAGGGCGACCAGTTCCACGTCGTCGTCCGCAACGCCGACGTCTCCCTCAACAAGCCGCTCAACACCTCCGCCGCCCTCACCACCAGCGTCATCACCATCGACTCCTGCCCGCCCGCCGTCGACGCCACACCCAGCGTCGCCGACAGCGACAAGGACGGCTTCATCGAGACCATCTCCATCAGCTTCAACGAGAAGCTCCGCCCCGGCATGCTCGACGACACGGCCATCTGGAACATCGTCGACGCCGACACCAACAACCCCGTCATCGTCGAGAAGGCAACCCTCTCCGACGACTACCTCACCGTTACCCTCACCCTCGCCGAGGCCTCCCTCGGCACCACCTCCGGACCGCAGCGCCTCGGCGTCTCCTACACCAGCGACTGCGCTCTCCTCGACTGGGCCGGTAACCCCGTCGACTTCACCGACATCGTCACCGGCGACACCATCGCCCCCGCCATCCTCCATCACCAGCTCCCCGTCTCCGCCGCGGCCATCGACCTCGACACCGTGACACCCGCCGCCTTCTTCTACCACGACCGCAACGCCAACAACCAGTGGGACGACGGCGAGGACATCTGGACCGGCTCCGCCACCTACGCCGACGCCAGACAGCGCGTCTGGAACGGCGGCAATGCCTGGACCACCACCCTCGGCTACACCGGAAAGCCCCTCGCCAACGCCAAGTTCTGCGACGCCAACGCCAACGGTGCCTTCGACGCCGGCGAATTCGCCTGGCTCGACCTCGACGACGACGGCGACTGCCTCGCCGACGACATCACCATCCCCACCAGCCGCACCGAGGAAATCGAAGTCCTCGACAGCGACCACGACGGCATCGTCGACGCCATCCGCGTCTCCTTCTCCGAGGCCCTCAAGGATGACACCATGACCGGATACCTCGCCTATGCCGACGCCTTCCTCGCGCCCAAGTGGTCCCTCGCCGGACGCTCCAACCTCAAGGCCTGGCGCCAGGGACTCAACGACACCACCCTCAAGGACGCCATCGACAACAGTGTCCTCTACTTCTCCTTCGACCCGGCCTCCACGCCTGACACCAACCTCACGCCAGCACTCTCCATCGCCTCCGGCGAGACCCTCGCCGACGCAGCCGGCAACAAGCTCAACGGCGGCGCCGCCCTCAGCGGCCTCGCCACCACCGACCAGGCCAGACCCGTCCTCCTCAAGGCCGTCGCCTCCGCCCGCGTCTCCGCCGAAGGCACCCTCGCCGCCGGCTCCACCATCACCCTCACCTTCAGTGAGCCGCTCGTCCAGTACCTCGACGAGACCGCCAGCCTCCTCGCCAACGACCTCGCCATCAGCGGCGCCCCCGCCCTGACCGACGTCGCCATCGTCGCCAACGCCAATGTCATCACCCTGACCTTCAACGCCGAGACCACCGGCTGGCCCACCAGCGGCGTCACCATCACCGTCAACGACGTCGCCGACTCCATCTTCGGCGACGCCGCCGGCCATAGCCTCCTCCCCGTCGCCGGTCTCTCCATCGAGGGACTCCAGGCCGCCGACCCCACCGCCTTCACCTATCCCACCGAAGGACAGTTCATCCGCTCCGACAGCGATGAACTCGCCGTCAACGTCCACCTCGGAGACGGCGCCGCCGCCACCGCCTGGACACTCCAGCTCCTCAATGCCAAGACCGGCGACGAACTCGCCAGCGCCAACGGCGACGACACCGACCTCCAGGCCGACCTCGCCACCTTCTCCGGCTGGCGTCAGACCGGCGTCTACACCTACACCCTCAAGCTGACGCTCACCATCGGCGACGCCGACACCGTGACCGAAGTCACCTTCGCCGCCGCCGACACCGCCGATGTCCTCGACGCCGGCGAAGTCGTCAACGACGGCTCCGCCGCCGACACCGACCAGATCCTCGCCACGGCCACGGAACTCGCCGCCAACTGGGGCGACTTCGCCGCCGCCAACGGACTCCCCGCCGCCAGCTACTACACACTCGCCTTCCAGGAGAACGGCGCTGACTTCACCGCCCCCGTCACCGTCAACGGCACCTCCGCCGCCATCGGCGAACTCACCCTCACCCTCGGACGTGCCTACAGGGCCATCGTCGAGGCCTACTCCGCCGACCATGTCCTCCTCGCCAGGGCCTACTCCGACGGCGCCACCGCCGTCGACGCCCTCGACGACATCACCGCGCCCGTCATCGTCTCCGCCAACATCGCCGACGCCGACGGCAACGCCCTGACCCAGACCTCCTCGACCTCCACGCTCCATGTCGCCTGGAACGCCCTCGACGACATCGCCATCGGACAGTTCCAGTACCGCGTCGTCAAGACTGCCGACTCCGCTCTCTGGAGCGAGGACGCCGGCACCATGACCGCCGCCCGCGAAGGCTTCGCCACCACCACCACCGCCAACGGCGGCATCCTGGTCATCGGCGGCTTCAACGGAACCGTCTACCTCGGCTCCGCCGAAACCTACAGCGCCGCTGCCCGCGCCTGGACAGCCGCTTCCTACACCCTCAATGTCCCACGAGCCAACTTCGGCTTCATCGACCTCGGTGACGGCAGACTCGTCGCCCTCGGCGGCGACACCGCCACCGGCGCCACCGACTCCATCGAAATCTTCAACGGCACCGCCTGGCTCAACGCCGGCACTCTCCCCGCCGCCCTCTACGGCTCGCAGGCCGTCAAGGTCGACGACAGCCGCATCTGGCTCATCGGCGGCTTTGACACCGACGGCAACATGAGCTCCGACATCGTCGAGATCACCATCGCCGACGACAACACCGCACTCTGCCTCCCGCTCCCCTGCAAGCTCTCCACGCCGCGCGCCGGCTACCAGGCCGCCGCTCAGCGCCGCAACGGCAAGCTCTACGTCGTTGTCGCCGGTGGCTATGACGACGCCAACGCCCCGTCCGCCGTCATCGACTCCTTCGAGGTCGAGACCCTCGCCCTCACCACCCGCGCCTTCGCTACCCCGCGCAGCGACGCCGCCCTCGTCGAGGTCCCGCAGGACGCCGACAACTCCGACCTCTGGTTCATCGGCGGACTCGACGCCGACAACAAGGCCCTCACCTCCGTCGAGCGACTCCGCGCCAGCGGCGTCGTCGACAGCGTCGCCGACATGACCGACGCCCGCTTCGGCGCCGCAGCCATCTGGCTCGCCCGTGCCGAGTGCGTCCTCGTCGCCGGCGGCTACCGCGACTTCACCACCGGACTCGACTCCGCCGAAATCGCCTTCGCCGCAGGCACCGCCTGGAAGCCCGCCGCCAACCTCACCACCGCCGGACGCTATGGCTTCAGCCTCGCCGTCGCCGGACAGGAGGACAACGAGCGCGTCGTCGCCTTCGGCGGCCTCGCCAATGACCGCTACACCACCGTCACCGAGAGCCGGGCCACCGTCGAGGCCGTCACCGCCTGGACCACCAGAACCGTCGACCCCGCCGTCGCCTCGCTCGACACGGTCTTCACCATCGACGGACTTGACCTCACCGTCGGCGACTCCTACGCTGTCCAGCTCAAGGCCGCCGACGAGGCTGGCAACTGGTCCAGCGCCTTCGAGACGCCCGCCGTCCTCATCGACCTCAGCCCCATCGTCGCCCTCGACTGCGAACTGCTGCCCACCGATGGCCTCGCCACCGCACGCTCCAGCTTCACCTTCACCGTCCTCGGCGACGGCGTCAGCGACTACCGCTGGCAGTTGAACGACGGTGCCTGGTCCGACTGGACGCCCGAAGCCAACGCCATCACACTCAACGGTCTCGCCGCCGGAGCCTACACGCTCCGCGTCGTCGGCCGCACCGCCGCCGGCCTCGAGCAGGCCGAGGCCATCGCCACCGTCCGCACCTGGACAATCGAACTCCCGCTGGCCACCATCGCCTCCGGGCTCCCCACCGCCTCCACCTCCAACACCGACTTCGTCGTCGCTGTCACCGGCAACGGCATCACCCACTACCGCTACCGCCTCGACGGCGCCGACTGGTCCGCCGACTGCGCCATCGACCAGACCATCGCCCTCAACGGCCTCGCCGAGGAAAGCCATACCCTCGAGGTCATCGGCGGCGCCGATGGCGTCTGGCAGACCACCCCGACCAGCCAGACCTGGACGATCGTCGCCAGACAGCTCGCCATCACCACCGAACCCGACATCCCCGCAGACCGCATCATCGCCGTCAACGCCATCGACATCACCCTCGCCGACACCGCTGATCCCGCCGAAGTCACCCAATTCCGCTTCAGGCTGCTCGACGCCGAGGGCAACCTCGTTGCCGGCGGCGACGACGAGCACGAGCTCTCCGAGGGCGTCAGCCTGACCGACCTCGCCCCCGGCCTCTACACCTTCAGCGCCGTCGGCAAGCGCAACGACGTCTGGGAGGAGACCTCGCCCGCCGAGATGACCTTCACCGTCGCCGCCGCGGACTTCGCCTCCTTCACGCCGGAGCTCGCCGTCTCGACCACCACCAACTACACCGTTACCGTCAACCTCAATGGCCTCACCGCCTGCGAATACGCCCTTGACGGCGAAACCGTCACCCTCGCCGACGGCGAGGACACCTTCGACATCGGCCCGCTGACCACCGGCATGCACCTGCTCCAGCTCTGGGGCATCGACGCCAACGCCAACCGCCAGACCAACGCCGCCGAAATCCTCGTCAATGTCACCAGCGAGCTGCCCGTCGGCGACCGGCTGACCGTCCGTCTCGATCCGCCCGCCGCAACCCAGGCTCTCGCCGACGGCGACATCGACCTCACCCTCGTCGTCTCCGACCTCCTCATGGCCGAACCTGCCGCCTCCGACTTCATCGTCACCAACGGCACCGTCAAGGCCATCACGCCCGTCGCCGGAGACGCCAAGGCCTTCGTCGTCACCGTTGCCCCGACGCTGGCCGAGGACGCCGCCGACGCGGCCGTCACCGTCCAGCTCCCCGCTAACACCCTATACACCAGCGCCACCGGCACCGGAAACGCCGCCTCCAACGTCGCCTCCGTCATCGTCTACCGCGACGCACTCCTCGACTTCACCCTCGTCGCCCAGGACAAGGACGGCAACGACCTGCCCACCGAGGGCATCAACCTCGGCGACGTCATCACCGTCACCGTCCAGGCCAACTCCGCCGCCGCCTTCAACGGCGGTGAGCTCAAGCTCCTCTTCAATCCCGACAAGTTCGCCCTGGCCGAGGAGCTCACCGACCCCGCAACCCTCCTGGTTGCCCCCTATGTCTTCTTCAAGCCCGGCGAGGACAACCCCGACTTCGAGCTCCTCGACGCCGGTGCCGACCCCGCCCGCGTCATCGGCTTCCGCCTCGCCGCCCTCGCTGACCTGAAACAGACCGCGCCCGTCGCCGGCACCAACGCCTTCATCACCCTCAAGCTGAAGGCCATCGCCGCCGGCGCGGCCGACGCCGACGACCTCCGCGTCGTCGCCGCCGACAACGCCGCCGTCTCGCTCGCAGGCTACGGCCTCGTCGCCGCCGACAGCCCCGCCATCCGCTATGGCAACCTGTCCGTCGCGGTCAACGAACCCGTGCCCACCATCGCCATCGCCCTCGACAAGACCACCGTCAACGAAGGCGAGAAGGCCACGCTCACCGCCTCCATCGACCACATCGCCAGCGCTGACCTCGACATCGTCATCACCGGCGACCGCCTCCTCACCATCCCCGCCGGCACGCTCACCGCCTCCTGCGACATCGAGACCGCGGCCGACAGCCTCCTCACCGGCGACTACACCATCGACCTTCAGGTCGAATACGCCTCCGCCGGCACCATCGGCCCCGACAGCGCCGTCACCCTGAACGTCCTCGACGCGGACGCCCAGAACATCACCGTCACTGCCTCCGCCGACACCATCCGCGAGGGCGAGTCCGTCACCTTTACCGCCGCGCTTCCCGAGGGCGTTACCGCCAAGACGGCCGCGCAGCTCACCTTCAGCCTCTCCGCCTCCACCCTCGAGAGCGGCTGCTACATCGTCGACGCCGCTCGACTCACCATCCCCGCCGGCGCCTCCACGGGCACCGTCACCATCACCACCTATCCCGACGGCATCCAGGATGACGGTCGCGAGCTCGTCCTCGCCATCGACGCCCTGACCATCGGCTCCGCCTCGGCCGCGCTCTTCACCGCGCCCGAACCCATCACCGTCGGCGTCGCCAACACCGACGCCATCCCCGGCGACTTCACCGGAGACGGCACGGTCGACTACAACGACATCCTGATGTTCGCCACCTACTACGGCACCGTCACCACGTCCGAGACCGCCCAGTACGACCTCAACAGCGATGGCGTCATCGACTACAAGGATGTCCTCATCCTCGCCTCCACCTATGACAGCGGCTCCACCCGGTCCGCGCTCTACGCCTCCGTCCGGGCCAACCCCGTCATCCAGCTCAAGCTGGTCGAGACCTCCGGCAAGTCCGTCTTCCAGGTCGGCGACTCGCTCTCCTTCGAACTCCGGCTCTCCGCTCCCGAGGCGCTGAACCTCAAGGGCGGCGTCGCCGTCGTCTCCTTCGACTCCTCCGTCCTCGACTTCACCAGTGAGCTGACCATCAAGGCCATCATCGATGAGGATTGGCGCGACCTCGGCGCCGGCGTCGAGGTTCTGGAGAATGGCGGCATCCAGCTCCGCGGCATCAACTTCGCTGGCTTCAGCGCCGAACCCGGTCAGGAGTTCACCATCGCCCGCTTCACCATGGAGGCCAAGGCCGAGTGCGCCGCCGCCCGCGTCACGCTCAGCGACCCCGAAGGCACCAGCGACCGCGGCAACACCGCGCAGAACACGCTCGACGCCGAGGTCATCCAGGCCTCCGCCTTCACCATCTCCAACGGCGACAACCCGCCCGCCATCACCCTCGCCTTCGAGGTCACCGCCTCCACGACGCGCGCCTCCGAGAAGGTGGGACTCATCCTTGCCACCAGGTCCGGCGCCAGCGCCGACGTCGCCGCCGCTGACGGTAACATCGTCGCCAAGCCCGCAGGCCCCGAGCCCTACCGCCTCGTCTCCAAGGCCGGCGACATCGAGCTCGTCCGTGACTTCCGCCCGCTCGCCAATGACACGACCTGGCCCATCGCCATCACCGTCACGGAGGGGACGCTCACGCTCGACTGGTCGCTCAGCCTCAGCGGCACCGACCCCGACTACGCGATGCCCGCCTACTACAACTTCTATCTCGACCTCGGGGATGGCTCACAGCCCATCCTCCTCAATGCCCCCGGCGCCGACACCAGCATCTCCCTGCCGGCCGGCACCTACCACAACGCCTCCGTCCGCGCCGTCAAGGCCGACTTCTGCAAGACGCTGACCCTCAGCCTCAACGCCGGCTGGAACCTCATCGGACTGCCCTTCGCGCTCGATGACGACAGCACCGCCCGACTCGCCGCCCTCAAGCCCTCCACGCTCCAGGATGGCGTCTACTCACCCGCCGCCGTCGCCGACTTCACCGCCGGACAGGTCCTCTGGCTCAACCTCGCCGCCGCCATCGAGCTGACGCTCTCCGGCATCGTCACCGAACCCGCCCAGGGCGTCGCCGTCAAGGCCGGCTGGAACTTCGTCACCCCGCTCTGGGGCGCAACCCTGACCCGACCCGACACCGCCACCGTCCCAATCATCTGGCGCTGGACCCCCGAGGGCTACCGCGACTGCCTCGACGGCTCCACCCAGGAACTCGGACGCGGCTACTGGCTCTACTCCACCACCGACCAGCTCATCTGGACCAAGTGACCGTCCAGGACTAGCCTGATCGCTCGACGCTGACATCCTCAGCAGGGCAGGGCGGCTGTCACGCACCCACGCATGACAGCCGCCCTGCCTTTTGTGTCCTATCGTGCGTTTTGTGGACGCCTCTCCGTGTCGCCCGTGTGTTTTGTGGACGCCTCTCTGTGTCGTCCGTGCGTTTTGTGGACGCCTCCATGGACGCCTTGTCAGCGATAGGCGAAACATAATGATGACAAATCCTGACAGCCCAAAGAATTTGCTGGGGAAAAACGGGTTTGCTCTTCGTATTTTTGAGAAAATGTGCTATCTTGTTACCATTTTTCATGGTAAGTTGGCTGACTCTTGCGTCCGTCACTTGGCATGAAAACTGCTTGTTTTGGGAAGGCCTTTTCTGCCCCTGTCGAGGGAGAGGGGTCGGGCTTCGCCCGGGGCCGCCGCCGCAACGACAAGAAACAACACATTATATAATAAGCAATGGCAAGCCTTCTGAACCACAAACCTGGAGACTGGAACATGATGTCACGTCTGAAGAAGTTTCGCTGGACGTTCCTAGCCGCTGCCCTCTCGCTGGCGGCCACGACGACGGCCGACAACCTCAAGTACGACAAGCTGGACTGGGACGACGACCTGGTGCCCAACGCGCAGGAACTCAGCGACGGCACGAGTTCGCTCGACCCCCTGAAGGCCTCCTGCGCCGCCTCACGAGCCCTCGTCCTCGGCGCCGTCAAGGCCGCCGGCGTCACCCTCCCCGTGCCACAGCGCTTCCAGGTCACCAACTCCTTCACCCTCGAATTCTGGTACAGCCCCGTCGCCGACGCCTCCGGCAAGGCCAACGGAACCCTCTTCAGCCTCACGGACGGCTCAGGCGACTACACCATCAAGGTCGAAAACTCCATCGTCAAGGCCGACTTCGGCAGCGTCGCCCTCGCCGCGCCCGCCGAACTCGCCCTGACCGTCAAGGCCGCCGATCCGCAGTGGACCCACATCGCCCTCGTCTGGAACCGCGAGGCCACCCCCGCCACCGTCACCCTCGTCCTCGACGGCAAGGAGGCCGCCAAGGCCGACATCACCACGCTGCCCACCGCCGGCACCGCGCCCACCGCCGTCCTGGCCTCCGGCTTCGTTGGCGGCTACCTCGACGAGTTCCGCTTCTGGAAGTCCGCGCACGCCGTCGCCGACATCGCCACCGCGCGCTACCGCCTCGCCTGGTATCAGGACAACGCCGATCTCGACGCCTACTACCGCTTCGATGACGGCGGACTCTCCGTCGAGGACTTTGCACACCTCCCCGAATTCGCCACCCTCGAGACCCTGACCGACGCGGAGCTCGTCGAGGCCTGCAAGTACCGCCTCCTCGCCGCCGACAACGGCGTCCCCGCCGCCAACCTCTACCGCACCAACGACAACACCAACCCCGATTCCGTCAGCCTCGAGGCCTCGAACGTCGAGGTCTTCTCGCGCGGACACGCCATCTGGGTCACCAACCTCGGACAGGCCGCCCCCGAAAGCGAGGGCTTCCGCGCCAACGGCCGTGACGCCGACGGCGACGGACTCGCCGACGACGGCTCCGCCTCCCTCGACGCCAGCACCGTCTTCGCCGTCACCCGCAAGCCCGGCGCCACCAGCCTCCAGACCACGGTCCTCGACCCCGATAAGGAATTCAAGGTCTACGACTGCAAGGGCAACGGACTCTGGATCCTCTCCAAGACCACCGACGCCCCGCCCGCCAGCAAGAAGCTCTCTGTCGGCGAGAAGACCGTCACCCGCGCCGGACTCGCCAAGCTCCTCTCCGAACCCGAGACCGTCCTCGTCTTCGGCGCCGACAATGACGCCGACGGCGTCCCCGGCGACACCGACATCGCCCGCGCCCTCACCGCCGCCACCGGCGCCGCCATCGCCGATGCCGACGACGACGGCATCGCCGACGACGACGAGAAGAACGGCGCCATCCCCGGAGACCGCCGCGTCACCAAGCATAACGACCCCTTCGACCCGCTCTACAACCGCGCCCTCGACCTCACCGACCCCGGCGAGGCCTACGCCTTCGTCGCCGCCTACAACAAGAACAACATGACCGTCAACCTCGTCACGAGCGACATCTACAGCGCCAACGGCTTCACCGTCGAGTGCTGGTACAAGGTCGACGCCAACAACACCGCCACTGACGGCGCTCTCATCTCCAAGAGCAGCGACGACCCCGCCGTCCCCGGTGACTTCTGGTTCGGCTTCGCCGACGGGTACCTCACCATGAAGTACCGCAACCTCGGCGGCACCCTCTCCTCCCGCTCCTTCAAGGCGCGCCGCTTCATCGACCCCGCCCTCGGCTGGATCCACGCCGCCGCCTCCGTCAAGCGTGACCTCACCAACCCCGACGCCATGCTCATCTCCTTCGTCGTCTTCGCCGAGGGCGTCGAGTACGTCTCCGAGGACATGCAGGTCCTCGGAGAAATCGAGGTGACCTCCGGCAAGCTCTCCCCCACCCGCCAGGCCGGCGACCTCGTCCTCGGCACCCGCGGCGCCACCGGCGTCCGACTCGTCATGGATGAGATCCGCATCTGGAACGGACAGCGCCTCCCCGAGCAGCTCGCCAACTGCCGCAACCGCATCCTCACCAGCGCCGATGCCAAAACCTCCTCCTCCGGCAATGACAACTGGAACACCCTCGCCTCCTACTTCCGCTTCGACGACGGCGGTCTCTACGCCGACGACGTCAAGGCCGGCATCAATGTCATGAGCGCCCGCGCCTCCATGGGCGGCGCCGCCCGCTTCCATGAGTGCGAAATCCCCTCCGCCAAGGAAGGCGACGAGACCTTCGCCTACCTCAACGACGACAGCGACGGCGACAGCATCCCCGACTTCTGGGAACTCCGCAAATTCCAGAACCTCACCACCGCCGCCTTCGGCATCGTCGATCGCTACACCGACACCGACGGCGACGGCCTCAATGACCTCTACGAATACCGCGTCGGCACCAACCCCCGCGAAAAGGACACCGACTACGACACCGATGCCGACGGCGACGGCCTGACCCTCCTCCAGGAGCAGCGCTTCGCCTCCAACCCCTTCAATGCCGACTCCGATGACGATGGCGTCTCCGACGCCGCCGAGGTCGCCGGCTGGGGCACCGACTCCCACTTCAAGGTCACCAACCCCAACTACTCCGTCGCCCACTATGACGACGCCCGCAAGACCGCCGAGCCCAACGCCGCCCTCGACCTCGCACGCCTCGCCGAGGACGCCAACGGCGGCGTCACCGCGCCCATCGGCGCCCGCCTCGTCAGCCCCAACGGCGCCTACGCCATCGAGGCCTGGTTCCGCTACGCCTCCGCCGACGGCACGCTCGTCCGCCTGCACGCCGACAAGGGCGACGGCTCCCGCCAGACCATCCTCGCCCTGAAGGTCGTCGGCGGCAAGCCCGTCGCCGAGACCATCGGCGTCACCGCCACCGCCGCCGAGACCCTCGTCGCCGACGAGTGGACGCACCTGGCCGCCATCTACAACTACGCCAAGGGCACCGTCGCCATCGCCGTCAACGGCGAGAAGCTCGTCTCGGCCACCGTCACCGGCGCCCCGCTCGTCACCTTCGCCTCCGACCTGCAGCTCGTCATCGGTGGCGACGGCGCCGCCACGCCGTCCGCCGGCCTCCTCGACGAGGTCCGCGTCTTCAACGCCAACCGCGCCCTGACCGCCATCGCCGGCCAGAAGAACCTCGCCTCCGACCAGCACACCATCGGCCTCGCCGCCTACTACCGCTTCGACGACGGCGGCCTCACCCTCGAGGACACCTGCCATCCGTATCCCGCCACCCTCGCCTACGACCCGCAGGCCTACGCCCTCGCCAACCCTAACGCCACCCGTCCCGAAGGCGCCGCCCGCTGGCTCGCGCCCTCCGACGTCCCCGTCCTCTCCGACCCCGCCGGCACCATCCCCAACTGGTGGGCCATCATGTACAAGACCCCCTTCGAACTCAACATCAAGGAGTTCAAGGGACACGCCTATACCCTCTATGCCACCAAGTCCACCTGGAGCAACGCCAAGTCCTACGCCGAGAGCCTCGGCGGACAGCTCGCCATCGTCACCAGCGCCGACGAGAACAGCTTCATCGCCAACTCGCTCCTCGCCAACTACAAGGGCGCCTGGCTCGGACTCACCGACGAAGAGGAGGAGGGCAAGTTCGTCTGGATTGACGGCACGCCCCTCGAGGACTCCGCCTTCACCAACTGGTCCACCCAGGCCGTCGGCGGCATCACCGACGAGCCCAACAACGGCTTCTACGACGGCGCCCAGCACGCTGCCGAGAACTACGCCTTCATCGTCGGCGCCGGCAAGACCAACTACCGCCTTGCCATCTCCTACTGGAACGACGCTCCCGACCGCGAGACCAACAATGACCAGGACTCCGCCGTCATCGAGTTCCGCAACTACCTCAGTTTCACCCGTATCATTGAAGGCGGCAACCTCGAGTACCGCGCCTTCAAGGACGATGACTGGGACGAGGACGGCCTGACCAACTACCAGGAGTATCTCGCCGGCACCAACCCACTCGTCAAGGACAACGACGACTCCGACAACGACGGCATGGCCGACTGGTGGGAGCGCAAGTACTTCGGCGACCTCTCCCACAACGGCGAGGAGGACTTCGACTCCGATGGCCTCACCAACTACCAGGAGTACCTCACCTGGAACTCCCCCAGACCCCTCAACCCCACCAACCCCAACACCTATGGCCCCGGCGACGGTGACACCGACACCGACGACGACGGACTCTCCGACAGCGCCGAGGAATTCGGCACCACGCCCTCCGGCAAGAACGACCCGCTCTCGCCGCTCGTCTGGCGCGCCCTTAAGGGCGACGGCACCGCCGCCTCCACCCTCGTCATCCCCGAGACCGACCGCTTCCTCGGCGTCAACGCCGCCGACACCAGCCTCTCCCAGGACTGGACGCTCGAATGCTGGTTCAACCCTGTCAGCGACCACGACACCGGCTCCCTCATCAGCAGAACCTCCGCCGAGGGCTCCATCTACTTCGACCTTGGCCTGAAGGGCGGCGTCCCCTACGTCCGCGCCTCCATGACCGGCTCCTGGAAGGAGAACGGCATCACCACCAATGTCCTCGAGCTCGTCTCCGGCAACGGCGGCAAGCTCGCACGCAATGCCTGGACGCACCTGGCCGCCACCTGGGACGCCAAGTCCAAGTGCCTCTCCCTCTACCTCAATGGCGTTTTCGCCGGCTCCAAGTTCTGCGTCGCCGCCCCCATCATCGACGGCGCCAAGCCCGACACCTTCACCGCACAGATCCTCGGCCCGCGCGACGGACAGTACCTCGAGGGCTACATCGATGAGGTTCGCGTCTGGACCGACACCGCCGAGGGACGCATCGGCAAGCGCCTCCAGAAGCAGCTCCGCCAGTGGATGAGCAAGGCCCCCGTCCTCCTCCTCGGCGTCCCCTCCGACGACTACGCCAACACCCCCACCGCCTACTACCGCTTCGATGACGGCGGCATCACCGCCCAGGACTTCGCCTATCTCGTCTCCAGCGAGATCGCCAACGGCCAGCTCCATGCCCTCAAGGCCACCGACAGCCTCGCCACGCGACTCGTCTCCTCCTGGGACGGCGGCGCCGACGACCTCACCGGCGCCAACTGGAAGAACGCCCGGCCCACGTTCCGCGCCGTCAACATGAACGGCGGCGGCGACGCCGAGTACGACCCCATCCCCGACGGCTGGCAGCAGCTCTACTGGGGCGAGACCGCCGGCGGCACCTACGACCTCAATCAGGCCTTCATCTTCAGCAACGGCAAGAGCCACAACCTCCTCAACATCCCCGAGCCGTTCCCCGGCGAGGACAGCTCCCTCATCGATCCAGAAACGGGTATTGGTACCTCCCAGAAGTACTATCATAATGGTGCTGCTAAAGACGCCTACGTCTACTTCACTGACCTCTTCTTCGACGACATCTCCAGCGTTAAGCAAGTTCTTCTCCGAGTTCAGCAGCTCGGTATACCCTCAACCAAGGATGGTGTGGTGGGAGTCAACTATATCCATATCTACGTGAACGGACAGCGTAAGTCCTTTACCGCTGGCGGTTCTTCAGGGGCCGGTGGCGATGTGCATAACCTCCCTACAGAAAATGCCTTTAAAACATATGAGTCGACTACGGGCATTATTGACCAGACCGTGGATCTCCGCCCCGCCTTGGTCAGCGGTCGTAACCGAATAACGATTTATAGCAATCATACCGATCAGGATTATCCACACACGACGGTTCATAACCATAATTACACTTTTGCGGCAAATATTCATGTCGACGGCAAGCTGCCCCACAACACCGGCGAGCACGTCAAGTGGTTCTATGTCCAGCAGTCACCCATTACTCAGGGAGGTATCTATTACAGCAATGTCATTCCTTACCAGGAGCGTACCTCTGTCTCCCACATCAAGGAAGCCGACGGCGTGACCGACTACCTCTGCTACTGGTGGGAAAAGAACTTCGCCATCCAGCCCTGGGCCTATGACCAGGATCCCGACGGCGACGGCCTCACCAACTGGAACGAGTTCCTCGCCAACACCAACCCGCTCTCGCGCGTCAACACCGAGGACCTCGCCATGGACGGCGACCACGACGCCGACGCCGACGGCCTCAACAACACCAACGAGCAGAACCTCAAGACCTTCCCCCATGTCGCCGACACCGATGACGACGGCGTCTCCGACTACGACGAGACCAACAACGGCTCCGACCCGCTCGACAGCACCAGCTGCAGCAGCAAGGACGCCGAAGGCGAAATCGTCGACCAGACCAACAAGGCCCTCAGCCTCGACGGCACCTACACCATCGCCCTCAATGAGGTCGGCGATGTCGTCGGCCAGAACGAACTCAAGTCCTGGACGGTCGAGGCCTGGGTCAAGCCCAAGTATGCCGACGGTCGCTCCTCCGAGGAGGGCACCGACACCCGCCGCCAGATCATCGTCCGCCGCACTGTCGGACGCTACACACAGGGCGATGCCATCAACTACGAGCTCGGTCTGACCGCCGAGGGACTGCCCTACGCCGGCTTCACCGTCGTCAAGGACAACGTCCGTGACGATGGCACCGTCGACGCCGCCAACCCGCTCGTCGTGCCCATCTACGCCGAGATGACCCTCGCCGACGGTGCCTCCCCCAAGTGGAGCGATGACACCTGGTACCACCTCGCCGCCACCTTCCTCGCCCCCGAGGGAACCCGCGCCGGCACGCTGGTCATCTATGTCAACGGCTCCGCCGTCTTCACCCGCGACAATGTCGCCGACATGCCGCCCTATACCCAGCGCGGCATCGGCGGCCTCACCCTCGGTTCCGCTCTGCCCAAGGACGGCCAGACCGTCGGCGACGACCCCTTCGTCGGCCGCATCGACAACCTCGCCATCTGGTCCGAGAGCCGCACCGCCACCAACATCCGCGAGTCCTACAACAGCGGCCTCAAGACCTTCCTCCAGGGCAGCACCTACACCTTCAACAACCTGAAGGTCGCCATCCCCTTCGTCATGGCCAACCCCGCACTCCTTCACGCCTACCTCTTCGACGATGGCGGCACCACCGTCGAGAACTACGCCTGGAAGCAGGACTGGTACAACGGATTCGCCCACGCCTTCTCCGCGCCCGTCGGCCGCACCATCTTCGCCGCCGACGCCAACGGCAACCCGCGGGCCACCAACATCATCGTCGAGGACAACGACCGTTCCGACTCCGACTCCGTCGA
>CALZPA010000029.1 GCA_945827525.1 uncultured Lentisphaeria bacterium | reverse complement strand
GTCGAAGGCGCGCGAGAAGGCGCGCGCCATCTCCTGCACCTCGAACATGAAGCAGATCGGTCTGGGCATCAACATGTACGCGGGCGACAACGACGACCATCTGCCCTGCGCCCACGGCAACACCGGCTCCGGAAAGGGCACCTGGCAGCAGGTCATCTACAGCGGCGTCGGGGACAAGAAGGCGTTCAAGTGCCCCACTGTGACCGGCACGGCGACGGTCAGCAACGAGGACACCACCCTCTCCGTCACCGGCATCCCCGTCTCCTACCACTGCTGGGGACGCGGCGGCGGCACCTTCTGCACCGACGGCTGCGCCCGCCCCATGGATCTGAACGCCTCCGTCACCCTCGGCCAGATCAAGGCCACCTCCTCGCTCATCCTCTTCGGCGAGATCGACGGCCGCAGGGAGTCCTTCTTCTGGGGCGACACCGGCACCGACGGCGCCGGCGTCAACAACTGGAAGCTCGTCAACCATGGCGGCCGCAGCAACTTCGGGTTCGCCGACGGGCACGTCGAGGCCCGCAAGCCCCGCAACACCTACGGCAGCAATACCAACAGCTGGTGCCTCAACGGCACCGGCGCCGCCAGCGACAAGCTCACCTCCTGCATGAGCTCCGCCGCCACGTTCGTGTACTGACCTGGCCCCATCGGGCGACGCGACGTTCCGCGCCTTGCCCTCCCACCCCATATCCGCCCCGCCGATGCGCCGTCCGCGCAGCCGGCGGGGCGCTTCGTCTCGGTGACGTCCCGGGTGCGGCGCACTCATGGCGGTTCCTGTCGGGGGCTGCGCGTTCCTGTCAGGGTGGTTTCTGTCCGCTGACCGGGAGTGGGCGGCGACATGAAAGTGTCTCCGGACGGGATGCGCCGCATTGAAGAAGGGGGCTTCAGAGGCTATATTACGGGCATGGAATACGCCCCGTGACAGTGGCCTCCCCCATGGGGGCGCGGATGGGGTGAGCAGAGCATGGCCCCCGGGCAGAGAGGACGACGAACAGCATGATAAGCACGATTGAGGAACTGACGCGCGACCTGGTGGACGGGCGCATGATTGTGATCACGGACGACGAGAACCGCGAGAACGAGGGCGACCTCATCATGGCGGCCGAGAAGGCCACGCCCGAGGCCATCACCTTCATGCTCCGCGAGGCCTGCGGGCTGCTCTGCGTCCCCATGACCCAGCAGCGCGCCCTCGAGCTCGGCCTCCATGAGATGTGCCGCAACACCGACCCCAAGGGCACCTGCTTCACCATCAGCACCGATGTCAACGACGGCACCACCGGCATCTCCGCGTTTGACCGCGCCGCGACGGTCGCCGCGCTGGCCGACCCCAAGCGCACGGCCGCCGACTTCCACTCGCCGGGGCACGTCTTCCCGCTCATCGGCCGCGAGGGCGGCACGCTGGTCCGCGCCGGCCACACCGAGGCCTCCCTGGATCTGCTCCGCATCGCGGGCCTCACCCCCGTCTCCGCCATCTGCGAGATCATGAACCTCGACGGAACCATGGCGCGCATGGAGCAGCTTGAGGCGTTCTGCGCCAAGTGGGGGCTCAAGCGCGGCACCGTCGCGCAGGTCATCGAGTACCGCCGCCAGAACGAGAGCCTCGTCGAGCAGGTCGAGACGGTCAGGCTCCCCACCTCCTTTGGCGAGTTCACCCTCCACTGCTTCAAGGCGCGCCACGACGGCCGCGAGCACCTCGCGCTCGTCTACGGCGACGTGGCCGGCAAGGAGGATGTCCTCACGCGCGTCCACAGCGAGTGCCTCACCGGCGACGTCTTCCACTCGCTCCGCTGCGACTGCGGCGAGCAGCTGGACCTCGCCATGCAGCGCGTCGTCGCCAACGGCTCCGGCGTCATCGTCTACATGCGCCAGGAGGGGCGCGGCATCGGCCTGGCCAACAAGCTGCACGCCTACCACCTGCAGGAGCGCGGCCTCGACACCGTCGACGCGAACGTCCGCCTCGGCTTCGCGCCCGACCTCCGCGAGTACGGCATCGGCGCCCAGATCCTCAAGGCGCTCGGCGTCCGCAGCATCCGGCTCCTCACCAACAACCCGCAGAAGGTCGTCGGCCTCGAGGGCCACGGCCTCCGCATCACCGGGCGCGAGCCCCTCGTCGTCGAGCCGGGCCAGTACAACCGCGACTACATGGACACCAAGCGCGACCGCATGGATCATATCCTCTGAGCCGGCCTCACCGCCCCGGCACCGTTTCAATCACCCCAACCACCGTAACCGATATTCCCCAAGGGAGAGCCACACGCCATGGACGCTGAAGTGAAGACATTTGAGGGACGCCTGAACGCGGAGGGACTGCGTTTCGGCATCGTCTGCGCACGTTTCAACGAGTTCTTCGTCGGCAAGCTGCTGGGCGGCGCCAAGGACACGCTGCTGCGCCATGGCGCGAACGCGAAGGACATCGAGGTCGCCTGGGTGCCCGGCTCGTTCGAGATACCGCTGGTCGCGCAGCGGATGGCCCGGAGCGGCCGCTACGACGCCATCATCGCGCTGGGCGTCGTCATCCAGGGCGGCACCGCCCACGCCTCCTACGTCAACGCCGAGGTCTCCAAGGGACTGGCGCAGATCTCGCTGGCCAGCTCGCTCCCCGTCATCTACGGCGTGGTGACGACCGAGAACCTGGAGCAGGCCATCGAGCGCAGCGGCTCCAAGGCCGGCAACCGCGGCGCCAGCGCCGCCGAGACCGCCATCGAGATGGCCAGTCTCATGCGCGACCTCCCGGACGCCGCCCGCTGACGGCGCCCCCCCCACACCACGCACACGCACACGCACACCGCACGCGCAGTTTTGTTCTAGCTAGTTCTCCCTGACCGGATTTCGAGGTGAATGTGACTTCCATGAGCGAAGACGAGAAGCAGTCGGCCACACCAGCGGCCAAGAAGGATGGCGGAGCGGAGCTGTTCCGCCTCCGTCGCACCACCGCGCGCAAGCGCGCCATGCAGTTCCTCTACGGCCTCGACGTGGGCCGCGAATGGGCCTGCAGCGACGGCCAGCTCTTTGACTTCAAGGAGATGCTCGGAAACCTGGAGGAGGACACCGAGACCCTCGACGGCACCTCGCGCCAGAAGTCCCAGGACTACATGGAGACGCTCATCAGCGGCGTCGTCCGCGAGATCGCCCAGCTTGACGCGCTCATCACCATGGCCGCGATGAACTGGCGCCTCGAGCGCATGGGACCCGTCGACCGCTGCATCCTGCGCGTCGCCACCTACGAGATGCTCTTCGTCCCCAAGGTCTCCGCCGCCACCGCCATCAACGAGGCCGTCGAGCTCGCCAAGCTCTTCGGGCAGCGCGAGTCGCCGCGCTTCATCAACGGCGTCCTCGACCGCATCCGCCGCCACATCGAGCAGCAGGCCGCCGCCGAGACGACCACGCCGGAGACCGCTGCCAGTGACAGCGCCGAGACGCCGGCCGCCGAGCCCGCCGAGGAGCCCGCCGCGGAGACGCCCGAGGCCGCCGTCCCCGAGGAGGGGACCGTCCGCTGAGGGCGGCGCTGCGCGGAGGGCTCACCCACCCGGACTCTCACCAAGCAGGAGGAACTACGGAGCATGGCTTCGATACTGGAATTTTTCAAGCGCGGTCTGCAGAAGACGAAGACGACGCTGCTGCGCCGCCTGGGCAGTCTGTTCGGCGGCAAGCAGGCCTGGACGGAGGAGACCTACGAGGAGCTGGAGGCCGCCCTCATCGGCACCGACCTCGGGGCCAGGATCTGCGGTCAGCTCGTCGGCGACATCCGCGAGCGCTACTCGCGCGGCGAGATCGCCACGGAGGAGGACATCATGCGCGTCGCCCGGGACACGGTGCGGACCATCCTGGAGCGCGGCGGCGAGCTGCCGCCCGTCGCCCGCGCCGAGAAGGGGCCCACCGTCATCCTCATGGTCGGCGTCAACGGCAGCGGCAAGACCACCACCTGCGCCAAGCTCGCCAAGCGCTTCCACGACGCCGGGCACAGCGTCCTGCTGGCCGCCGGCGACACCTTCCGCGCGGCCGGCGTCGAGCAGCTCAAGCTCTGGGGCGAGCGCCTCGGCATCCCCGTCATCGGCGGACGGCAGGGCGGCGACTCCGCCGCCGTCGCGTTCGACGCGGTCCGCTCCGCCGTCCAGCGCGACGTCGAGTATGTGGTCATCGACACGGCGGGGCGCCAGCACACGCGCCAGGATCTGATGGCCGAGCTCGCCAAGGTCCAGCGCGTCATCCAGCGCGAGCTGCCTGCCGCGCCGCACGAGGTCTGGCTCACCGTCGACGCCTCCATCGGCTCCAATGCCCTCGTCCAGGCCCGCGAGTTCGGACGGCTGTTCCCCATCACCGGGCTCATCCTCACCAAGCTGGACGGCACGGGCAAGGGCGGCGTCGTCGTCGCCATCAAGGAGGAGCTGGGCTATCCCGTCCGCTTCGTCGGGCTCGGCGAGAGCGCCGACGACCTGCAGCCCTTTGACCGCGAGGCTTTTGTGGAGGCTCTCTTCTCGGAGGAGGCGTGATGGCGGTGACGACGGGCGGCGGGGCGGGGGAGACGCCGGCCATCCTGGAGGCGCTGCGGCGCCATTTCGGCCACACGGCGTTCCGCGAGGGGCAGGAGGAGGTCGTCCGGCGCATCCTGGCCGGCGAGGAGCTGTGCGTCGTCATGCCGACGGGCGCCGGCAAGTCGCTCTGCTACCAGCTGCCCGCGATGATGCGCCCCGGGTACACGCTCGTCATCTCGCCCCTCATCGCCCTCATGAAGGATCAGGTCGACGCCCTCAACGCGCACGGCCTCCCCGCCGCCTGCCTCAACAGCGCCGTCACACCCCCTCAGCAGACCGCCGCCATGCGCGCCGCCGCCGACGGGCAGCTCAAATTCCTCTACCTCGCCCCCGAGCGCTTCCGCTCCGCCCAGTTCAACGACTTCCTCGAACAGCATCATCCCGCGCTGGTCGTCGTCGACGAGGCGCACTGCATCAGCCAGTGGGGGCATGACTTCCGCCCCGACTATCAGCGCATCTGGCAGGGCACGCCCGTCCTCCGCCAGCTCCAGGTCTGCGCGTTCACCGCGACCGCCACGCCCCATGTCCGCGACGACATCCGCGAGCAGCTCGGACGGCCCGGCATGGAGGACATCGTCACCGGCTTCCGTCGGCCCAACCTGCGCTTCTCCGTCCTCTCCTGCCGCGGCAGGCAGGACAAGCTGGATGTCGTCGAGACGCTTCTCGCCAAGCGTGTCCCGACGCTCATCTACTGCTCGACCCGCAAGGAGACCGAGCAGCTCGCCGGTCAGCTTGGGCTCCGCATGTACCATGCCGGCATGGCCGAGGCCGCCCGCCGCCAGGCACAGGACTACTTCGTCTCGGACACCTGCCCGACCCTCGTCGCCACCAACGCCTTCGGCATGGGCATCGACCGCGCCGACGTCCGCCAGGTCATCCACTTCAACGTCCCCGGCAGCCTCGAGGCCTACTACCAGGAGGCCGGACGCGCCGGACGCGACGGCCTCCCCGCCGACTGCGTCCTCATCGACAGCTACACCGACGTCCGCATCCAGGAGTACCTCATGGACGTCAACAACCCGCCCTTCGAGGTCGTCGCCGCCGTCCTGGACCAGCTGCGGCGCGACTGCCGCGCCGACGGCAGTTGCCTCTGGTGGCCCGAGGCTGCCTACGAGGAGCTCGGCGAGCGCGCCAAGTGCGCCGCGCAGGTCGGCACCGCCATGCGCATCCTGGAGCGCCAGGGGCTCCTCCAGCGCGCCTTCACCCACGTCGCCGGCCCGCTCGGCAGCCTTCGCCTCCTCGCGCCGCTGGCCCAGGTCGAGGCCGACCACGCCGCCCAGCGCACCCAGCGCGACATCTTCCTCTACCGCCTCGCACGCTGGCTCCAGACCTGCGGCGAACACAGCTTCCAGGGCTCCATCTTCGACCTCTCACGCTGCACCGGCTTCTCCGTCGAGCAGCTCAACCGCCTCCTCGACGCCCTCCAGGACAAGGCCCTCCGCTGGCACTGCGACGTCCCCGACGGCGTCCTCCTCCTCAGCCCGCAGGCCCGCGACGGCTCCGCCGCGCCCGACCGTGACTGGCTCGAGAAGAAGCGACAGCTCGACCGGCGACGCCTCGACAGCGTCCGAGGCTACTGCCGGGCCGAGGGCTGCCGCCAGCTCCACATCATGCGCTACTTCGGCGAGCGCGTCGGCTCCTGGCGCTGCGGCGTCTGCGACCAGTGCGGACAGCGCACCGCCGGCGGACGCGAGCTCACCCCCGACGAGCGACGCTGGTGCCGCTCCATCCTCCTCGCCCTCCAGGTCGTCGACGGGCGCTTCGGACGACGGCGCTTCGCCGGACTCCTCCTCGGCGCCGAGGACAACAGCCCCGACATCACCGGACATCCACAGCACGGCTGCCTCGCCACCGTCGGCAAGGACAAGGCCGACGAGCTCCTCCAGGCCCTCGAGGCCGCCGGGCTCATCGCCGTCACCGACGGCGACTATCCCTGCCTCGAACTCACCGGCGCCGGCCACGCCGCCCTCCGGGACGAGGCCGCCCTCGCCGAGGTCAGGCTCTTCTCCCGACCCGACGGACACGCCAAGGCGGCGACGCCACGGCGGGGCAGGGCGGGCGCCTGTCACCCACGCGGACGCCGCTGAGCCCGCCCCCCTCACCAGGACGTCATTCCAGCCATCTCCATCCCCTTTCCCCCACCACCCACACCCCACGCAAAGGACCTCGCAACATGATTCTTCTCACAGGCGGAGCAGGACTGATCGGCAGCGCCATCCTCTGGCGACTCAATGAGCTCGGACGCGACGACATCGTCGTCGTCGACCATCTCGCCGAGGGAGAGAAGTGGCAGAACATCCGCCCCGCCCGCTTCAGCGACTACTTCGAGAAGGACGACTTCCAGCGCCGCCTCGAGGCCGGCCAGTTCGAGGGCGCGTTCACCGACATCATCCACCTCGGAGCCTGCTCCGACACCACCGAGCGGGACGCCTCCTACCTCGTCCACAACAACTTCGCCTACGGCAAGATGCTCGCCGAGTACGCCGTCCGCAACGGCGCGCGCATGGTCTACGCCTCCAGCGCCGCCACCTACGGCGACGGCGAGTGCGGCTTCCTCGACGACGAGGACACCATCCACCGCCTCCGCCCCCTCAACAAGTACGGCTACTCCAAGCAGATCTTCGACGAGTGGCTCCTCCATCGCGGCTGGCTCAGGGGCGACGCGCCCGGCGGCGCCTCCTTCGTCGGCGTCAAGTACTCCAACGTCTTCGGCCCCAACGAGTACCACAAGGCGCACATGCGCAGCATGGTGCTCCGCTCCTTCGAGCAGATCACCGCCAACGGCAAGGTCGCCCTCTTCAAGTCCTACCGCCCCGACTACGCCGACGGCGAGCAGGTCCGCGACTTCCTCTACGTCAAGGACGCCGCCGACATGACGCTCTTCTTCCTCCTGGACGGCCCGGGACGCGCCTGCCGCGGCCTCTACAACATCGGCTTCGGCAGCGTCCGCTCCTGGAACGACCTCGCCCGCGCCGCGTTCGCCGCCCTCGGGCGCGAACCCGTCATCGAGTACATCGAGATGCCCGAGTCGCTCCGCCCGCGCTACCAGTACTACACCTGCCTGGACATCGCCAAGCTCCGCCGCGCCGGCTACACCGCGCCCCTCACCTCCCTCGAGGAGGCCGTCCGGGACTACGCCGGCTATTTCCTCCGAGGCGCCCACCTGGGCGACTGAACCTTGCACCATAGGGAGCAGCCATGAAGGTCATCATCATCGGAGCGGGGGAACTGGGGCAACTGCTGGCGGAGAGGCTGTGCCAGTCCGAGCATGACGTCGTGATGATTGACACCGCCCGCGCCGAATTCGAGCGCGTCCGCGACCGCCTCGACGTCATGACGCTCGTCGGCGAGGCGACGGACGTCGCGGTCATGAAGCGCGCGGGCATCGAGTCGGCCGACCTGCTGCTGGCCGTCAGCGGCGACCAGGCCGCCAACATGCTCGCCTGTCAGCTCGCCCGGCACTTCGGCGTCCGCCGGACCATCTGCCGCCTCTACTCCATGGACGGCTTCTCCGAGGCCGACGGCATCACCCCCGACTTCTACGGCATCGGACAGTGCTTCTCCTCGCCCGCCGAGTGCGCCCGCCACATCGTCGACGTCCTCCGTCGCCCCGCCGTCCTGGAGCAGATCGACTTCTCCAACGCGGAGGCCACCGTCGTCACGCTCCTGGTCACCCGCGAGTCGCCCCTCAAGGGCATGCGCGTCCAGGACTTCCCGGACGCCGAGCTCATGGCCAAGGTGCGCTTCGCCGCCCTCGTCCGGCGACGCACCCTCAAATTCCCCCACGGCGACACCGTCCTGGAGGCGGGCGACCGCCTCTACGTCGCCGGACGGCGCACCGATGTCGAGCGCATCCTGGACTTCGCCGAGCCGGCGCCGCCCTCCGACCGCCGACCCGTCGTCGTCGCCGGAACCGGACTCCTCGCCGAGCTCGTCGTCCGCGAGGCGCTCGCCCTCGGACGCTCCGTCACCGTCATCGAGCCCGACGAGAAGACCGCCGAAGAATTCCTCAGCCGACAGACCGACGCGCGTCTCCGCGTCCTCAACGGCTCCGCCAACAGCGAGGATGTCCTCCGCGAGGCGGGAGCCGACGTCTGCGACACCTTCGTCAATGCCGAGGAGGACGACGAGAACAGCATCCTGAGCTGCATCATCGCCAAGCGGCTCGGCGCCAGGAAGGTCGTCGCCGTCACCCACAAGCCCGAATACATCAGCATTGTCCCCGAGATGGAGGTCATCGACTGCGGCTTCAACTCCACCATCGTCTCGGTGAACGCCGTCTTCCGCCTCATGGATGAGGGAACCGTCCGCGTCGACTCGCGCCTGGAGAGCTACCGCGCCTACCTGACGGAGTTCAAGGTGGCCCCGACCTCGCGGCTCGTCGGCAGGATGGTCAAGGACGCGCGTCTGCCGAAGGCGACCGTCCTGGCGATGATCTTCCGAGGCGGCGAGGTGCTGGCGCCAGCCGGCAAGACCGAACTCCAGGCCGGCGACGTCGTGGTGGCCATCGTCACGCCAGCCTCCGAGGAGCAGCTCAAGCCCTATTTCACCTGAGGCCATCCCCATGAACAGGCGTGTCGTCATCCATGTCATCTCCCTGCTGCTGGGCATCGTCGGCGTCTCCGAGTCCGCCATGGCGCTGGCCGCCCTCCTGCTTGGCGACGGCCTGCGGACCGCCGCGCAGATGGGCCTCTGCGCCCTGCTCGCCATCGGCGCCGCCGCGGCGGGCTTCTGGCTGACGCGCCGCCGCCGAGGCGAGCTCCAACTGCAGACCCGCGCCCGCGACGGCTACGCCGGCGTCGGCCTCGGCTGGCTCGCCGCCTCGCTCGCCGCCGCGCTGCCCTTCATCCTCATCGCCGACCTCACCCTGGCCGACGCCCTCTTCGAGGCCGCCAGCGGCCTGACCACCACCGGCGCCTCCGTCCTCGCCGATGGGCTCGCCACCCGCTCCGGAACCGTCCTCAGAGGCGAGGTCATCGAGGCCATGCCGCGCTGTCTCCTCCTCTGGCGCGCCACCATGAACTGGCTCGGAGGCATCGGCATCGTCTTCTTCGTCCTCCTGCTCCTCCCGCTCATGAAGGTCGCCCAGGGCAAGATGCTCTACAACGCCGAGGTCCCCGGACTCAAGACCGACGAAAGCCAGCTGACCCCCAGGCTCTCCACCTCCGTGAAGCTCGTCCTCGGCGTCTACTGCGCCCTCACCGCGCTCTGCGGCATCCTCTACTGGCTGCTCGGCATGGATGCGTTCGACGCCGTCTGCCATGCGTTCTCGACCATCTCCACCGGCGGCTTCTCCACCCATTCCGCCAGCTTCGCCTTCTTCTGGGAGCGGCCGCTGCTCCAGTGGTGCGCCATCCTCTTCATGTTCCTCTCCGCCTGCAACTTCACCCTCTTCGTCCGGTCCGTCCTCGAACGCCGTGAGGTCTTCCACCATGACGAGGAGTTCCGTCTCTTCCTCTACGTCTTCGTCATCGCGACGCTGCTGTCGGCGGCGCTGCTGTGGCTGCGCCGTCCGGAGGGCATCCCGCTGCTGTCGGGCATCCAGGAGCCGCGCGGCCTGGAGTCGTGCCTCCGCGCGGCCGCGTTCCAGGTGTCCACCCTGATGTCGACAACCGGCTTCTGCACCTCCGACTACCAGGTCTGGGGACAGCCCGCCATCCTCATGCTCTTCGCCCTCCTCATGATACCCTGCGGCTGCGGCGGCAGCACCGCCGGCGGCATGAAGATGGGGCGCGTCATCGTCCTCGTCAAGCAGCTCCGCTTCGAGCTTGAGCACAGCCTCTCGCCACACGCGCTCCGCAATGTCCGCCTCAACGGCGAGCGCATCGAGCCCTCGCTCCTCAACAAGACCATGGCCTTCGCGCTCCTCTACATCGTCGTTCTCCTCGCCGTCGCGTTCCTGCTGGCGCTCCTCGACGGCGCCGACGTCGCCTCCGCGCTGGGAGCCTCGATCTCCAGCCTTGGCAACATCGGCCCCGGCTTTGGCCTCGTCGGCCCCGCCGGCGCCTTCACCGCGTTCAGCGCCCCCGCCAAATGGCTGCTGTCGCTGGAGATGATTGTGGGACGCCTGGAGCTCTACACGCTCCTGGTGATGTTCTGTCCGTCGTTCTGGTGGCGCCGAGGCGCCTAGTCACATCGCAACACAAGGAGAAAGCAAGCCATGGAGACAACAAGCGACGCGCGTCTGGAGGCCAGCCGCGCCTGGTTCAGGCAGGCGCAGTTCGGCATGATGATCCACTGGGGACTCTACTGCCTTCCGGGAGGCGAGTGGAACGGCCGCCGCATGAGCGGCATCGGCGAGTGGACCCAGCAGTACTTCCGCATCCCCAACGCCCAGTACCATCGCCTCGCCGACGCCTTCAACCCCATCTGCTTCGACGCGCGCGCCTGGGCCGGGCTCGCCCGCGACGCCGGCATGCGCTATCTCGTCATCACCGCCAAGCACCATGAGGGCTTCGCCATGTTCCATTCCCGCGTCAGCCGCTTCAACGTCGCCGACGCGACGCCCTTCCGGCGCGACGTCATCGCCGAACTCGCCGAGGCCTGCGCCGACAGCGGCATCCGTCTCGGGCTCTACTACTCCCAGGACCTCGACTGGGCCGAGCCCGACGGCGGCGGCTACACCGCCGGACGAACCTGGTGCGGCGGACTCGCCGGCTGGACCAACGACTGGGACTTCCCCGACAACGAGCACAAGGACTACACCCGCTGCTTCGAGGCCAAGATCCTGCCCCAGGTCGAGGAGCTCCTCACCCAGTACGGCGACCTCGCCCTCATCTGGTTCGACACCCCCTGCACCATCTCCCCCGACCAGAGCCGCGAACTCGTCCGACTCGTCAGGAAACATCAGCCAGGATGTCTGGTCAACTCCCGTGTCGGCAACGGCATGGGAGACTACCGCTCCATGGGCGACAACGAAATCCCTGACCACGCCATGCCCGCCGACGGACTCTTCGAGTCCGCCTGCACCCTCAACGACACCTGGGGCTACAAGCCCTTCGACACCAACTGGAAGCCCGCCGAACGCATCCTCCAGCTCCGACGGCACCTCAACGAACGCGGACTCAACTACCTGCTCAACGTCGGACCCGACGGACTCGGACGCATCCCCGCACCCGCCTGCGACATCCTCCGGCAGGCCGGACGAGACCACCAGGACTGAAGCCACACACCACACACGATACGACAAAGGAGACACGCACCAGAATGGCGACGCTGAAGGAACGAGTCAGACGCAAGGCCCTCAGGCTCTATCTGCGGATAGTCCATGAGAAGGCCACGCCCGAGTACATTGCCCGCGGCTGGGCCATCGGCATGTTCTACGGTTGCCTCATCCCCTTCGGACTCCAGCTCGCCCTCTCCATCCCCACCGCGTTCCTCCTCAAGGGCAGCAAGGTCGGCGCCACCCTCGGCACCTTCATCACCAACCACTTCACCATCTTCGTCATCTATCCCGCGCAGTGCTTCGTCGGCGGACGTCTCCTCGGCTACAGCCACGCCTACGCCGACATCGAGCGCGCCCTTGCAAGCGTCATCCGCGAGCAGAGCCTCGAGGCCCTCATGGCCATTGGCGGAGAGCTCATCGCCGCCTTCCTCCTCGGCGGCTTCCTCCTCGCCGCCCTCACCACACCCCTCACCTACTTCGGCGTCCTCACCATGGTCCGCCGCCATCGCGTCCATGTCGCGCACAAGAAGGCCATCCGCAAGGCCGTCCGCAACAGCCACTGAAAGACCACCGGAAAACAACACACACACCACTCACAGCAGGAACGCAGCACCATGAGAAAATTCATTGACGGCATCCGCCGCGGCGCCATGATCACCGCCATCATGACCGGCGCAACCCCCAGCGAGCTCATCGCCCAGATCCGACAGGCCGACTACGACGGCGCCGACGGCATCGCCATCGACCTCGCCCAGCTCCGTCCCGAATTCCGCAACGTCGACTCCCTCCGCTCCGTCATCGCCGCCGCCGGCATCATGCCCGTCATGTTCTACTTCTACCGCAACGACCCCATGAAGCAGTACCAGACGGACGAGGCGCGCCAGCAGCTGCTTCTCGCCGCCGTCGACGCCGGCGCCCACATCGTCGACGTCATGGGCGACCTCTACTGTCCCTCCCCACGCGAATGCACCCATGACGAGACCGCCATCGCCCGCCAGATGGAGCTCATCGAGACCATCCACGCCAAGGGTTCCCAGGTCGTCATGTCCTCGCACATGAGCGAATTCCTGACCACGGACGAGGTGCTTGCCCAACTGCGCGAGTTCGCCCGCCGAGGCGCCGATGTGGTCAAGCTCGTCCAGACCGTCAACAGCGACGAGCAGCTCGCCACCGCCATCCGCACCACGATGGTGCTTCGCCGTGAGCTGGACCGCCCCTTCATCCACCTCTGCAACGGCACCCATTCGCGGCTCCACCGCTTCCTCGGCCCCGAGCTCGGCGTCTCCATCTGCTTCGCCGTCTCGCGCTTCGACCTCCGCTGGCCCATGACCCAGCCCACCGTCACCGCCATGAAGACCGTCTTCGACTCCATGCGCTTCCATCTCGACGACACGCCCAGAGGCTGACAGGCACAGAGCCACCACCGCAGACGACATGCGCTGCCTGTCATCGTCGCTTGTCCTTGCCCTGGCCGCCGCCGCGCTCCCGCTCCTGATGCGGGAGACGACGGCGGCCGACCACCGCCAGCAAACCAACCATCCCCTCCAGACCATGAACGTTCGTATGCAGGCACACCGGGGAGTCAGCACCGAATTCCCCGAAAACACACTTGTCGCCTTCCGCGCCGCCGTCGACCAGGGCTACGACATCATCGAGCTCGACCCCAAGTGCACCGCCGACGGCGTCTTCGTCATTCTCCATGACACCACCACCGCCCGAACGGGACGTCCGCGAACCGCCGGCCAGCCGCTGCCTTCCAACGAGATCCGCAAGCTGACCCTCGACCAGGCACGACAGCTCGAATATGGCTCCTGGATGGCGCCGCAGTTCCGGGGCGAGCCCATCCCCACCCTCGCCGACGTCCTCGACTTCGCGGGGCAGTGCGCCATCCGCCTCAAGTTCGACAACTGCTGGCAGGCCTTCACCGGGACGCAGCGACAGGCGTTTCTCGACCAGCTCGCCGAGGCGGGACTGGGCGAACGCATGGGCATCACCGTCAATAGCCTCAGCCACCTCCAGACGGCGGCGGCGCGGCTGCCCCAGGCCGAAATCCACTGGGACGGCGCCAACGACGACACCACCCTGAAACAGGTCGTCGAGCTGTCCCGAGGCCATCGCCTGACCATCTGGATTTGCTTCGACAACGCGATGACCGCCTGGTTCAAGGGCGCCGAGAAGGCCTCAGAGGCCCTTTGCCGACGTGTCCGGCAGTATGGCGGCATCGGTCTCTGGATTCTGTCGCGGGAGGACGAGCGCCAGCGCGCCGTCCAGCTCTTCCACGCCGACGCCATCGAGACCACCGGCTCGCTCAAGCCACTCGCCCGCAACTGACTCCCGTGCCGTTCGCGCCCCCTGGCGTCTTTTGTGGACGGTCAGGGGGCGCGGCAATGGTTCCGTTGCGGCAGGTCCGGGGGAATGAACGACTAGGGGAAGCTAGCTTTATTCGGTCTGCTGGTGGAAGAGCTTGGCGTAGAAGCCGTCCTTGGCGAGGAGCTCGTGGTGGGTGCCGTACTCGGAGATGACGCCGTTGTCGATGACGGCGATCTTGTGGCAGCGCATGGCCATGGAGACGCGCTGCGAGACCATGATGGCGGTCTTGCCGACCAGGATGTGGGCGAGCGTCTCCTGGATTTTCTGCTCGGTGGCGGCGTCGAGGGCGGAGGTGCAGTCGTCGAGGATGAGGAGCTCGGGGTTGGTGAGGAGGGCCCGGGCAAGCGAGAGCCGCTGGCGCTGTCCGCCGGAGAGGGAGGTTCCGCGCTGTCCGATGAGCGTCTCGTACTGGACTTTCATCTCCAGGATGAAGTCGTGGAGCTGGGCGGCCTTGGCGGCGTCCATGATCTGCCTGTTGGTGGCGTCGGGGAGTCCGTAGCAGATGTTGTCGCGCATGGAGCCGGAGAAGATCTGCGCCTCCTGCGGGACGATGCCGACGGCGTGCCGGAGGGAGGCCATGCGGATGTTCTTGAGGTTGATGCCGTCGATGAGGATTTCGCCGTGGGTGGGTTCGTAGAGTCGGGAGAGGAGGTGGAGGAGGGTGGTCTTGCCGGCGCCGGAGACGCCCATGATGCAGAGCCACTCGCCGGCGGGGACGAAGAAGCTGACATCGCGGATGACGGGTTCGGGGGGTGGTGCGGCGAGGATGTCGTCAGCATCGCTGCCGTCGCCGTCCTTGTCCTCGTGGTGGACGGGATAGGTGTAGGAGACATGGCGCATCTCGATGCCGTGGTGGAGGGGTGAGGGGAAGTCGACGGCGTTGGGGGCGTCGACGATTTCGACGGGCTTGTCGAGGACGCCGGCGACGCGGACGAGGGCGATGCGGAGTCTCTGGAGGACGAAGGTGAGCTGGGTGAATTCGAGGACGGGCTGGAAGAGCGTCATGGTGGTGGACTGGATGAACATCATGCGCCCGAGGGTGAGGTCGCCGTCGAGGACCATCTTGCCGCCGTAGAGGAAGATGGCGCAGGAGGTCATGGCGGAGAGGATGTTGGCCTGCCGTCCGAGGGCTGCGGAGACCTTCTGGGTGTCGAGGGCGTCGCGCATGAAGCAGGCGGTGAGGCGGTGGAAGTTGAGGATCTCACTCTTCTCGCGGGCGTAGGCCTGGATGACCTTCATGCCGTCGATCTTCTGGGTGACGAGTCCGTAGAGGCAGGAGTTGGTGTGGCGGAGCTCCTGGTTGAGCTTCTTGATGATGGGCCGCTTGGCGCGGTACATGAAGGCGTAGAGGGGGGTGATGGCGATGGCGAGCAGCGCCATCTGGGGTGCCGTGTAGAGGAGGACCACGGTGCCGGTGAGGATCATCGACGTGCAGTGGGTGGCCGAGATGAAGAGCCCCATCAGCTCGTTGCGGACGGCCTCGACGTCGGACAGGATGCGCGAG
Source organism: uncultured Lentisphaeria bacterium (assembly GCA_945827525.1). Lineage (GTDB taxonomy): Bacteria > Verrucomicrobiota > Lentisphaeria > Oligosphaerales > Oligosphaeraceae > CAAGGB01. Next base: position 7,199 of record CALZPA010000029.1, on the reverse strand, counting down.
AGGAGCCGTCCGGGGCTCATCGACTGGTGGTAGGACATGGACAGCTCGAGGACCTTGTGGTGCATGTCCTCGCGCATGGCGCCCGTGATGCCCTGCGAGACGATGATCTGCTGGCGCGTCGAGAAGCGTGCCAGGAAGTTGAGGATGATCTGCGTCGACATGTAGACGATGGCGATGATGAGCAGCCGCCGTCCGGCGTCGGGGCTCGGGCCGTGAAGCTGGAGGCCGCTCTCCTCGGCGTCACCCTGCACGCGCTTGAGCGTCACGCGGCTCCGCGTCGGCTGGAGATACTTGCGCTCGCCGTGCCCGACGACGGCTCGCGGCGCGAGGTCGGCCTGCGCGGACGAGGCGGCGCTGGTGTTGCGGATCTCCAGGATGTCGTCGACCACCAGGCGGTTGTAGTACGACATCAGATAGACGGAGTTCGAGTTGGCGGCGACCATGAGGATGCACAGCAGCAGCGACCAGCGCTTGGGCCAGACGTACTGCATGATGAAGCGCCGGTAGAGCGGCCAGTCGGTGCCCGCCTTCTCGCGGTCGCGCCGGGGCGGCCGGAAGGGGTAGTTCCGATGGTGGTTGGAGGGGCCGAATTTGAACATGTCGCAGGACGGGGTGGTTGCTGGGGGGCCGTGGCACCACGCCCCGGTGGGGGGAGGCGCGTTTCGGGGAAAGTCAAATTTCAGAGCGGATTGTCATGGGGAAGCGTGGGAAATCATGACGGGTCATGCGGCCTCCCGGAAGTCGTGTGGGCGTGGGCGGCGTCAGTCCTCGATGACGCCCTTTCCCATGTGCTTGGTGTAGAGGTCGTGGTATCGTCCGTCGGGGATGGCCATGAGCTCGTCATGGGTGCCGATTTCCTGGATGACGCCCTTGTCGAGGAGGATGATCTGGTCGGAGTTCTTGATGGTGGAGAGTCGGTGGGCGACGACGAAGGAGGTTCGTCCGACGAGGACCTTGTCCATGGCTCTCTGGATGGCCTGTTCGGAGTCGGAGTCGAGGGAGGAGGTGGCCTCGTCCATGATGAGGATGGCGGGGTCGGCGCAGATGGCGCGGGCGATGTTGATGCGCTGCTTCTGTCCGACGGAGAGTTCGACGCCGTAGTCGCCGACGTAGGTGTCGTAGCCCTTCTCGAGGGTCATGATGAAGTCGTGGATTTCGGCGGCCTTGGCGGCGTTGACGATTTCCTCCTCGGAGGCGGTGGGTCTGGCGAAGCGGATGTTGTCGCGGATGGTGGTGGAGAAGAGGAGCGACTCCTGGAGGACGATGCCGAACTGACGGCGGAATTCGTGGATCTCGTAGTCTCGGATGTCGTGTCCGTCGACCTTGAGGGAGCCTCCGGTGACGTCGTAGAAGCGGAGGATGAGGTTGAGGATGGTGCTCTTGCCGCATCCGGAGGGGCCGATGAGGGCGACGGTCTGTCCGGGCTTGACGTGGATGGTGACGCCGTTGATGACGGTCTTGCCCTCCTCGTACCAGAATTTGACGTCCTCGAGGTCGACCTGTCCGGAGATGCGTGGGCAGGGGATGGGGTTGGCGGCGTTGTCGACCTCCGGGACCTCGTCGAAGATCTCGAAGAGCCGTTCGGTGGCGATGGAGACCTGCTGGAGCTGGGTGATGAGCTGCGAGAAGCGGACGGCGGGGCCGAGGAGCTGCATGGCGTAGGCGGTGAAGGCGGTGACCTCGCCGTAGGTGAGGGAGCCGTTGAGGACCATGCCGCAGCCGAGGAAGAAGAGCAGTGAGCGTCCGAGGGCCTGGATGAGGTTGACGTTCATGGAGAACGTGTTGGAGGCGATGCCCTGGAGCTTGCCGTAGTGGAGGGTGTCGTTGGACTGCTCGTGGAAGACCTGGTTCTCGCGTCCCTCGGCGCCGAACGTCTTGACGGCCATGTTGGCGACGAGGCGGTTCTGGACGCCGCCGGAGAGCCGGTCGTAGGAGGCGCGCGTCTGCTTGGAGGCGCGGATGATGCTCTTGATGGTCAGGTTGTAGTTGAGGACGAAGACGGCGACGATGATGACGAGCAGGAGGGCGAGCCGCCAGTTGATGGCGAAGGTGGCCACGATGGCGAAGGTGGAGACGATGAGGTCGGAGATGACGCCGACGGACTGTCCGGTGAGCATGGACTGGATGGTGCCGGAGTCGCCCATGAGTCGGTAGACGAGCTTGCCGACGCTGTTCTTGCTGTAGAAGCGCAGGGAGAGTCGGAGGAAGTGGGCGTAGAGGGCACAGCGGATGTCGAAGACGAAGCGCTGTCCGAGGTAGGCGATGGCGAGGGACTGGATGTAGCCGAAGAGGGCCTGGAGGATGGGCAGCAGGACCATGGCGAGGCCGAACGCGAAGAAGATCTCGGTGTGGTTCTGCGTGAAGACGTCGTCGACGAGCACCTTCGAGACCAGGGGCGGGAGCATGGCGAGGAGGGCCAGCAGCGCGGTCAGCGCGAAGACGGCGACCAGCTGGCCTCGGTACGGGTCCATGAAGACCAGTATCTTGCCGATGTTGCCGAGGCGCCTCTTCTCCTCGAACGACTTCTCTTGTTTCTTTTCCTCAGGCATGGTGGCCTCGGGGCGCCGCTATTCCCAGTCGATGTCGAAGAGGTAGAACCAGAAGGAGGAGCGGTCGTAGTAGACGCGGGCCTCGCAGGTGGTGCCGAAGGGGATGGTGTGGGCCCCCGGGTCGAACGAGCAGTAGGCGCCGCGGTAGGAGACGCCGCCCTCGGTCTGGATGGCCGGCTTGAGGTAGACGACCTCACCGTAGAAGTAGGTGCTCTTGAGGCCGTCGTAGGACTTGAGCTCGGCGCGGTACTTGTCGCCCACCTTGACCTTCGTCGCGTACTTCTCGGGGATGCGTATCTTGAGTTCGGGCACGCCGTCGTAGATCTCGTAGATGACCTGGTTGGCGAGGAGGTTCTCGCCCTCCTCGAAGGTGTGCTTGACGACATAGCCCGCCTGGGGCGCGCGGATCTTCTTCTGGTCGAGGAGGGCCTCGAGGCGGTTGATGCGCTCGGCCTGGGAGGTGAGCTGCTGGCGGAGGGCGGTGATGAGCTTCTCGTTCTTCTCCTCGTCGCGGTCGATGAGGGCGAGCTCCTCGCGGAGGATGGTGTCGCGCTGCTTGGCGGAGATGAGGTCAAGCTCGGCGTTGCGGAAGGTCTGGATCTTGGTCTTGAGGGAGTCGCGGTTGGTGAGCTCGCGCTCGATGAGGTTCATGGCGTTGATGATGTCGGTCTTGGCGGAGTCGCACGTGTTGCGGGCGTTGTCGATGGCGATGAGGTTGTCGCGGATCTCGCGGTTCTTGGCGGTCCTGCGGCGGTCGATGTCGTTGGCGAGCTCGGCGTCCTTGGAGACGATGTCGAGCCTGATCTTGTCGAGCTGTGCCTTGGCCTCGGCGAGGTTGGTCTGCTCGATGGTGTCGTCGAGCTCCAGGAGCAGGTCGTTCTTCTGGACCTGCTGGCCGGTGCGGACGTGGATGCGCTTGACCTGGCCGGCGCCGGGGGGCGTGATCTGCGTCCAGTCGTAGGTGGTGGTGTAGCCGTCGGCGGTGGTGTAGCGCCGGACGGGGACGATGGCTCCGATGGCCGCGACGGCGAGGGTCGCGCCAAGGCAGGACAGGAAGATGCGCAGCGTGCGCCGCTTCTGGTCCTTGGCTGACAAGGGGGGTTGTTCGCCCTGGGTAGTGCGTAGGTCGCCCATGGTGATGCTTTCCTTCGTTACCTGAAGACGTTGCGTTCGTGGTGTCGTCGGTGGCGCGTGGCGGGGTGGCCGCCGCGGCTATTCGCCCTTCTGCTTGTTGAGTCGGATGCGGTCCTTGGCGAGGTCGCGGATGCCGTCGGCCTCGTCGCCGTAGCGCTTGAGGCAGAGGTTGCAGTCGTTGCAGTTGGTCTCGTAGCAGTTGCGGTGGACGCGCGAGGGGTAGGTCTTGCGGAACGCCTCGTAGCATTCGTCGCAGCAGAAGCAGTAGCGCTCCTGCGAGGAGCCGAAGGCGATGTGGACAAGGTGGAAGCCGTCCTTGTTGACGTCGGCGTCCTGTCCGCACCAGCCGCAGGGGACGGAGAGGGCGGCGTTGTTGGCGCGTCGGCGCTGCTCGAGCTCCTCCTCGGTCCATTGGTACTCGATCCAGGAGTAGGCGTCGCGCGGGAACTTGGCGTAGACGACGTCGCCGCGGGTGATGAGGCAGTAGCCGTCCTTGAGGACATAGCTGTGCTCGCCCCAGACGGTCTCTCCGGTCTTGAGGTGGACGATGATCTTGCCGTACTTGGGGACGTCGTACTTGTTCCAGCCGCATTCCTCGCAGATGTTGGCCGAGATGCGCGTGGAGAGGTGGGCGCCGCAGCGCGGGCAGCGCCCGAGCTTGATCTTCTGGATTTGGAGGAGCGACTCGGCGGCCTTGGCCTCGACCTCCTTGGCGGCCTCGTGGAGGAGCTGCTCCTCCTTGTCGCCGCCCTGGTCCCCGAGGACGGCGAGGTCCTGCTCCATGTTCTGGCGCTGCTCCTCCGAGAGCATGAGCCTGGCGGTGGGGTCCTGCTCGTAGGTGGCGTCGACGACCTTCTCGGTGTCGTCCTTCTTCTGTCCGAAGATGCTGAAAGGCATGATGGTATTTCCTGTCCTGGTGGGTGGGGTGGTGGGTGGGATGGGTGGGCGGGTCAGCGCAGGGTGTATCCGGAGGCGTACTGGAGGTTGGCCCAGGCGCGGAGGAAGTCGGCGGCGGCGGCGGTCCGGCGCTGCTTGAGGCTGGTGAGGTCCTTCTGCGCGTCGGTGACGACGCTGGAGGTGGTCTGCCCGAGCTTGAAGCGCTCGAGCTCGGCCTCCAGGGTCTTCTCGGCGGCCTCGATGCCGAGCCGGACGATGTCGAGTCTGGCCTTGGCGGCGGTGAGGTTGTTGAGGGCGTTGCGGATTTCGGCCTCGATGGCGACGGCCTCGGCGCGGAGCTGCTGGCGGTACTGCTCGACCTGTGCGGCGTAGCGCGCCTTCCTCGCCCGCGGGCCGCGCTGGTCTAGGCTGCGCTTCCAGACGAGGGCGACCTCGGCGCCCTCCCGCTCGTCGCCGCTGAGCTCGTGGAAGCCGAGGGGACGGTGCTCGTCCTCGGCCTGCCAGGCGACGCCGACGTTGAGGGAGAGGTCGTCCTTCATCTCCTCCTCGGCGGCGAGGATGCGCACGCGGGCCTGCTCGACGGTGTTCTCGATGGCCTGGTAGGAGCCGCGCGCCTGGAGGGCGCGGTCGAGGTCGACGGTGGTGACCGGCGTGACGCCGGACGCCAGGCCGACGATGAACTCCTCGTCGTTCTCGTGGCGCAGCCGGATGGGGCGGCAGTTGCCGAGGGTGGTGGCCAGGGAGATGAGGCTGAGCTCGACCTTGTTGCGGGCGATCTCCTCGTTCTCCAGGCCAATCTGGAGATCCATGCGCGTGTCGTGGATCTGGTAGGCGGGGATGACGCCCAGGCGCTCCAGTTCGGTGGCCTCGCCGACCAGCTTGCGGAAACGCTCGGAGGCCTCGACGGTGACCTTGTAGGACATCTGGGACTCGTAGGCGGCGATGTAGGCGAGGGTGACGTCGCGGCGCACCAGCTGCGTCTGGCGGAGCAGCGCGGACACGGCCGCGTTGTACTCGGCGCGGGCGAGGGCGCGGTCAAGGCCCAGGAGGGCGAAGCCGCGGTCCTTGAGCAGCGGGATGCGGAGGCGCGCCCCCACGAGCGTCTGGTTGTAGTGCCCGTGGTCGCCGCCGTCCTGGAAGAGCCGCTCGGCGCCGCCGATGGCGAGGTAGAAGCCCTGCTCGAAGGGGATCTCGACGCCGGCCCTGAATTCGGCGGCGTTGTTGGTGGTGCTGTCGTAGGTCGTGGAGCCGGGGACCGACTTGGCGTGGTCGGCGTAGCCGGCGGCGGCGACGAGCTGCGGGTCGAGGAATTCGAGCAGCTCCTGGTGTCGGATGAGTGCCTGCTCGACCTTCCAGCGCGCCTCGAGGATGCCGGGGCTCTGGTTCTCGGCCTCGAGGATGAAGGCGTCCAGCTCCGTGGCGGCGGGGTCTGGCGCAGCGGGCGTCTCGCCGGAGGCCAGGACAGTTAGGCAGATGCCTCCCAGCAGGAGGGCACGCCGGGCTATGCGGCTCTTCAAGAATCTCATGGTGCGTGGGGACGGTGGCGTCCGGTTCCTTGAAATCGCGTGACGTGATGTGGGACGACGCGTCGTGGGGTGACGGGCGGCGGGGGGGGAGCCCCGCCGCGCATGGCCATAATATAGACCCCCGCGCCGCCCCGTACAGGCTGCGCGAGGGAAAAAGTGCGCCTGCGCTCGCGTGCCTCAGCGCTCGGGGAGCTCGTAGCCATACTCGCGCATGGCCGGCTCCATGATGTCGTAGTAGTTGGCTCCGGTGTCGGGGCTCTGGTCGTCCAGGCGCCAGCGGCCGACGGCCTCGGGCTTGACGGGGATGCGCGCCAGCGGGATGCCCAGGAACGTCTCCAGGCGCTTCAGCGTCTCCTCCTGCCGCAGGACAAAGTCCTCGAGGCGGACCTCGATCCACTGCTCGGGCTTGGCAGTGGCCTTGACGAGGTTGTACTGGTAGACCCACGAGTAGGTGCGGCGCAGACGCTCGCAGTCGGTGTCGGGATAGGGGATGCCGAAGCGGTGGAGGTCGTCGGTGACGTGGCCGCTGAGGATGCAGTCGCGCGGGTTGCGGATCCAGAAGATGTACTTGGCCTTGGGGAAGAGCCGGGCGACCCAGGGGTAGCAGAGCGTGGTCTCGGGGATCTTCCAGCCCTTGAGGGGCGCGTCGGACGTGAGGACGGACTCGAGGTAGGTGAAGAGGAGTGCCTTGAACTCCTTGGGGATGTCGGTCTGGGCGGCGCGGTCCCAGCTCCAGTTGAGGCCGCCGCGGTAGTCGACGTACTGGGCGAAGACGCGGCAGGCGTCGTACATGTCCTCGGGCGGGACGAGATCCCAGGAGCCATTGAGCGGCTGTCCCATGAAGACGCCGCTGGCGGCGAGGGTGTTAGAGATGGCGCGGGTGCCGGAGTGTCCGCGCCCGATGATGGTGATGAGGGTCATGGCGGGGATGGGTGGATGGGGGGGATGGGGCGGTGTGGGAGGGCAGGGCGCTCCGTCTGGCCTAGGCCTGGGGCGCGTCGCCGCAGTCGGGGACGGTGAGGCACTCGCCGTCGCGGAGGACGGACTGGTGGGCGACGAGTCCGGGGATGGTCCAGCGGGCGGCCCGCCAGGC
>CALZPA010000028.1 GCA_945827525.1 uncultured Lentisphaeria bacterium | reverse complement strand
GATGGACGCGCAGGGCGGAGGGCGGAGCCATCCGGGGCCTGCGGTCGAAGGCCGGCGCAGTCGCGCTGGGCTGTTGGCCGAACCGGTCACGGCACAGAGTCCGCGGCCGGTTCAGGTCTCAGGAAATCTTGTCCGTGACGTCAGTCGCCGATCTCGCCGGGCTCGAGTCCGAGGGGCAGCGGAACGGGGCGCTCACAGGTCGTGGTGAGCGTGACGGGAGCGCCTTCCTTGGACGACTTGTCGAAGGAGAGCATGATTTCGAGGACGTGGTTGGCCAGCTCGCCGTTGACGCGGTGCTTGCGGTTGTTGCGGAGGGCGATGGCCATGTCGGCCGCGCCGATGGAGCGTGAGTTCTCGGTGTAGATGTGGGTGAGGGGGACGTCCTTCCAGCCGTCGTAGCCGGGGCGGAAGACGCGGACGGGGCCACCGAAGGTGTTGGGGTCGGGAACCTGGAGGGAGCCCTCGGTGCCGTAGATTTCGATGGGCGCGTGGCCGTGCTTGTAGACGTCGAAGGAGGCGATGACGGTGATGAGGGCGCCGCAGGCGAACTCGATGACGCCGGTAAGGTGGGTGTTGACGGTGACGGGATAGGTGCCGAACGGCTTGAGCCAGCTCTGGTACTGCTCGGCGACCTCGGGACCGATGGTGCGGGTCTCGAAGCCCTTCTTGGTGAAGGCGGTGACGCGCTTGGCGGGGCCGAGCATGTTGACGAGGGCGGTCATGTAGTAGGGGCCGAGATCGAGCATCGGGCCGGCGCCGTAGTCATAGAAGAAGGGGGCCTGGGGCCACTTCTCGGGGCCACGGCCGAGGACGATGGCGGTGCCGGAGAGCGGACGGCCGATCCAGCCGTCGTCGATGAGCTTGCGGCAGGTCTGCTGACCGCCGCCGAGGAAGGTGTCCGGAGCGCAGCCGACGCGGAGACCCTTCTCCTTGCCGAGGGCGATGACCTTCTGCGCGTCGGCGAAGTCGACGCCAAATGGCTTCTCGCTGTAGGCGTGCTTGCCGGCGTTGAGGGTGTCGATGGCGATCTTGGAGTGAACCTGGGGCGGCGTCAGGTTGAGCACGATCTCGATGTCATCGCGGGCGAACAGCTCGTCGTTGGTCATGGCGGGGACGCCGTGCTTCTCCTCCTTGGCCTTGGAGCGCTCGGGGATGATGTCCGAGCAGGCCACGACCTCAATCATGTTGAACTTCTTGGAGGCGTTGAAGTACGTCTCGCTGATCATGCCGCAGCCGACAATACCTACCTTGGTCTTCTTCATGGCTTGTCCTCAGATAAAAACAGACGGGAAAACGACTCATGGCTCCGGCGCACCGCGCGGTGCGCCGACGAGGGCACCCGCAGACGCCACGCGTCTCCAGGCAAGCCCTTACGCATGACGCTAATATAGACGCATTTCTCGCTAACTCAATGCCGTTGCGTCCATAACCTTCCGTCTCCGCGACTTTTTTGTTCCGTGGCGGCCTCCGTCTCGCGTGCTACATTATGTCATCCGCCCGCCCACGCCGTGCCTTCCCCCAGGAGCCCAACCCCCTATGGATTTCTCTGCCCGTCACCTTGCCGTCTACGCCATCACCGACCGCCACTGGCTCCGCGGACGCCCCCTGGCCGCCGCCGTCGAGGACGTCATCGCCGGCGGCGCCACCTGCATCCAACTGCGCGAGAAGACGCTCTCCGGCGACGAGCTCGAGCGCGAGGCCCGCGAGGTCCAGGCCGTCTGCCGCCGGCACGGCATCCCGTTCATCGTCAACGACGATGTCGCGCTGGCGCGTCGTCTGGGCGCGGACGGCGTCCATCTGGGCCAGCACGACCTGTCGCTGGCCGAGGCGCGTCGGCTGCTGGGGCCGGACGCCATCATCGGGGTCTCGGCGAAGACGGTCGCCCAGGCCGTCGCCGCCGAGCGCGGCGGCGCCTCCTACCTGGGCACGGGCGCCGTCTTCCCCACCTCCTCCAAGGCCGACGCCACCGCCATCGACCATCGGGTCGTCAAGGCCATCTGCGCCGCCGTCCGCATCCCGGTCGTCACCATTGGCGGCATCACGCCCGAGAACCTTCCGCGCCTGGCCGGCCTGGGCGCGACCGGCATCGCGGGCATCTCCATGTTCTTCGCCCACGACGACGGCCGAGCCGCCACCGCCGCCGTCGCCCAGGCCGTCGCCCAGATGCTTGCCGTGCCGCCCTCCCCTGTCCGCGCCGCCCTCTTCGACCTGGACGGCACGCTCCTCGACTCCCTCCCCGCCTGGAGTTCCCTCGCCGCCGACTTCCTTGCCCGCCATGGCCTCGCCCTGCCCCCCTCCTTCCCGCAGCGCCTCGCCGACCTCGAACTCTGGGAGGCCGCCCAGCTCTTCCACGACGAGCTCATCCCCGCCCTGACGCCCGCCGACATCCTCCGCGACTGGCTCGACGCCCTCCACGACACCTACTTCCGCGACGCGCCTCTCCTCCCCCACGCCGAAGCCCGCGTCCGGCAGGCCATCCAGGACGGCTTCCTCCCCGTCATCCTAACCTCCACCGACAGGAGCTGCGCCGAGGCCGCCCTCGCCCGCACGGGCCTCGCGCCCCTCTTCGCCGGACGGCTCTTCACCACCGCCGAGCTCCAACTCCCCAAACGGTCTCCCGACATCTACTGGCACGTCATCGGACAGCTCGGCGCCACCCTGGCCGACTCCTTTCTCTGCGACGACTCCCCCCACTGCCGCCAGGCCGCACAGACCGCCGGACTTCAGATAGTTTCTGTCGATTAACTCGATTGAGTCGATTGAGTCGATTGAGTCGATTGAGTCGATTGAGTCGATTAAGTCGATTAAGTCGATTAAGTCGATTAACTCGATTGAGTCGATTAAGTCGATTAACTCGAGAAAAACAACAAGGAAAATCATGCATTTCACGCGACGAGTGGTACTGGCGTCGTTTCGTGCGTCGGTGCCGGTGCTGTTAGGTTATCTGGCGATGGGTTTTGCGGCTGGGATACTGCTGGCGAAGCAGTCTGGCGCGGGAGCGCTGTGGGCGTTTGCGACCTCGGTGAGTTCGGTGTCGGGCGCACTGCAGTTTCTGCTGGTGGACTGGTTCACGCATCCGACGTCGCTGCTGACGATTGCGCTGGTGACGGTCAGCATCAACCTGCGCTATGCGCTGTATGGTCTGCCGCTCATCGAGCGCTGGAAGCATCTGCCGTGGCTGCTCAAGGCCTACATGATTCTGACGCTGACGGACGAGACGTTCGCGCTGGAGGTGGAGAACAAGTTTCCGGAGGGCGAGGACTCGCTGACGTACTGCTTCACCATCGCGGCGCTGGACCACTTCTACTGGGTGGTCGGCGTGGTGGCGGGCGCCTTGGCGGGCCATGCGGTCGAGTTCAACGCCAAGGGCATCGACTTCGCGATGACGGCGCTCTTCATGGTGATCCTGCTTGACCAACTGCAGACGCGCACGAACCGCGCGCCGGCGCTCGTCGGCCTGGGCGGCGCCCTGTGCGGGCTGGCCATCTTCCCGCAGAACATGCTGATCCCCTCGATCGTCATCATCCTGACGCTGCTGCTGACGCTGCGTTCCCGTCTGGAGGTGTCCCATGCCCGCTGACGTGACCACCGAGTATCTGCTGTTGGCGACGGCCATCATGTTCCTGGTGACGTTCGGGCTGCGCTCGCTGGTCTTCCTGGCGTTCGGCGGCGGGCGCAAGCCACCGCAGGTCATCCTCTACATCGGCGGCGTCATCAGCCCCGCCATCATCGCCGCCCTCATTGTCTACTGCTTCCGCAACACGACGCTGCTGAGCCGCCCGCATGGCCTTCCCGAACTCCTCGCCACCGCGACCTGCGTCCTGCTGCATCTCTGGAAGCGGAACCCGCTCATCTCCATCATCGTCTCGACCATCGTCTACATGATACTCGTCCAGCGAGTCTTCTGAAGGAACCCCGACCATGTCCAGAGGCAACCAAGTGCATTCCATCATGACGGTGGGACTGCTGCTGGAACTCGTGGCCAAGCGCCCGCGCACCGCCAGCGAGCTCTGTCTCCTCCTCGACATCCAACCAGCCACCATGCACAACATCCTCCGCTCCCTCCGGGACTGCGGACTCCTCGAACGCGGCCCCGGACGCCCCGCTCCCCACTTCCCCGGCCCCCTCATGACCAACGCCGCAGCCGAACGCTCCCGCTGGCTCCTCGAAGCCTGGGGACACCGCGCCCTCCCACCCCTCCAGCGCTGCCTCCGCGCCGCACAGTCCTCCCTCGCCATCCGGACACCCCAGGGCTTCCGGCTCCTCATGCGACAGGAACCCCACAAGATGCTCGAATGTCCCCACGACGACGAGCCGCTCCTCCATCCCTACGCCTCCACCCACGCCCTGGTGTTCGCCGCCTTCATGCCGCCCACGCAGCTCTGGGAACTCTGGCAGCAGTTCCCCTTCGAGCAGCACGGCCTGTCCGCCTGGCCCTCCGAGAACCCCTACCTGGACGCCCTGTCGCTGTCGCGGCGGCGCGGCTATGCGGCCCTGACCGAAACGCCCGACGCCTGGCTGGACATCGCCCTGCCCATCTACGGCCCCTCCGGACAGTTACTGGCCAGCCTGGCCGTGCGCTGGAAGAAGGAGCCCGTCGCGTTCAGCCTGCCCGCCGCCCTCACGCTGCTGCGGCAGTGGCTCGACGACTACCGCATCCGCGCCGAGCGCCCGTGGGTCGGCCCCACCTCGACGCCTCCCAGCGAGGACCGGGAGCAAACGCCATGAGACGCTCCCATCTGCTGATCGCCACGCTGCCGCCGGCGCTGCTGTCCGGACTGCTCGCGTTCTTCTGGGAGGATCTGGCCGAGCAGGTCGGCGTCGCGCCGACACCCGCCGCCACGCCGGCGCCCCTCGTCGAGACCGCGACCACCACGCCACCTGAGCCCGTCGCCACACCCGCGCCCTCGGTCGCCCCGACGGTGGCAACGGCCCCCACCGTCGCGCCGACGGCGACGGAGGAGCCGAAGACCGAGGAGCCGAAGCGGCCGGAGTCGCCCGAGGAGTTCGCGGCGCTGCTGCAACGGCGCGGCGCGGAGGTCAGCGAGAACGCGCTCTGGCTGGAGTTCGTCCGCCATCCGCAGGCGCTGGAGACGCTGGTGACGGCCATCGACCAGTTTGGCGGCGGCAAGCGTCCGCTGGCCATCGCCAAGCTGGGACTGCTGCCCGCGCTACCGCCCTTCCAGGCGACCAAGCGCGACGACGGCAGCCTCATCATCGCACCCGAGACCGAACAGCGCCTCTCGCCCGTCGTCGAGGCCATCCTCTCCGTCTCGCCCCAGAACGCCGCCACACTCATCGGCGAACTCGAGCCCGAACTCGACCGCCTCCTCCACGAGAAGCTCGGCTACCCGACCGAGCAGACCTTCCGCAAGCTCCTCAACGAGGCCCTCACCGTCCTCCTCAAGACCCCCCTCCCCGAAACGCCCCCCACGCTCGTCAACGTCGCGCCCGGACTCTACCACTACCGAAACCCGCAGCTCGAGCAACTCCAGGAAGCGCAAAAGTTCATCCTCCGACTCGGTATCGACAACCATCGCCGACTCGCCGACTACGCCAGACAGCTCTGGCCACTCTTTTAGAATGTACCCAATACAAAAATTGGGCAATTGCGCCAATAATGTCATAAATTGTCATATCTTCAGTCGTTTGCAAATGTGGCGTTCAGTTGGCAAACATTTGTTTTAACAGTATATTTAAGGAAAAGATTTGGTTTAGGACATATCAGGCCAAACAAGAACAAGAACCCAAAGCAGCAGGAAACCAGGAAGCATGTCATTCTTCGACTCCCTCAAAGCACTGTTTGGCGGCAGCAAGCCGGCGGCTCCCGCGCCGGCGCCGACGCCAGTGACGAACAACACGACGGTCTCGCGTCCCAAGAACCGGCAGGTCTTCGCCGCCCGTCAGACGGAGGTTCCCGAATGGGCGCAGAACCTGACGACCTCGGAGCTTCTCGATCAGCTCAAGGCGAAGAACGTCTGCAAGTACGTCCCGAACTTTGAGGTGAAGAAGATCATGTCGGCGAAGACGGGTCCGGACGGCAACCTGCTCGTCGAGTACGACGGCATCGCCGGCGACTGCGGTGCCATCAAGAACTTCGGCGCGAAGGTGGCCCAGCAGGCCGGCATGACCATGCCCTACAAGTACTTCGACCTGAACAACGCCTACCGCGCCTGCTGCGACAACCCACGCAAGTGCCCGTTCTTCCTCCACGCCGAGAACGAGAACGAGACGGTGAACGCACGTCGCCGCTAGTCACGCAGCCGCCGCCGCATCCCCCCGTTTTCCCCTGATGTCGACCGCCCTGTCGTTCAGCCCATCCCGAACGGCAGGGCGGTTCTGTCCCGTCCGCCCCCATCCATCCATCCCCTCAGCCCACGAAGGATCCCCATGAACAAGAGCCTGCTGCTCAATGGCGAATGGCGCCTCTCCACCACCTCCTGCGCCGACGTCCCCACCATCCCCGCCACCCTCCCCGGCGACACCTACTCCGCCCTCCTCGACGCCCACGTCATCCCCGACCCCTACTACGCCAAGAACGAGCTTGAGGTTCAGCGCTACGCCGGCTACGAATGGACATTCGAGCGCGAGTTCACCGTGGACGAGGCGTTCCTGGACAGCCGCGCCATCTTCCTCGACTACGCCATGGCGGACACGTTCTGCACGCTGCGCCTCAATGGCACCGTCGTCCTGGAGACCGCCAACGCCTTCTGCGCCTACCATCCCGAGGTGCGCTCGCTCCTCCACCCCGGCGTCAACACCATCTCCTTCACCTTCAGGCCGCCGGCCCCCGAGGCGGAGCGCCTCGGACAGGACCCCGAGGTCGCCAGCATCCCCTGGTGCAGCAACAGCGTCATCCGCCACAACAACCTCATCCGCAAGGTCATCTGCCACGGCGGCTGGGACTGGGGCATCACCCTCATCGTCGCCGGCGTCTACGAGGACATCCGCCTGACCGCCGTCGACCAGGCGCGCATCGACTACCTCTACGCCGAACAGCGCCACGGCGACGGCGAGGTCGCCGTCACCGCCATCGCCGAGGTCTCCGCCCTCCAGGACGGCCCCCAGACCATCTCCTTCTCCTTCAACGGCGAGACCAAGACCGTCACAGCCGACCTCAAGGCCGGCGTCAACGTCATCCGCCAGCAGTTCCAGGTCACGAACCCGCGCCTCTGGTGGCCCGCCGGCTACGGCGACCAGCCGCTCTATCCCCTCACCGCCGCCGTCGACGGCGACGAGAAGACCGTCCAGCTCGGACTGCGCACCATGGAGGTCATCAGCGAACGCGACGACGACGGCAAGTCCTTCGTCGTCCGCGTCAATGGCACCAACATCTTCTGCAAGGGAGCCGACTGGATACCGTGCGACGCGCTGGTGTCCCGCCAGACGCCGGAGCGCTACGAGAACCTCATCAGCTCGGCGGTGAGCGCGAACATGAACATGCTGCGCGTCTGGGGCGGCGGCCAGTACGAGCGCGAGGTCTTCTACGAGCTGTGCGACCGCAAGGGCGTCCTGGTCTGGCAGGATCTGATGTTCAGCTGCGCCATCTACCCGAGCACGGAGTGGTTCTTCGAGCTGCTGCGACCCGAGCTGGAGCACAACGTCAAGCGCCTCCGCCACCACGCCTCGCTCGCCCTCTGGTGCGGCGACAACGAGTGCCTCGGCGCCACGCGCTGGCACGGCGAGCACCGCCGCATGGAGCTCACCCTCCTCTTCGACCGCCTCAACCGCTTCCTGACGCCCATCATGGGCGCCCTCGACCCCGAGCGCATCTTCTGGCCCAGCTCGCCCTGCGGCGGCCCCGGAGACCTCAGCGACGGCTGGACCAACGACAACGTCGGCGACATGCACTACTGGCAGGTCTGGCACGGCGGCAAGTCCTTCGACGCCTACTACTCCGTCCGCCCGCGCTTCTGCTCCGAATTCGGCTACGAGGCGTTCCCCTCCAAGGAGCTCGTCGACACTTTCTGCCCGCCCGAGGAGCAGAACCTCTTCGCGCCCATCATGGACCACCGCCAGAAGTGCAACCTCGGCAACGCGCCCATCCTGGCCATGTTCTACAAGTACTTCCGTCTGCCCGAGACCTTCGAGTCGTTCCTGTATCTGTCGCAGACCCAGCAGGCGCTCGCCATCAAGACCGGCGTCGAATTCTGGCGCTCGATGCGTCCGCGCTGCATGGGCACGCTGTTCTGGCAGCTCAACGACAACTGGCCGACCGTCTCCTGGTCGTCCATCGAGTACTCCGGCAAGTGGAAGCAGCTCCAGTACCACGCACGGCGCTTCTTCGCGCCCGTCATGACCACCTTCCTCAAGGAGAAGCCCGACCAGCCGCTCCGGCTCATCACCGTCAGCGACCTCACCGCGCCCGCCGCGCTCGCCGTCAAGGTCACCGCCTTCGACTTCCTCGGACGCGAACTCGGCAGCCAGCTCCTCGAGACCACCCTCCAGCCCGGCGCCAGCCTCACCCACGAGGCGTTCGACCTCAGCGCACTCGTCCCCGCCGGCACACCCGACAACGGCTTCTTCCTCTACGCCGAAACCGACGCCCGCACCGATGACGGACGCCAGTTCTCACACCAGAACACCTACGTCGCCGACGTCTACAAGAACCTCCCCATGCAGCCGGCGAACATCGCCGTCGCCGTCAGGGACGACGCGAACGGCGCCCTCAAGGTCGAACTCATGGCCGACCGCCCCGCCTTCTACGTCACCCTCGACTCGCCCGGCATCCCCGGCAACTTCTCCGACAACAGCCTCACGCTCCTCCCCGGACGCGTCACCACCCTCACCTTCACGCCCTGGACCTCCACGCCCGTCACCGTCACCGCGCTCGGCAAGGCCATCACCGTCGACGACCTCCGCAGCACCTACCGCTAACCGCCACCGCACAGTGGGGCGCCCGGCATCGTCCGCCGGACGCCCCGCCCACGCAGGAGAAATTTCCCCGATGAAAAAGCATGGCATCCTGGCGCTGCTGCTGGCAGCAGGCATGGCGTTTGCCGCCACACCCTCCCGCGAGACGCTCATCGCCCACCGCGGCGAGTCCGCCGACGCACCCGAAAACACCCTCGCCGCCTTCCGCCTCGCCGCCGAACGCGGCTTCGGCTTCGAATGTGACATCTACCTCTCCGCCGACAGGCGCGTCTTCACCTTCCACGACAACAACCTCAAGCGCACCACTGGCGGCGCCAGCGCCAAACGCTGCCACGAGGTCTCCTGGGACGAGCTCCAGCGGCTCGACGTCACCAACTGGGGACGCTGGAAGGGCTCTCGCTTCTCCCCCCAGCGACCCGCCCTCCTCGAGGAAGTCCTCGAACTCGCCCAGGACGGACGCTTCATCTACGTCGAAGTCAAGACCGGCCCCGCCATCGTCCCCCACATCCGCACGGTCATCGAGGCCCAGACCCGCGCCACCCCCAGCAACACGCTCTTCATCTCCTTCAACCGCAGCACCTGCCTCGAACTCAAGAAACAGTTGCCCGACTTCCGCGTCTTCCTCCTCCACGGCTCCAGAAGCTCCTGGAAGAAGGACGCGCCGCCCATCACCGCCGATACCCTGCTCGCCAAGGTCAGGGGAACCGCCATCAACGGCGTCAGCGTCAGCTATGACCCCGCCGTCGTCACCGCCGACTTCATCCGCACGTTCCGCGACGCCGGCCTCGAATTCCATGTCTGGACCATCGACAGCCTCGACCGCGCCCTCCAGGCGTTCGAGCGCGGCGCACAGACCGTCACCACCAACCGCGCCAAGGATCTCCTCGACCAGTATGAGACTCGTCAGCGACCCAGGCACCCCTGATGCCATAGCCGAGCGCACACGCCAGAGGGGCGGAGCCTTCGCTTTGACGGCTCCGCCCCTCTGGCGTGTGCGCTACGGTTGATGTTGTATCAGGGCTTGCAGGCGTCGACCGGGTAGCCGCTCCACTTGCTGACGGATGACCAGTACATCTTGGTGGAGTCGCTGGCGAAGATGTTGTGGTAGTTCCAGCCTGCGGCGTGGCCATCATAGAAGTTGAGGTTGACGGTGGTCTGGCTGTTGTGGCGCCGCTTCATGCGCTGGTAGTTGAAGACTTCATCCCAGTAATGCCAGGTGGCGTCGCCGGAAACGAGCATGACGGACGGCTCCTTGATCTTGGAGATGTTCTTGGCGCTGCCGAGGGAGGTTTGGGACGAGCCAAAGTGGTCGGACGGGTCGTTGTTAGTGTAGCTGGGGCACAGGAACGACTTGGCGTCCCCGACATAGGGATAGACGAAGTACTGGAGCGAGAACCATTCGGAGACGTCGGTGCCGTCCAGGTTCTTGAAGGGATAGTTGGGCTTGTTGCCGGTGCCGGTCCAGGTCGTCGCGGGCAGCCCGCCGTCCGAGTCGCTCGTGTACATCTGCAGCCCCAGCGCAAACTGCTTCAGGTTCGACAGGCAACTGATCGCCCGCGCCTTCTCCCGCGCCTTCGACAGGGCCGGCAGCAGCATCGCCGCCAGAATGGCGATGATGGCGATGACGACGAGCAGCTCAATCAGGGTAAAGCGGACACAGCGGCTGAATGACGACGTTCTCATGCGGGACTCCTCATGTTGGCTTTTGCAGTCTACGGGCAACGCACGTTCCCCGTTGGCGGATTATAGTAGTAGGGACACTGAACATTATACCAACATTTTCCTCCGAACACAAGACCCAAACAGGAGTTTTTGACCCATGAAGCTGCAATTTCTGGGGACAGGCGCCGCCGACTGGCCTGATCCCGGTGAGCGAGTCGGCGCGGGACGGCGCACCGCCAGCCTCATCCTCGACGACCGCCTCATGATTGACTGCGGCGCCATGACCGAGGCCGCCGTCCGCGAATTCGGCGTCGATCTGAACCGCCTTGAGGCCATCATCATCAGCCATCCCCACGAGGACCACTTCGACCTCCGCACCATCGCCCGGCTCGCCCAGATGCGTGACCCCGCGCTGCCGCCGCTCGATGTCCGCGTCGACGCCGTCGCCGCCGCCCGCGCCGCCGCCGAACTCACGCCAGACGAACTCGTGCGCATCCGCCTCCAGGGCTTCACGCCCGGCGACGCCTTCGACGTCGCTGGCAACGCCGTCCGGACACTCCCCGCCAACCATGTCCTGGAGCGTCCCGGCGAACTCCCCAGCCATTTTCTGCTGACGACGGCCGAGGGCCGGACGATGTTCTATGGCCTCGATGGCGCCTGGCTCCTCCCCGACACCTGGCGGACGCTGCAGAAATGCCGCCTCGACGTCATCGTCTGGGAACTCACCTGCGGCAATCTCGCCGACTGGCGCCTCTGGGGCCACAGCAACCTCGGCATGCTCCGCCTCATGGCCGATGCGTTCCGCTTCGACGGCGCCATCCACGACGGCACCGTCATGTTCTGCTCCCATCTCGCCCGCACCCTCTGTCCGCCGCACGACATCTACGCCCGCGAACTCAAGACCCACGGCTTCATCCTCGCCCGGGACGGCCTGCTCTGGAGCGACGAGCCCACCCCATGACCCGCCCCTGGCCCGCCACTCCCGCGTTCCTGCGCCGCCTGACCCAGTTCAACCGCCGCTGGCGCCAGCGGCACCGCTGCCTCGCCCGCTGGACTGGCGGGGGCTGGTGGGCCAGAGGCTCCGTCATCTCGCCCGAACTCCGCGCCTGGTACAATGCGTTCCTCCCCCCGGACGAACTCCAGCGCGACCTCCGTCTCCTCGCCCTCGACGACCTCCCCCAACGCAGCCTCCTCCCCTCCGCCCTCGAGCCCGACGCCCCCCCGCCCCTCTCCGTCCCCGACTGGTGGGCCACCCTCAACGACGACTTCGCCGGCCATCTCGACCTCGAACCCGACTCCTTCCCCGCCCTCCTCTGCAACCTCGCCGACCCCTCGCGCATGGGCACCGACACCGGACGCTACCCCGAGCAGACCGCGCCCCTCCTCGACTGGCTCGACCGCCAGCCCGCCTCCAACCGCCTCCGTCTCCTCGACCTCGGCTGCGGTGTCGGACTCGGAACCTATGAGCTGGCCGCGCTTCTCGATGACCGGAACCGCCCCGCCGAGGTGCGCGGCGTCACCGCCGAAGGCCTCGAGGTCTGGATGGCCAGCCATCGCCGACTCCCCCACGACCCCTGCCGCCAGCGGCGCTTCCCCACCCTCCGCCCCCATACCGCCGTTGCCGTCTCGTTCCGCCGCGGACACGCCGAGGACTACTGCGACGACGACGCCGGCGCCGCCTACGACCTCATCGTCTGCAACGGCCTCGCCGGCGGACGCTTCCTCTCGGCGCCGCCGCAGCTCAACGCCTTCCTGGACACGCTGGAGCGCCTGCTGGCCCCCACCGGACTCGTCCTGCTCGGCAATCGCTTCCATGACGGCTCCCGCCCCGGCGTCGAGCGCCTGATGCGTCTGGCCGTCCAGCGCGGCTGGTCGCTGTCTGGCCACTGGCAGTCCCTGCAACTGGAAAGGCGTCCACGCCGCCCCTATTAGTCTAGGTTACAATACGCATCCCCGCAGTCCACAACGCCTACGATGACCATGAACCACACGATGCTCTCCTGCCTGAAGACCAGCCTGGCGGCCAGCGGCGGCGGACTCCTGCTGCTGCTGTCCGGATGCTCCTCCGTCGAGCCGCCCGAACGCCCCGTCGCCTACGTCTTTCCGACCGTGCGCTCCCTCGACAGCCTGAATGGCGCCCGCGAGCGCCAGGTCGGCACCGCCCAGATCGCCGGCTGGCTGGCGCGCGCCGGCGTCTACGATGACCTCCGCGCCGCCGGTATGCTCCAGGACGAACTCCAGCTCCTCGCCCGCGGACTCGCGCGCAACGGCTACGCCGAACTCGACCTCCGCAAGACGCCCCTCGACATGAAATGGCTCTCCCTCACGACGCGCCAGGACGGACAGGTCGACATCGTGATTGGCTACGCCCGCGACCGCGGACGCAACATGCGCGCCGGCATGCAGCGGCTCGCACTCATCCCACCCGACCTCCAGCGGCAGTGCCAGCTCCCCGGAACCGCCATCGCCGCCGCCTGGTACGGCGAGACCCAGAACACCCGGCGCTGGTATGTCCAGCTCGTCTCCCAGACGCCCGACCAGCCGACGCTCTGGCTCAAGCGGCTCATCCTCCAATAACCAGACGCATCAGCAGCTCCGAGAGCAGCAGCGCACCGGCCACGTGGACAGGACGCAGGCCACGGATGGGCCGAACCGCATAGCTCAATCCCCAGCCCGCCAGCAGCAATAGGGCCAGTCGCCCTCCGGACGGCCACGCCAGCAACGCCAGACCCAACGGCGACGGACACCACGACCACCGACGATGCACACACGACAGCGCCAGCGTCGCCGCCGCGCCCACACCCAGCCAGAGGCCATCACCCAACGTCAGCGACGGCATCTCTCCGCTCAGCCACGGCAACTCCTGACTCTCCGCCAGCACATGCGCCAGCCCCAGCCCAGGCGTGTGACAGAGCAGCAGCGCCGTCAGACCGCCGGCGGCGACGCTCGCCGCCAGCGTCAGCGCCAGCGCCGTCCGCCATGTCGGCTCCGCCACCCGCAGATGGTCGCGGACCGACATCGCATGGCTCGCCGCCAACGGCATCCCCACCGCCGCCGGTTGCCCCAGCGGCAGCCCCAGGCAGGCCAGCAGATAGGCCAGCAGCACGCACGACAGCAGCAGCAGCGCCGTCAGCAGCAGGCTCAAAGCCATATCCACGCCAAACCCCAGGCAGAGGATGCCCGGCAGCGCCAGCAGGCTCAGCCACAGCATGACCGACGAGCGAACAAGCCCACGGCGCTCCACACGGCGCGTCTGCGGCACCTCATACGGATGGAACAGGCAGAGCAGCAGATGACGCGCCCGCCAGACCAGCAGCGCCGCCAGCGTCAGCGACGCGCCCAGACCCATCAGGCACACCGGCCTCAGACCACTGCCCAACGGCACCTGACCCAACAGACCCGCACTCCCCAGCAGCAACACCAGCCCCACAGCCACCTGCCCCACAGCCAGCGAGGACGCCTGCCGACGCGACAGCAACATTCCCAAGCCCAACGCGAGCCCCAGACCCCGCCATGGCACCGCCAGACCAGGCATCAGCCACATGAGACACGCCCCAAGCGCCAGCGACAGCCAGAACCATCCGCTCCGATACGCCGACGGCGCCTCCGTGCCTGCCAGCGCCTCCGTGACCCGAAGCAGCGGGAACGTCGCGTCCTCCTCGCACGTCCCAGACGTCCGCCAGGCCTTGAACAGCAGCGCCGACACATGCACGGCGACCAGACAGCACACCACACCCAGCAGCAGCCACAGCCACGCCGCGCTCAGCCAACGCTCCCACGGCACACGACGAAACGACGCCTCCACCGACGCCCAGCTCAACGGCGGCCGCGACGCGCCAGACTCCCCAAACGTCAGCGCCGCCGCACGATACCTCTCGCCAAACGCCTGCTCGGCCAGCGCCAGCCGCTCCGACTTCTGCCGATACGCGCCTTCGAGCGCCTTCTCCTGCTTGGTCAGTTGCGCCGACTGCGCCTGCGTGCGCTGGATGGCCAGTTGGATGGCCTGCAGCTTCGGCAGCTCGTCCACGTTCGGCGCGGCCTGGAGCTTGCCCAGCAGCACCGTCAGGCGCTCGATGTCGCGCTCATACTCCTGCTGCTGCTGGTACAGGCTGTTCAGCATCCGGCTGAACGCGACGGCCTCCGTGACGGACGAATACGTCGCCGTCGCCGGGTCGGTCGTCAGCTCGTTCAGATGGCGCGTCAGTTGCATGAGCTGCCGCCGGAGCTCGTCGCGCCGCCGACGCGGTTCCGCAATCTCCTCCGGCGCACAGTTGTAGGTCAGCGCCTCCTGCTGCTGATACCGGTCAAACAGTTGCGCCAGATGCTGCTGCAGACGCTGGTTCAGCGCCTGAAGCTCCGCCAGGCGACTCCCTATCTCCTCCGCGTCGCGCCGCTGCATCATCAGCCGCCGCGCCGCCGAACGCATCCCCGTCGGCAACAGATACGGACGCTCCGGCAACTCCGCCAGCAGTCCGACGTCCACCCCCGCCAGACGCTGAACCGCACTCGACAGCGACAGCGCCGTCCTCACCATGCCCGACGCAACCCCACTGCCCACCGCCACCAGACCCGACAGCGCCAGCAGCTCCCCCACACGCCACTGACGACGACGCAGACCCACCAGCGACAGCACCGGATTCACCAGCGCACCCAACGCGCACACCGCCAACAACGGCGGCAACAGCGGCGACACACCGCGACAGACCATGATGCCGGCAGACGACACCACAGCCAGCAACAGGCCGACGACGATGGAACGGAGGGTAAGCATAAGCGCAACATGGAGAGTGTCCGAAACGTGCCCGCGCACCACAGCGCAGCGAAGCGAGGGGCGCCTGTCCCGACGGCACCTCGCCGTCGGGCGAAAAAACGCGTTTGCCCCGGCCAGCCACCGGCCTTTTCGAACGCTCCCCAATATAATGACCGCCACCACAAATGTCCACTTCCCCACGGACAGACGTCCGCACCACGCCCTCCCCCGCGATTGATTTACCCCAAACGGCGGATAAATTTAGACACATTGTCCCACAGTTCCCAGAACCCCAATCGATTTGGAGAAGAAGAAGCGATGACCCTGATTGTGTTTGTCTGCGGCTCGAACCGCAGCCGCAGCCCGATGGCGGCCGCGTACTTTGCCCGGCTGGTGCGCGAGCGCGGCCTTAAGGACATCGAGGTGGCGTCGGCCGGCCTGCACGTCAAGCACGGCGAGACGGTGGCCCAGGAGGCGCGCGAGGCGCTGCGCCGCGAGGGTCTCGAGCCCCTCGAAATCGGCGTGACCCAGCTCCTGCCCAAGCTCATCAAGCGCGCCTCCCTCCTCGTCTGCATGACCCCCGAGCAGCAGGACCGCGCCGAGGATCTCTTCATCTCCGCCAAGGGCAAGGTCCGCCCGCTCATGAGCGTCCTCCATTCGAACAGACCCATCGCCGAGCCCCCCAAGGGCGACCTCAAACGCCACATCGAGTGTCTCGAAACCATGAAGGAGGCCCTCGAGGCGCTCGCCGACGTCGTCGCCTGAACCTAATCAGCAGAGGAGAACCGCAGCCATGAGCAGCATCCGCATCGCACGAGGCACGACCAATTTCGAGCGCGAGCCGCTGGTGCGCCCCTTCGGCTTCAAGGGCGGCTACATGCGCGAAATCTGGCAGGTGCCCGTCGCCCTCGAGGCGACCACCGGCGAGCGCGTCGTCGCCGTCAGCACCCAGAATGTCCTCTGGAGCGATCCCGGCGTCTTCGCCTCCCACGACGAACCCGGCGCCAACGCCCTCATGTACGCCATGACCGAACACGCCGTCCGACTCGCCGTCGGACGCGACTTCGAGACGCCCATCGACCTGCTCGAACAGCTCCTCCCGCAGGTCTGGAACTACGGCAAGGCCATCGCCGGACGCGACGACCTCCGGCTCACCTTCGCCCTCAACGCCCTCGTCGGACTCGACACCGCCGCCTGGAAGCTGTATGCGAAACTCCATGGCTGCCGCACCTTCGACGACATGCTCCCGCCGCGCTTCCGCAGCGTCCTCGCCGCCCGCCACCACGACGTCGCCTGCATCCCCCTCATGGCCTATGGCATCCCCCTGGAGGACGTCAGCGCCTACGTCCGCAACGGCTACTTCTTCCTCAAGGTCAAAATCGGCTGCGACCCCGACCACGACGGCGACCGCGAGAAGATGCTCCAGTGGGACATGAGGCGCATCGAGGACATCCACCGCGCCGTCGGCGGCCAGACCACGCCCCATACCGAGTCCGGACGCATCCCCTACTACTTCGACGCCAACGGACGCTACGATACCCGCGAACGCCTGGAGCGACTCCTCGAGCACTGCCGACGCATCGGCGCCTTCGACCAGATCGCCATCGTCGAGGAGCCCTTCCCCGAGGAGAGCCGCATCGACGTCAGCGGCCTCGGCGTCCGCATCGCCGCCGACGAGTCCGCCCACAGCGACGGCGACGTCACCGAGCGCATCGCCCTCGGCTATGGCGCCGTCGCCCTCAAGCCCATCGCCAAGACTCTCTCCATGACGCTCAAGATGGCCGAGGTCGCCGCCCAGGCGAACCTCCCCATGTTCTGCGCCGACCTCACCGTCGGCCCCAGCCAGGTCGACTGGAACAAGAACGTCGCCTGCCGACTCCCAGCCCTCCCCGGACTCAAGGTCGCCGTCCTCGAGACCAACGGCAGCCAGAACTATCGACGCTGGGACACGCTCCGCTCCTTCTTCCCCACCGGCTTCGCACCCTGGACGGACGTCCACGACGGATGCTTCCAGCTCTCCGACGACTTCTACCAGACCGCCGGCGGCATCTTCCTCGACTCCAAACACTACAGTGACCTGACGCGCTGAGACAGCCTGGCTCGGCCGACGCCTGCTGGAGCTGTGCTTCAGACGACCCTTTGACCTCCAAGGAACATTTCACATGTCACAGCATCCTCTTTTTCAGCAGCTTGTGGATGACGGGACCGTGGTCATCCTGCGCGGTCTCACGCCTGATGAGGCCATTGACGTCGGCGAGGCGCTGGTTCGTGCGGGCATCCGCTTCATGGAGGTGCCGCTCAACCGTCCGGGCGCCCTGGAGGCCATCCGGCTGTTGGCGGGGCGGTTTGCGGGCCAGGCCGATGTCCATGTCGGCGCGGGGACGGTCCTGACGCCCGAGCAGGTGGACTCGGTGCGGCAGGCGGGAGGCGAATTCATCATCTCGCCCAACACCCGCCAGGCCGTCATCAGGCGCACCAGGGAGCTTGAGCTGCTCTCCATGCCTGGCTTCGCCACGCCCACCGAGGCGTTCGACGCCATCGACGCCGGCGCCGACCTGCTCAAGGTCTTCCCCTACGGCACGCCCGAGAACATCGCCGTCCTCAAGTCCGTCATCCCGCTGCCGGTGTTCGCCGTCGGCGGCGTCACCAGGGAGAACCGCCGCGAGCTGCTGTCCGTCGCCGATGGCGTCGGCGTCGGCATCGGCATCTACCGTCCCGGCATGACGCCCGCCGAAGTCCACCTTTCAGCCAAGGAGTTCCTGGAAGCATGAGAATCACCAAGATTGAGCCGCTGGTCGTCGGAGCGCCCACACCCGGCACGGGACAGCTCTCCAACAAGAACTACATCTTCGTCAAAGTCCATACGGACGAAGGGCTGACCGGCCTCGGCGAAGCCTCCCTGGGGGGCTTCACCGACACCATCATCGCCCTGCTGGGCGACCTCTCCGAACTCCTCATCGGCGAGGATCCGACGCGCATCGAGTATCTCAGCCAGGTCATGCAGCGGCAGAAATTCTGGCGTGGCGGCGTGGTGAAGGGGTCGGCCATCGCGGGCATCGAGCTCGCCCTCTGGGACATCGTCGGCAAGAGCCAGGGGGTTCCCGTCTACAAGCTGTTCGGCGGCCCCTACCGCAACCGCATCCGCGTCTACGCCAACGGCTGGACTGGCGGCTCGACCGACCCCGCCGTCATCCGCGACCGGCTCGCCGAAGTCCGCCAGTGGGGCTACACCGCGTTCAAGTTCAGCATCTCCAAGCCCTCCTGGCCGCTCTATGACCCCGCCGTCACCAGAACCATCGCCCAGACCGCCGAGGTCATCCGCGAGAACATCGGCGAGAATGACCTGCTCATGTTCGATGGCCACGGACGCTACGACACGGAGTCCGCCATCGCCATCGGGCGCGCCCTCGAACCCTATCGGCTCACCTTCTTCGAGGAGCCTGTCGCCCAGGTCGACGAGAAGGCGATGGCCCGCGTCGCCCAGAATGTCCGCATCCCCCTGGCCGCCGGCGAGCGCCTCGAGTCCAAGTGGGAATACCGCAAGCTGCTGGAGCTGGACGCCGTCCGCGTCGTCCAGCCCGACCTCGCCCACTGCAACGGCTTCCTGGAGGCCTACAAGGTCGGTGTCCTCGCCGACTGCTTCTCCGCCTTCATCGCCCCGCACTGTCCCATGAGTCCCGTCCTCACGGTCATCTCCGCCCACCTCGACGCCGTGTCACCTAATTTCCTCATCCAGGAGCGCCTGCATCTGAACGACTGGCGCAACGAGGTCATCACCGAACCCCTGCAGGTCAAGGACGGCTTCCTCGACCTGCCCGACAAGCCCGGCTGGGGCATCGAACTCAACGAGGAGCTCTGCAGCAGCCATCCGCGCATCTCCATCCATCTCCCAAGGCTCTTCCGCGAGGACGGTGCCGTCAGCGACTGGTGAGTCGCGAGAGCCTGGGACAATAAATAAACGTTCGCAAGGGGCGGTGCCCCGTCGGGACGGCAGCGGTTCTCCGCCGTCGGGATAGGCGCGTGTTGATGTCGAGTGCTTCCTATGGCTGTTGAGGCTTCCCTGTGGCGAGCAGACTGTCGAGGTCGGCGAAGGCATTTTCGATGGCCTCAGTGTGATAGCGGTCATACATACTGTAGATGAAATTGGTCAGCCCCTTCTCGTCCATGTCGTGGAGCACCTGGTCGGCGGTGGTGTGTCGGTGTGCGGCATACTGTTGCAGGAGGAAGATGAAGAAGGTCATTTCGGGGGAGAGCGAGAGCTTGTTCATGGAATCATTCACACCTGATGTAACATGAGTTTCTAGGGTCGCCGGTAATCTTCTCGCACTCCCAGATGTCTAGGATGGCCAGGGGGCTGAATTCCCACATGGCCAGTTCGGGTGAGCAGAGCATCCGATAGGTCTCCGAGAAGAGGAAGCCACGCAGGGCGTCAAATTCCGAGAGGCCATATTTGCTGCAGATATTCAGCACAACATGGCGCGTGTAGTGGTCAAGCAAGTAGGGCATGAACGTCTTATTCATAGCGGGCGTGTCCAGAGCGTGTCCAGCAGGGAAAGCGCGGCAGCGGTTTTGCAGGCATATTGGTCTTTCAGCTTTTGTGGCAGCAAGGTTCTGATGGCCATGTCAGCCGTGATGAAGCCATCTAGGAAAAGAGTAAGGGTCGGCATCGTCTGGTCGTTTGCGACGGGGCCGATGACCACATCGTAGCCATCATCGATGGCATTGCCCCGACGATGTTGGGCAACATAGTTCAGCCATGCCTTGCTGGGAGAACGAAATCGTCGTACTTTCAGTATGCTGGAAAAGTCATCCTGGAGCAGATAGCATGTGACCGTAGGCTGTCCCGTCTTTCGTCTGCGCGTGGTAATATCGGCCCAACGTTCAGCCTGCTCCAGACTTGAGGTCAGGTAAAAGCCTTTCCCAAAGTCTAGATTTCTGCCAGAAGCCATCAGTCTAGGCGTCAGGACGGCGACATTGCTCCCATGGTACAGTTTCATGATGAGGATGGGGAAAAGGGCTGTTCAGGTAGAGGGGAAATGCAGGGTGAAGGCGGCGCCGCCGCCTGGAGGGTTGTGCCAGTCGAGGACCGCGCCGCTGGAGGCGGCCAGTTGGCGCGAAATGTGCAGGCCGAGGCCACAGCCGTTCGGCTTGTGAGACACAAAGGGGGCGAAGATGTCCTCGCCGTCCTCCGGATGGACGCCCGGCCCCTGGTCGCGCACCGTCAGCTCCAGGACGCCTTCGGGCTGCCGATGCGCCGACAGCGTGACCTCCGAACCCGACGGCGAGGCCTCCAGCGCGTTTGTCAGCAAATTGACCAGTATCTGCCGCAGCGGCAGCTCGGGACAGGGCGACGGCTCACCCACCGGCAGGGACTCCGCCACCTCCAGACGCAGCCGGACACCTGCCTGGCGGAAGCGTCCGCCCAACAGCTCCGTGACGCCTCGCAGCAGCGTCCGCAACGGCGGTGTCTGGCTGGTGGCCTGGCTGGCAATCGCGTTGGCGCTGACGTCAGTCAGCGAACGCAGAAACTGGTCAATGCGGTCAATGTCACCGATGATGAGCTGGAGGCTGTCGCGGATGGTTGGGTCGTCGCCGGCGTCCTCGGCGAGGACCTGGGCGTTCATGCGGATGCCCGCCAGTGGATTGCGCAGCTCGTGGACGACGGACGAGGAGAGCCGTGTCGCCATGGCGGTCGTCTCGGCGCGGGAGAGGCGCCGGTCTGCGTCCCGCACGCGGGCGACGAGCCGTGCGTGTGCGCGCGCTGCCAGCAGCGCCAGCGCGAGCGCGGCCGTGCCGGCGGCGGCGGTGATGGCGATGAGGGTCAGCGAGGTGTCGCGCAGCGTCTGGCTGGCCACCTGCCGTGGCATCAGCAGCCAGAGCCGACGCTGGCCGTCCAGCGCCTGGCTGGCGACGAGGAACGCGCCATGCGGGGGCAGGCTCAGCCGTCGGCCGTCGGCGAGGCGGTCGGCGGTCAGCCCAGGAAGCGTCGCATGGAGGAGGCGTCCGCGCTCGGTGACGGCGACATGGCAGTCAGTGACCTGCCGGAGGTGGTCGAGGAGTCTGGGACTGGCGGGCAGACGCAGATCCTGGACGAGCCGCGCGAGATTCTGCGTCTGGGCCTCCAGGAGCCGCCGTTCCAGCGTCATGCGTGCCAGCCAGCAGGAGAGCGAGCCGGCAAGGGCGGTTCCAAGCATGGCCAGAAGCGTGGCGGACACCAGGAAGCGCCGTCGGAGCTGACGTTCAGGGGCTAGCGTAGCTTCGGTATGGCTCATGGCAGGAGCAGCCTGGAGGCGCCGAACTGCAGAAAGAAGGTCATCAGCCGCTGGTCGATTTCAGGGGCGCGCTTGAGGAGCTCCTGGTCGCGCTGCTTCGGGCGCACCGGCATGGTCCGCAGCTCCTCGAGAACGGCAGGACGCCCGGCGGCGGCGACGACGGCCGCCTGCAGACGCTCCGGGATGTCGAGGCGCTGCCATTTCCGCGCCTGGCGGAACTGCGAGCCGTCCCATTCGTAGGTGAGGATGACGATGAGGTCAGGGTAGCAGCGCAGCAGCTTGAACGCCGGTGGGGTGCTGGGGCCGACGGCCGGAGCCATGATGTTCCGGCAGCCGTTGCGCGTGATGTCCAGGTCGTAGTGCAGATGCCCGCTCAGCAGGGCAAGCGCCTGGGGAGTCGAGGCGACCAGGTTGGCCAGCCAGTCGGCGTCCAGAAACAGCGGGGGAAACACCGTCTCGTGCATCACGACCAGACAGGGCTGGCTGGCATGCCGAGACAGATCCTTCCGCAGCCAGCGCTTCGTGTCGTCGAAGAGAACGGCACAGGCGTCATTGCCGATGGCCTTGGCGTCCGTGGCGGTGAGGAGGAAATGGAAGCCGCGGCAGGTGAAGGAGCGTGTGGGACTGCCGAAGACCTTCTCGAAGTCCCAGGGCCAGTTGTCGCCGGGAATGACGGCATAGGGACGCGCCAGCTCCTTGTCGAGAAACTGCTTGAGCCACAGCTGGTTGCGGTGCGAGGCGGACAGCTTGTCGTACTGGTGTGGCAGTCCGGCGGACTGGGCGTTGTTGTCGCCGGTCATCAGCGTGAGGTCGGGATGCATCTCGTCGCGGAGCTGGTTCAGCAGCACACGGGTGCGCTCCAGAGCCCCCTTCGTCACGCCAATGTGCGTGTCGGTCAGCCAGGCCACCGTCAGCGTGGGGGCATCCGGACGCCGCGCCCACGACGGCTCCTCGGCCTGCGCCTTCACCTCCAGGCTCTTCGCCATGCTCTCCAGCATCGCACGGTTCTTACGGCTCGTGAACGCCCGATTCTGAGCCTGCGCCAGCAACCCCACCAGCGCCACCGCCAGCACCGCCACTCTCATGATTCTATTCATTCTTTTTCCTTGATCTCGTCGCTTTTTCTCCGCCTCGCTTCGCTCGGCGGGTTTTCTCTCGTCACTCTCGTCACTCTCGTCGCTCTCGTCGCTTTTTTTCCGCCTCGCTTCGCTCGGCGGGTCTGCTCTCGTCACTCTCGTCGCTCTCGTCGC
>CALZPA010000027.1 GCA_945827525.1 uncultured Lentisphaeria bacterium | reverse complement strand
CGGGAGATGGGGTGAACGTGCCGGGGACGGGGGACTGGTTCCGGGGCCCGGAGCTCGAGGCGTGACGGCGATGGCCCACGAGCTGGTCTACACGTCGGCCGCGCACGGCCTCCGTCCAGGCACGCGCGGGTTCTGCACGGTGGCGCACACGCGGGGGATGCAGCCCCGGACGGTGCAGTTGCTGGAGGCGCTGAGCTGCTACAAGAGCGCGGTCGCGCCGCATGAGGGCCGCGCCGAGTCGTCGCCGGTGTCCTGGAGCCACTACCGCGCGCAGTTTCTGGGGCGCGCGTCGAGCGTGCTGTCCCGGGTGTGCGCGGCGTCGCCGGATCACACGAGCCGCTCGAACAAGCTGGCGCACCACCTGCTGGTGGGGCTGGGCGAGCAGCCGGCGGGGGGGCCGGCGTGGCTGTGCGCCCAGGAGGGGCTTTTCCTGGAGTCGTGGGAGGACGAGCCGCATCTCATCGAGTCGCCGCGGGCGCTGCCGGCGGGGGACGAGACGGACTGCCGCGCCTCCGAGTGGGAGGCGCTGACGGGGGACGGCGGCCATGCGGGGGCGCTGGCCAGCTCGTTCCTGCGCCATCCCGACCATGTGACGGTGCTGGTCGTCACGCCGGAGACGGAGGCGCTGTCGCTCATCCGCGAGGCGCTGCGGCTGCTGCCGCCGCGCGAGCGCTGGAACGTCACCTTCAACACCTACTTCACCAGCCTGCCGGCGGGGGCGACCTGCGCCTGGCGCTGCATGCTGGCCGACTCCGACGAGCTGCGCGAGCTCCGGCGCCATCCGCGGATGGAGATCCTGGACCTGACCCGCCCCCTGCCGGAGCCCGACGGCGCCGACGCCCTGGTGCGCCGCGCCCGCAGCGGCGGGGCGCCGCCGTCGGAGCCGCCCGCGACCGCCGGGCCGGAGGCGCCCGCCGGCAACGGCTTCCGGCTGCTGGCGCCGCGCCGCATCAACCAGGTCAGCCTGCGCCCGCGCGGACGCTGACCGCGCCGCCGCCGCCGACTTTCTCGCCCTCCTTTTGCGCAACCACAGGGGATTGACCAGAAACCATGACACCGGAACAGCAGCTCATTCAGCAGATTGGCCAGCTTCTGGCCAGCGGACAGTTGGAGAACCGTGCCCTCCTGGCCGACTACGCGGACCAGTTCGCGGAGGTCTGCCGCAGCGCCTGCGAGCGGCTGATGCGCTGCTCCGACTACCTCGACAAGGGGCGGCGCTCCGAGGCGGCCTACGAGGCGCGGATGGCGCCGGATCTGCTGGAGCTCTACGGGTTGCTGACCTCCCCCGCGCTGAAGAAGTGGCACAATGTGTGCGTCGACCTGGAGCTGACCATGTACCAGTTGCCGGACGCCGAGGCCATCGGGCGCCTGCGCCGCGAATGCGAGGCGGAGGCGGCGCTGGAGCCGCTGCTGCGCGAGTACCGCCGGCTGGTGCACGTCAGCGACCACGCGGGGTGCATCGAGGTGCTGCGGCGCATCCGCGAGAAGGATCCGGACAACCCCAGCTGGCGCGAGAACCTGCGTCCGCTGGAGGAGGAGGAGCTGCCGTTCTGGGTGGAGCGCGCCGAGCGCGGCCTGGCCGCGATGGATCTGGTCGAGCTGAAGGAGGTGTTCGGGAAGCTGAACCACCCGATGCGGGTGGTTTCGCCGCCGGACGAGCTGATGGCGCGTCTGCGCCGGGCGCTGCTGTCGGAGCGCGCGGGCGACCTGGGCGCGGAGGGCGAGCGGACGCTGGCGGCGCTGCGCGAGGCGATGGCGGCGGAGGACGTTCCGGCGCTGGAGCGGCTGTGGGCGAAGGCGGCGGAGCTGGAGGCGGACGAGGCGTTCCTGCATCGTCCGGAGGGCTGGTCGCAGGCGCTGTCGGACAGCCATGCGCTGGCGGAGCGTCTGGCGCGGCGGAGGGAGCATCAGGCGGAGTTCGCGCAGGCGCTGTCGGCGTTCCGGGATCTGCTGATGACGGAGAGCACGGGGCTGCTGGAGCTGCGCCATGCGTACGAGCGTCTGGAGGGCTGGGACATCCCGCTGCCGCCGGAGCTGCCCAGGCAGGTCCAGGAGGTGCTGGCGCGGAAGCGCGCGGCGCGTCGCCAGCGGGTGGCGACGGTGACGCTGGCCGCAGTGGCGCTGGTGGCGCTGCTGTGCGGCGTCGGCGCCTGGCTGTTTGTGCGTCATGGGCGCGAGACGCGCCGTTCGGCGTGGCTGGCGAAGGCGGAGCAGTTCCGCCGCAGCTCGGCGCATGAGGAGCTGGGCCATCTGATGGAGGACATCCGGCTGCAGGACCCCGTGTTCTACGGTGCGCCGGAGCTCACCGTGATGCGCAGCGAGATGGAGGAGAGCGCGCGTCGGCGCCAGCAGGACCGCAGGACCTACGACAGTTGCCGGGACACCCTCGAGGACATCCGGCAGCAGGGCTTCCGGGGCGAACCGGACAGCATTCGCCGGACGCTGGCGGACGCCGAGGCCGTCGCCTCCTCCGAGGAGCAGAAGGCCTATCTGCGTCGCTGGAAGGGCGAGTGGGCCACCGCCACCGCCGCCCAGGAGGCGGAGATGGACCGGCGGCTGCAGCCGCTGCTGGACGGGCTCCAGCGCCGGCTGTCCGATGTCCGCACCGGCGAGCGGCAGATGATCGCCCTGGAGCTGGAGGAGCTGGAGCGGCTGCGCGACGAGTGCCTGCGCCGGCTGCCGCCCGCCCA
This sequence comes from uncultured Lentisphaeria bacterium, assembly GCA_945827525.1. Classification (GTDB taxonomy): domain Bacteria; phylum Verrucomicrobiota; class Lentisphaeria; order Oligosphaerales; family Oligosphaeraceae; genus CAAGGB01. Next base: position 21,313 of record CALZPA010000027.1, on the reverse strand, counting down.
GGTCGCCCAGGCGGGGCAGGCGCTCCGCGAGGCGCACACCCGCCTGACGGGCGCCGTGGACGCGCGCCTCGCCGACGCGCGCCGCCGCCAGGCCGCGTGGGAGGCCGAGGAGCGCCGCGAGCGTCAGCGGCAGGAGCAGCTGGCCGTCCGGCTCGCCAAGCTGCGGCAGGATGTGCCGGCCGCCCTGCCGAACCTCGACCGCTACGAGGCGCTGCTGGAGGAGTTCATCGGCAAGGGCGAGGGGGCGCCCGAGACGCCGGACTACCGGATGGTCCTGAGCCAGTTCGACGCCTACCGCAGCGTCCTGGCGCTCCAGGGCTTCCGGATGCCGGCGCAGGTGACGGACCGCGCGGCCTCGGAGGAGGCCGCGAGGCTGCTAGGCGAGGGCGGCGCGGCCGCCTCGTCCGTCTGGCGGCTCGACCTGGAGCGGCTGCGCCAGTTGGCGCGCACGAATCAGGAGCTGCAGCGCCGCATGGCGACCCTGTACAGCCCGCGCAAGGGCATCGTCTACGTCATGCGCCTGCGCCGCCACGGCGAGAGCCAGTGGACATACTACTACGGCGAGCGGCCCTTCCAGAGCCAGCCCGACAACGGCGTCGTCTACTACTGGGGACAGGCCTACTGGGCGGGCGACGCCGAGTCGCGCGTCACCCTGACGCCCACCAAGGAGCTCAACGGCGGCGCCGACATCTCCTCGGCGAACTACGAGGTCGTCCTCTCGCGCGTCCGCGAGGACAACTACGCCGAGCACGTCAAGCTGGCGCGGCGGCTGACCGCCGAGGCCTCGCGCTCCGACGACGTGGCGCTGCTGCTCCTCGACGAGATGTCGCAGCTGCGTTCGAACGCGGAGCTGGATCCTGTGCAGGGGCTGCTTCTGTTCAAGCGTCTGGTCGTCATGCTGTCGGAGAGCTGCGCGGACGAGCTGCCGGAGAGCCGCGACTGGGCGGCGGCGGCGAGCGCCATCCAGACGGACGTTCCCTGGCAGCGCGCCGACCATCCGCAGACGCTGAAGGCGCGTCAGGAGATCGCGGCGTTCTGGCGGTCGCTGCCGGAGCTGTCTCGGTACCGTCGCCGTCTGGAGTGGAGCCGTCAGTTGCTGCGCGCGGTGCTGGACACGCGCCTGTCGTGCGTCGGCTCGGTGCAGCCGGATGGCAAGGGCGGTCGTGGGTATGTGCCGTGTGCGCGGGCGCAGGAGCTGTGGCAGTTCGTGCCGTCGGGTCAGGGTGCGATGGCCAGCTTCAGGCTGCTGCCGATGGCGGGCGGGACGCTGGCCGCGGCGGGCGTCGAGGCGGTGGGCGCCATGGGCGTGCCGCTGTTCGCGCCCCAGCCTGGCCATGAGCTGCGTCCGGTGATTGAGCGGATGCGGGCGGAAGACGCGGCGCTGTATGAGGAGCTGCCGAAGCCGCAGGCGCTGCCGCAGATGGTGCCGTAGGGCAGGGGGAGGAGTCAGGTCATGGGCAGGCAGTTTGTGGGCATGGACGTCGGCGCCTCCGGCGTCAAGCTGGCGTTCTTCCGGGGCGTCGGGGCGAAGGCCGAGTTCGGCGGCTTCGCGGAGATGGACACGGAGGGCGAGGGCATCCTCAGCGAGGGCGAGCTGTACGCGGCGGTGCGGGAGCTGCTGGCGTCCCGGCGTCAGCAGGGCGCGGGCGTCTTCCTGGGCGTCCCGCAGTATCAGGTGACGACGAAGGTGGCGGACTATCCGGAGAAGGTGGGCCGTCTGGAGCTGTCGCGGCTGGTGGCCTTGGAGGCGCGCCAGCTGACGGGGGTTACGGACGAGGCGCTGGTGCATGGCTACACGCCGCTGCCCGCGGGTCTGGGGCGCCGCCGTCCGGTGCTGATTGCGCTGAGCCGCGAGGACGCCATCCGTGAGCGTCTGGGGCAGTTGGAGTCGGGCGGTCTGTCGTGCCTGAGTCTGGTGCCGAGCGGTCTGGCGCTGGCGGCGGCGTGCTTGGAGCTGGCTCCGGGGCTGTCGTCCTGCCGGGAGCCGGTGCTGCTGCTGGACATCGGGATGGAGAGCACGACGATGGCGGTGCTGGCCGCCGGGCAGGTGCTCTATCTCTGCACGCTGATGTTCGGCGCGGTGCGCTTCGACGAGGCGGCGCGGCAGTATCAGCAGGCGCACCGCAGCGTCGAGGGGCAGGCCGGGCGCCTGGAGTATCTGTCGCAGGTGGATCTGTGCAGCGAGACGCGGCAGTCGCCGCTGCAGCAGGCGGCGCAGACGCTGGAGTCGGAGATACAGAACGCGGTGGAGCACTGGCGCTCCATGGAGAGCGAGGCGCTGGCCGCCACGCCGGTGCCGCTGATGTATGTGACGGGTGGCGGCAGCCGTCTGGGCGGTCTGTGCGAATGGCTGTCGCAGGTGCTGGAGTGCCGCGTGGAGCAGTTGGGGCCGACGGAGAACGGGCAGGTGCGCCCGGAGCTGACCGTGGCGTATGGGCTGGGGCTGCAGGCCTGCGGCCGGTCGCCGCTGTCGCTGTCGCTGGTGCCTGGGGAGGTCGAGGAGCTGCGCCTGCGCCGTCGCCGCTGGCCGTTCCTGGCCGTCTCGGCGGGGCTGCTGGTGAGCGTGGTCATCGGCTCGCTGCTGGGGTCGATGCTGGAGAGCCGTCAGGCCAACGCCGCGCTGGAGATCCGCCGGAAGGATCTGACCGCCAGCGTGGACGAGGGCGCGTCCATTCTGCGGCTGCGCCGCGCGGCCGACGACGAGGAGCGCTGTCTGGTCGAGATGGCGGTGCCCGGCAATGGCGCCCGCCGCCTTGCCGACGCCATGGCGCAGCTGTCCTCGGCGCCGTTGCCGCAGGGCTGGCTCGTCTGTCTGGCCGACGCCGCCTCCGTCGCCGCGCCGCAGGATTTCCTCGGCGGCGAGCGTCCGTCCGCCGGGTCGGGGCTGCTGGGCGGTGGCGGCTCGGGGAAGGGCGAGGACGCCCGTCCCCGCAACGTGGGCGCGTCCTATGTCTGCGCGGGCTTTGTGCCGCGCGAGTCGGCGCAGGAGAGCATCGCCGGGCTGCTGCGCCATCTGGACGGCATGGGCGCCTTCAGGGGCGTGGACCGCGCCGACAGCATCGAGAAGGGCTCGCTGTCGCAGTGGGTGTGGCGCTGGCGCGAATGCCTGAATGGCGTTCCGGAGCTGCGCCGCACCGGCGGCGCGAACGGCTACGAGCTGTTCACGCTGTCGCTGCCGTTCGCCCGTCCGGATGTCCGAGCCGAGGAGAAGGAGTGAGAGAGACGACCATGAGGCGACTGCTTCCCGCACACAAGATCATCCTGCTGCTGAGCGCGTTTGGCCTGGCTCTGGCGCTGGTCGTCTACGTCAACGGCACGGGGCCGAACGCGGCCCAGCACCGCAAGCTGTCCGCGCAGGTCAAGGACCTCGAGGAGCAGCTCGCCGCCATGCGGCTGCCCGCCGGCCAGGACGCCCTCGCCGCCATGCGCCAGCGCGCCGCCGCCCGTCGCCAGGACATCGCCGGCTCCCTGGGCAAGGCCATGGAGCGCTACCGCTCCCTCTACGAGCCGCTCATCCAGAAGAACAGCTGGACGCTCGACAGCTTCATCCGCAAGGCGCCCCTGCCGCCGCGCAACTTCTACGTCAACGAATTCGACCGCGTCATCGTCCATTCGCCCTACGGCAGCCTGGACACGCCGGACGCCTCCGTGGGCCTCTCCCGCGACGTCTACTCCGAGGACGCCCATCTGCAGACGCTGCAGCTCTGGTGCGTCGATGTCCTGCTGGGGCTGGCGCGTGAGCAGGGGCTGGAGCTGGTCTTCGCCGAGCGCAAGGCGTCGGCGGCGCCGCAGCCGCGCCGGCGGCAGGCGTTGGCGGCGGCTGCCGCGAAGACGGTCCGTGTGGCGGAGCTGGTTGCGCTGCCGCCGGAGCAGACGGGCTGGGTGGGGCGCGGCGAGCGCCGTCGGCCGACCATGACCCGGCTGGCGTTCCGGCTGTCGCTGCGCGGCGGCCTGGCCCAGCACGAGGCGTTCGTGCGGGCGCTCTCGCGTCCCGGCACATTCTTTGGCGTCGGCGCGTTCGAGCTGCTGCAGGAGCCGCCGGAGTCCGGCGCCGGCGCCGAGGCGCTTCGCGCGGGGCGTCAGGTGCTGAGGCTGGAGTGCCTCACCTTCGTCCCGCTGCCGCAGCCCGAGTCGTGAGTCTCCCGTCGGGTCCCGCCGACGCGGGTGTCCCGACATCAGCAACCAACCACCACCTTAACCACAGCAGAGGAAACCTGTAAGAACCATGGAACTGGCCAAATACAGCATGGGTGTCGGGGATCGCTTTGGGCATCAGGCCAAGGCGCAGCTTGCCGCCATCATCCGGGGACGCGCGGCGGGCGTCGTGGTCGCCCCCGTCTGGAACAAGTCCAACCGCGAGCACACCATCATCGGCACTGAGCCCGCCGCTGTCCGCCGCGCCGCGGACGCCGCCGCCCGCGCCCTCTCCTTCTCCGGAGAATACCACGTCGACGCCGACCACATCGGCCTCGGCAACGTCGACTGGTTCATGGATGCCTCCGACTTCTTCACCCTCGACGTCGCCGACTTCACCGGCCAGGCCGCCCCGCAGGCCGACATCGACGCCTTCATCGCCCGCCACCGCGACCTCATCGGCCAAACCCTCGACATCGACGGCCTCTCCGAGCCCATCACCGTCTCCGAGGACGACGCCCGACAGGTCGCCGCCAAATTCCTCCTCGCCGTCCAGGAGGCCGGACGCCTCTACCGCCACATCACCGACGCCAAGGGCGGCCCCGACCGCTTCATCGCCGAGGTCTCCATGGACGAGACCGACCTCCCCCAGCGACCCACCGACATGCTCTTCATCCTCGCCGCCATCGCCGACGAGGGCATCCGAGCCCAGACCATCGCCCCCAAGTTCACCGGACGCTTCAACAAGGGCGTCGACTACGTCGGCGACCTCGCCCAGTTCGAGCGCGAGTTCAACGACGACCTCGCCGTCATCCGCTATGCCGTCGGCGCGTTCGGGCTGCCGCGGAACCTCAAGCTCTCCGTCCACTCCGGCTCGGACAAGTTCTCCATCTACCCCATCATCAACCGCGCCATCCACCGCTTCCACGCTGGACTCCACCTCAAGACCGCCGGAACCACCTGGCTGGAGGAGCTCATCGGACTCGCCGAGGCCGACGGTGACGGACTCCAGCTCGCCAAGGACATCTACCGCCAGGCCTATGCCCGCTTCGACGAGCTCCGCAAGCCCTACGCCACCGTCATCGACATCGACTGGAACGCCCTCCCCACGCCCGACGACGTGGACACCTGGACCGCCGGCCAGTTCGCCGGAACCCTCCGCCATGACCAGGGCTGCCCCCTCTACAACCGCCATTTCCGCCAGATGCTCCACGTCGCGTTCAAGGTCGCGGCCGAAATGGGCGCGCGCTACCTCGACGCGCTCGAGCGCCACGAGGACGTCATCGCCCGCAACGTCGCCACCAACATCTTCGACCGTCACCTGAAGCCCGTCTTCATCGGCTGACGACGGAGACGACGGGGTCGCCTTCACGCGTGCGCCTGTCCCGACGGCGCCCTCGCCGTCGGGCAAAACCAGCGGCCGCGCCGCGTCAGCGGCGCCTGTCCCGACGGCGCCCTCGCCGTCGGGCAAAACCAGCGACCGCGCCGCGCCAGCTTCCCTCACAGAGAGCAAACCCAGAACACCAGCATTTCCCAGCCACCTATGACAGCCGCCAAGAAGACCGCCCGCATGGGCGACACCCTCCGCATCCACTACGAGTGCCGCGACCTGGACGGCAATCTCCTCGAAACCACCCGTGACGGCGCGGCGCCCCTCGTGCGCCTCGGCAACGGCGAGATACTGCCCGCCCTCGAGCAGGCCTTCGTCGGCATGGCCGAGGGCGAGACGCGACGCCTCACGCTCCAGCCCGAGGACGCCTTCGGCGAGTATGACCCCGACCTCATCGACGAGGTCCTCAAGGCCGACCTCGAGCTCGAGGGCGAGCCCGAGCCAGGCATGGAGCTCGAATTCGAGGAGGATGGCGAGGTCTACAGCGGCATCATCACCGAGATTACCGAGGACACCGTCATCATCGACGCCAACCATCCCCTCGCCGGGCAGACGCTCGACTTCATCGTCACCCTCGTCGGCTTCGGGAAGTGAGAGGAGCGCGCGTATGTGCGCAGGCAGAGAATCATGGGTCAGCTTGATTGAGGAGGACAGGAGCATGATGGAGATTGTGCAGCAGGGCAGGCGTCTGTTTGGCGGTCTGGAGGCGGAGGTGCGCGTCGGCGGCGTCTGGCGTGGGGCGGGGGATGGCTTCCGCCTGGAGGTCCGGCGCGGCGAGGGCTTCGGCGGCGAGACGCTGCGGCTGGCCTTCACCAACGCCACAGGCGCGACGGTGAGGCTGGAGGGCCTGCGGCTCGTCCAGCGCGGGCCGCACGACGATGCCCTCCAGCTTCCCGGCGAGCGGCTCCGCGTGTTCCGGCAGGGCTGGACGATGGCGAGCGCCTCGGGCTCCATGCGCCACGGCGACCATGACTTCGAGGTTGGCCCCTGGTACCGCCCATTCGCCCTGTCCCAGCCGTCCGACTACGACAGCGAGACGCCCAACCGCTTCCACGGCGAGTACGTCGCCATCCTCAATGACCGCGAGACGGACTTCTGCGTCCTGGCCGGCTTCATCACCTCCGCCCACATGGGCACGCGCGTCACCTTCGTCCTGGACGACGGCGGCGTCGCCGAGTGCGCCTTGACCTCGGACGCCGACGGGCGGGAGGTCGACGACGGCGAGACCGTCCTCTCCGAGACGCTCCTCATCCTCTCCGGCACCGACGGCTATGGTCTCCTGCAGCGCTTCGCCCAGGCCTGGGGCGAGTCCATGGGCGCCCGCCTGGGGAGCCATCTCCCCAATGGCTGGTGCAGCTGGTACTACTACTTCGACAAGGTCACCGAGAGCGACATCATCGAGAACGCCGACTATCTGGAGCGCCACCGCGACGAGTATCCGCTGGAGTATCTGCAGCTTGACGACGGCTATCAGTCCGCGCTGGGCGACTGGCTCGTCTGCAACGAGAAGTTCCCGCATGGCCTGGAGTCGCTGGCCGGCGAGATACGCCGCCGCGGGCTGAAGCCAGGCATCTGGCTGGCTCCGTTCCTCGTCGAGCGCCGTTCGCGGCTGTTCGCCGAGCATCCCGACTGGATGGTGCGCGGAGCCGACGGCGAGATCGCGTTCCCCATGAAGTGGCGTTCGGGCGAGGCCGCCATCCTGGACGGCACCCATCCCGACGCCCAGCGGCACCTGACCGACCTCTTCCGGCGACTCCGCCAGATGGGCTGGGTCTACACCAAGCTCGACTTCCTCGTCTACGAGTGCGGCGTCCCCGGCGCGCGCTTCCATGACCGCAAGGCCACCCGAGTCGAGGCGCTCCGCCGAGGACTGGAGGCCATCCGCAGAGGCTTCGGAGACGACCAGTTCATCCTCGGATGCACAACCCCCTTCGGCTGCGTCGTCGGACTCGTCGACGCCGAGCGCGTCGGCACCGACATCACCCCCTACTGGGCTCCGGACGGACGCTGCTACTCCGAGGCGCCGACCGTCCCGAACGTCTGCCGCAACCTCATCAACCACAGCTACATGAACCACCGGCTGTTCTTCAGCGACCCCGACACCCACATCGCCCGCACCGACAATAACCGCCTCACCGAAAGCGAGGTCATCCTCTGGACCTACGCCATCTGGTTCACCGGTGGCATGCTCCTCCTCAGCGACCGCTTCGAGACGCTCGTCCCCGAACGCGCCGCCTACGCCAAGCTCCTCATCCGCGACCAGGACCGCCTCCAGGCGCGCCCGCTCGACTTCTTCGAGCGCAGCTATCCCGCTGTCTGGCTCGGCGTCGACAAGGCGACCGGCCAGCGCTTCGTCGGACTCTTCAACTTCGACGACGGCGAACAGACGCTCACCGTCCCCCTCGACCGCATCGACCGCGACGCCGCGTTCCGCGTCCGCGACCGGCTGGCCGACGCGGACTTGGGGCTTCACCGCCATGAGCTGAGCCTGGCGGTTCCGCCCCATGCCTGCCGCGTCCTCGAACTCCGTCCCGACGCCTGACCGGTGTTTTTTGCCCTCAGACGCTTGACTTTGCAGGCATTCGGGGTACATTAGCAACATCATGCCAAAGTAGCTCAGTTGGTAGAGCACTTGACTTGTAATCATGAGGTCACGGGTTCGACTCCCGTCTTTGGCTCCACTTCCGAGCCTGCGCGAACCATTCGCGCAGGCTCGTTTTTTGTTTCCGGGCGCAATGATGTGACGCAGGGGCTTTTCGGGCGTTCGACTAGCTGTCCTGAGCCTTCCGGAGGATGAGGTAGTCACGGGGCGGAATGGTGTGGCCCTCGAAGGAAAGGGGCTCGTCGTCGAAGTTGGCGACGACGCGGGTGCCGTCGCCGTAGGTGGCGACGGCGGCGCCGGAGGTGACGGCCGAGCCGTCGGGCAGCACCTGGACGGAGCGTGGCCGCAGGTCGATGAAGTCGGTCATGGGCTGGGTGAAGGCGGAGCGGAGCTCGTGGGACAGGCGTTGGGCGTGGCGGTCGAAGGCGGTCGGCAGAAGGGTGTAGAGCGCCTGGTAGAGCCGATACTCGCTGCCGTGGACGCCTGCGTTGTAGCCTTCGCCGAAGTAGTTGAGGACGCTGTCGTGGTAGACCATCTGCCAGAGGGGGACGGGCACGGGCTGGCCGGGGAGGTAGGCGGGCTGCCAGAGGGTGTGGAGGCCGCCGTAGGCGCCGATGTCGATGAGGTCGGCGAAGGCGTCGGTGCCGCAGCCCTCGACGGCGAGGGCGCCGAAGAGTCGCTTGGCCAGGCTGAAGAGGGCGCGTCGGTTCTCGCAGTCCTGGGCGCGGGTGAGGGGATGCGCGGGGGCATGGCAGCGGAGCATGGGGACGCAGGCGGAGACGTCGAGGTAGATGCAGCCGCGTCCGAAGAGCTCGGCGATGCGTGGGAGGTCGCGTCGGGCGAACTCCAGTGCCCGAGTCGAGCAGAGGGTGTGCGAGACGCCGCCGCGCCAGATGGCGGTGGCTCGGGGGACGCCGGGCGTCTCCTGGAGCATGTCGTCGGGGCGGAACTGCTCGGAGGCGGGATAGGCGTCGATGTAGTTGTCGTGGACGGAGATGGAGTATCCTGGCGAGAGCTGTCGGGCGAGTTCGCGGGCGGCTCGGATGTCGTCGGGGGTGCCTCGGGAGGGGTTTGGGGGGAGTTTGGCGGGGTAGCCGGCGTCGAAGCCGTCGCGGTTCCAGCCGGTGCTGCAGATGGCGACGCGGTCGAAGCCGGCGTCATGGGCGGTGGTGAGGACTTCCTCGGCGGTCCAGTTGTTGGGGAGTCCCTCGTTCTCGTTCCAGTCGGGGCGGGCGACATAGAGGCTGTGGGACTTGCGGACGCCCTCGGGCCGCGGGCCGAAGAAGACGTTGTGCTTCCAGAAGACGGCGCCCGGCAGGTGGGCGACCTCGGGGTTGTCGGCCATCTTCTGGGCGAGGGTGCGGAAGCGTCCGGAGGCCTGTCGCCGGGTGCGTGCCCAGCGGGCGAGGTCGCGGAAGTCGGAGCCGGCGGGGAAGAGGCGGAGCCGGAGCTCGCGGGAGGGGGCGGTGTCGGCGCAGCAGGAGAGGCGGCAGGCGATGTGGGCGGTGCGCGTGGCGTCCTGGTTGACGCTGATGGCGACGTCGCGGTCAGGGTCGTCGCACCAGAGCCCGAGTCCCCCCTGGGGGGTGAAGAGGCCATGGACGGGCAGCGACAGGCTGCTGGAGGGGACGAGGGTCAGGGTGCGGTAGTCCTGGCGCGGGAAGTCGACGCGGATGCCGTAGTCCTGGGGGAGGATGAGGGAGGCGGTCTGGCTGGTGGGGAACGAGAACAGGCCCTGGGCGAGCGTCAGCCACAGCTCGTGCGGCGACGGCACCCGGATGTCCGAGACGCGGACGATGAGCTCGTCGTCCGCGAGACGCAGGGTGACGGTGAGCCTGAAGTCGGGCGTGTAGGCGCGGTCGGGGCGGCAGTAGTCATGGCCGGGGAAGCGGGCGGCGAAGCGGAAGTCGGCGAAGGTGAGCCGGATGTCGTCGCCGGAGGCGCTGACGGTCTTGGAGAGGATGTTGTCGGGGGTGACGAGCCGGTCCTTCCAGGCGATGCGGAAGGGGGCGTGGTCGGTGAGGCGCAGGTCGCCGTTGCCGAAGGTGAGGGTTCGCAGGTCGTCGTCAAGGTGCACGAAGGTATGATGATGCGTCAGGGTAGGCATGCTCTCTCCTGTCTTGTCCAGGATTTCGTCCGCAAAAGACATAGGGGAAACTCAAGGGGGACTGGGGCAATGTGTGGATAAGATAGACTCAGCGAGTACGTTTGCAAGGGGGGAGGCTACTCGAACTGGGCGCGGTAGAGGGCGGCGTAGGCGCCGTCGCGTCGCATGAGCTGGTCATGGGTGCCCTGCTCGACGATGCGTCCGTCGCGGATGACGAGGATGATGTCGGCGTGGCGGATGGTGGAGAGGCGGTGCGCGATGACGAAGCAGGTCTTGTCGCGTATGAGGGTGCGCATGGCGTTCTGGATGGCGAGTTCGGTCTTGAGGTCGACGTTGGAGGTGGCCTCGTCGAGGATGAGGAGGCGTGCGGGCTGGAGCATGGCTCTGGCGATGGTGAGGAGCTGCTTCTGGCCCTTGGAGATGGCGGCGCCGTCCTCGGTGACGAGGGTGTCGTAGCCGTTGGGAAGGTGTTCGATCATGGTGTCGATGTGGGCGGCGTGGGCGGCCTCGGCGACGCGCTGTCGGGAGGCGTTGGGAGCGCCGTAGGCGATGTTGTCATGGATGGAGCCGCTGAAGAGCCAGGTGTCCTGGAGGACCATGGAGAAGGCGGCGCGGAGGCTGAGGCGGGTGGCGTGCCGGATGGGCTGTCCGTCGATGGCGATGTCGCCGGTCTGGGGGTCATAGAAGCGCATGAGGAGGTTGACGAGGGTGGTCTTGCCGGCGCCGGTGGGGCCGACGATGGCGACCATGCTGCCGGGAGGGGCGTGGAGGGAGACGTCCTTGAGGACGGGTGGCGTGTCGGGCGCGTAGGCGAAGCCGAGATGGGCGATGTCGACGTCGCCGGCGGTGACGTCGAGCGGGTCGGCGTCGGGCGGGTCGGGCGTCTCCTCGGGCTCGTCGAGGAGGGTGAAGATGCGTTCGGCGGCGGCGAGGGCGGACTGGAGTTCGCTGAGGATGTTGGCGGCCTCGTTGATGGGGCCGGAGAAGCGCCGTGAGTAGAGGACGAAGGAGGAGATGTCGCCGAGCGAGATGGCCCTGGCGAGGTACATGAGCGCGCCGCAGACGCTGATGAGGGTGAGGGAGAGGTTGTTGATGGCGTTGACGGAGGGGCCGGTGATGCTGGCGTAGTACTCGGCCTGGTAGTAGCTGTCGGCGGCGTCGGCGTTGCGCCGCTCGAAGCGCGCGAGGATGTCGTCCTGACGTCCGTAGGCGCGGAGGGTTCGCTGTCCGGAGACGTGCTCCTCGATGAAGGCGTTCATGTCTCCGAGGCAGCGTGAGCGGAGATGGAAGAGGGGGCGGACGCGTCGGGCCATGAAGCGGGTGAAGAGGAGGGCGAGGGGGACGGTGACGGCGAAGACGGCGACGAGAGGCGGCGAGAGGCGCAGCATCATGGCCAGCGAGCCGAGGACGGTGATGGCGCTGGTCAGGAGCTGCACGAGGTCGTTGGAGAGGGAGGTGTTGACGGTGTCGATGTCGTAGCTGATGCGGCTGAGGAGGTCACCGGTCGGGTGGGTGTCGTGGTAGCCGATGGGGAGTCGCATGAGCTTGTCGAAGAGTTCGGCGCGCATGGTGCGGACCGTTCGCTGGCTGATGCGGAGGACGAGCTGCGTGACGGCGTAGGCGAGGAGTGCGGCGGCGAGGTGGCAGGCGGCCATGAGCGCGGCGAAGTGTGAGACGGCGGGGAAGTCGACGTGTCCGTCTGGGGCGGCGATGGCGTCGATGGCGTGTCCGCAGAGTGTGGGCGCGATGAGGGCGAGGAGGTTTCCGGCGAGGCTGAGGGCGATGGCGAGGGCGAGGAGTGGGGCGCAGCGGAGGAGATAGGCGGCGAGTCTGCGGAGGGTGGCCCGGGCGTTGCGCGGTCTCTGGATGGTGTCGTTACGCGGTCTCATGGGGCTGGTCTCCGGTCTGGATGGCGTCGAGCTGCGCGTAGAGGGGGCAGTCGCGCAGGAGCTGTGTGTGGGAGCCGAGTTCGGCGGTTCGCCCGTGGTCGAGGACGAGGATGAGGTCGGCGTGTCGGACGGAGCTGACGCGCTGGGCGATGAGGATGACGGTGGTGTCGGGGTAGTTCTGGCGGATGGCGGCGCGGAGGGCGGCGTCGGTGCGGTAGTCGAGGGCGCTGGAGGCGTCGTCGAGGATGAGGATGGGTGGATGGGCGGCGAGGGCGCGGGCGATGAGGAGTCGCTGCCGCTGTCCGCCGGAGAGGTTGGCGGCCTTGGCGTGGACAGGATGGTCGTAGCCTTCGGGGGTTGCGAGGATGAAGTCCTCGGCCTGGGCGGTCTGGGCGGCCAGTTCGAGGTCGTGCGTGGGGAGTTCGCGTCCGAGGTCGATGTTGTCGCGGATGGTGCCGGCGAAGAAGGCGTCGGACTGGAAGACGACGCCGAAGTGTTGTCGGAGTGTGGGTTCGTCGAGGGCTTCGAGAGGCTGGCCGTCGAGGGTGATGATGCCCTGGTCGAGGGGATAGAGCCGCTGAAGGAGCTGGATGACGGTGGTCTTGCCGCTGCCGGTGGTGCCGATGATGCCGAGTGTCTGTCCGTGCGCGAGCTTGAGTGAGAGGTCGTGGAGCGCGTGTCCGCGCTCGGGGTTGCTGTAGGCGAACGAGACGTGGCTGAAGGCGAGGTGCGGCGGCGGCGTCTCGGCGGGGGGAGTCTGCCCGGGGGATGCGGCGTGGGTCTCCGTCGGCAGGGCGAGGACCTCCTCGATGCGGCTGGCGGAGGCGCTGGCCTGGGTTATCATGACGAACATCTTGTTGATGGACATCATGGCGTTGAGGATGATGGTGAAGTAGGTGAGGAACGCGATGATGCTGCCGGGCCGGGTGACGCCCTGGCTGACCCAGTGTGCGCCGCAGAGGATGACGGCGGTGAGTCCGAGGTTGAGGATGAGCTGCATCGTGGGGTCCATGGCGGCCATGATGGAGTCGGCGCGGATCTGTGAGCGCGAGAGGGCCTCGCTGTCGCGGCGGAAGCGCCCGCACTCGAAGTCGGCCTTGCCGAGGGCGCGGATGACTCGGATGCCGGTGAGGTCGTCGCGGACGGTGCGGACCATGGCGTCGAGCAGTCGCTGGACTTGGGTGTAGCGGCGGAGTCCGCGTGCGGAGATGAGCCGGATGGCGAGGGCGAGGAAGGGGAGGGTGGCGAGGAGGACGAGGCTGAGGCGCCAGTCCAGAAGCAGGGTGACGAGGATGCCGCCGAGCAGAAGGAGCGGGGCGCGGACGCCCAGGCGCTGGATACGTCCGAGCGTCTGGTTGATGTGGTAGGTGTCGGTGGTGAGCCGCGAGATGAGGCTGGGGATGGTGAGATGGTCAAGTTGGCGCGAGGAGAGTTCGCCGACCTTGCGGTAGAGGTCGTGGCGGATGCGCCGGGTGGCGTCGCGGGAGATGCCGGAGGCCCTGCGGTTGGCGACGACGTTGCCGAGCCAGGCGACGAGGGCGCAGAGGGCCATCGCGACTCCCCAGAACAGGATGGCGCCGCGGCTCCCCGTCGGGACGACCTCGTCGAGCAGATGCGCGAGGATCCAGGGCAGGGCGAGGTCCATCAGGGTGCCCGTGAGCTTGATGCCGAAGCAGACGGCCATGCGGCCGGCCAATGGCCGCAGATAGGAGAGGACCGTTCTCATTCCGTCCAGCCGACCTCCTGCTCGATGCGGCGCCGGGCGCGCTCGGAGAGGCGCTCCATCACCTCCTGGAGATGCTGGCGCTCCTCCTCGCCCAGCTCCGCCAGCAGATAGGCGTTCCATTCGGAGACGACCCGGCGCACCTCCGGCAACAGCGACAGCGCACGCTCCGTCAGATAAACGCGCTGCTGGCGGCGGTCCGACGGGTCCGGCTCACGACGAACCAGACCCGAACGCTCCAGAGACGCCACCTGACGCGCCACGCTCGACTTGTTCAGGCACAGCGCCCGGGACAGCTCCTCCTGCGTCAGGCCAGGCTCCCGACCCAGACGCAGCAGATACGGCACCTGACCCCCGCATACCCCATGCGCACGAAGCGCCGCGCCACGCGCCATCCGCGTGCAGCGGCTGATGAGACTCAGACTGTGCGTGAAGGACAGCATGGAACCTCCAAAACGTGACAAAAACCTCGATTATCGTTGCATACGCAACGGAATATAGCGTGTCTGCGCGTCGCTGTCAAGTTTTGTCGGATTGCCGAATGGTAATGGGGCGGCAGGGGTTTGGCTAACTTTGGGGGATAGCTTATGCGTCTGACCGGAGGGCAGTGCCAGAAGGGGCTGTCCGGACTGGATTGTGAGCGCAGTCAAGAGAGGAGCGTGACAGGCATGTGTCAGGTGCTGGTGTGGTGGGTGCATCGTCTGGGGGTTAGGATGCGGTATGTGTGGGACGGGGCGGAGTCGCTGGCGTGCCGTCTGGTACCGGGGCGGTTTCGGGTTCTGGTGCCGCTGTGTGTGGTTGGGCTTGTGGTGTCGCTGGTGACGCGTCTGTCGCTGTGCGCGATGAGCTGGAGTCGTCTGGAGGGGCCGTGGTGGGGGCTGTGCAGGGCGCTGGCGGTGGGTCTGGCGTATGACCTAGCGGTTCAGGGTGCGCTGCTGTGGCCGCTGTCGGCATGGCTGGGGGCGATGCCCCGTCGGTCGTTCAGGCGGATGTGGGGTCGGGCGGCGCTGTTTGGGTGGCTGGTTGCCCTGGTGGGTCTGGAGCTGTTCGGGGCGGTGTCGGAGGGCGTTTTCTGGGAGGAGTTCGAGTCTCGGTTCAACTTCATCGCGGTGGACTATCTGGCGTACACGACGGAGGTTCTGGGGAACATCTGGGAGTCGTATCCGGTGGTGTGGCTGCTGGGTGGGGTGACGCTGCTGTCCGTGGGGGCTGTGTGGGCTCTGTGGCGTGGTCGTCAGGCGCGTCTGAGCCTGCGCTCAAGGACGGGCTGGCGTGTTCGGCTGCGGTTTGTGGCGGCGCACGGCGTGGTGGCGGTGGCGGGGCTGTGGCTGCTGGCCCTGGCGGGTCGCCCGTCGTTCTGCGGGAACCGGTATCTGTCGGAGCTGTCGGGGAATGGGGTGTACAGCCTGGTGGCGGCGTTCTGGCACAACCGGCTGGACTATGGCCAGTTCTACGAGACGCTGGCGCTGCCGGAGGTGGACCGGCTGGTGCGCGAGGAGCTGTCGGCCGAGCCGTATGGGTTTGTGTCGGACAGAATGCTGGACATCCGGCGACGGATTGCGCCTGGCGGCGAGGAGCGCCGATGGAATGTCGTGGTGGTTCTGGAGGAGAGTCTGAGCGCGTCGTTCTGCGGGACCCTGAACGGGCAGGGGCGGACCTGGACGCCGAACCTCGACCGTCTGGCGGAGGGCGGTCTGCTGCTGTCGCGGTGCTTTGCCTCGGGGGCGCGGACGGTCCGTGGGATTGAGGCGGTTCAGTTGTCGGTGCCGCCCACGCCGGGGCAGTCGATTGTGAGGCGTCCGGGGCATGAGGGGCTGCCGTCGATGGGGCGGCTGTTCCGGGAGCGCGGGTACAGCGCCACGTTCCTGTATGGCGGCAACGGGTTCTTCGACAACATGAATGCGTTCTTCGCGGCGAACGGCTACGAGATCCAGGACCGGACTTCGCCGCTGTCGCGTCCGCAGACGTTCTCGAACGCCTGGGGGAGCTGCGACGGCGACGTGTTCCGGTGGGCGCTGGACGCGGCGGACAGGTCGTATCGCGCGGGGCGTCCGTTCCACCAGTTCATTCTGACGACGTCGAATCACCGTCCGTACACGTTTCCGGCAGGTCTGGTCGAGGGGGAGCAGGGGAGCCGCTCGTCGGCGGTCCGGTACAGCGACCATGCGCTGGGCGCGTTCGTGCGGGAGGCGGAGTCGCGTCCCTGGTTTGGGAACACGCTGTTCGTGGTGGTTGCGGACCACTGCCACAGCACGTCGGGGCGGGAGGCGCTGCCGCTGGGGAAGTACCATATCCCCGTGCTGTTCTACGGCCTGGCGCTGGTGCCGGCGCGTCGCGTCGAGACGGTGTGCAGCCAGATTGACGTGGCTCCGACGCTGTTCGGGCTGCTGAACTGGTCGTATGTGAGCGAGTTCTATGGCCTGGACGCGAGCCGTCTGCCGCTGTCGCGCGGGCGCGCCTTCCCCGGCACGTTCCAGCATCTTGGGCTGCTGGACGGGGCGACGGGACAGCTCACGACGCTGTATGTGCGGCGTCGGCATGATGTGCGGCAGTGGAGTCTGCGCCCGCCGTTCGCGGATGGTGGGCTGCTGGCGGGCGACGGGGCGCTGGCGCGGGCGGTGGGCATCTACCAGAGCGCGAGCCTGCGCTGGGAGAAGCGTCTGGACCGCGTGTTCGCGGGGGAGGGCCGCCCATGAGAGGCCTCGCGGAGCTGCCGTTCAGGGGGTGGACCTCCTGGGCGGTGCCGCTGGCGCTGCTGGCGGTGACCATCGTCGCGTTTGACGTGACGGACTGGGATGTCCGGATCCAGGACCATTTCTGGACGCCGAGCGTGGGCTGGAGCGTGTCGCTGAGGAAGTATTCGGGCGCCGGCCTGGTGTACTACACGCTGCCGAAGCTGCTGCTGGGGCTGTGGGGGCTATGCCTGGGCGGCTGGTGCGTGTGGAAAGTGGCGGCGCGTCGGGTTGTTCCCTGGCGCGGACTCTATATATTATATTATGCGTGATGCTGGCGGTGCCGTGCGTGGTGGCCAATCTGAAGTCGTACAACAGCATGCCGTATCCGTCGAAGCTGACGCGGTATGGGGGGCGTGAGGAGCGGAAGACGGTGGTGGAGGCGTTCCGCCATCCTCGGCAGCCGAACGGGAAGCGCTACCATGGGTGGCCGGCGGGCCACGCCAGCGGCGGCTTCTCGCTGATGGGGCTGGCGTTCGCGCCGCGCCGCCGCCGCTGGCGCTGGCTGGGCTTTGGCCTGGCGACGGGCCTGGGGCTGGCGATGGGCGTCTGCCACACCATGGACGGCGCGCACTTCCTCAGCCACACCTTCGTCAGCCTGTTCATCGCGTGGCTGCTGGCCGCCTGCCTGTACGGCCTGCTGCCGCGACTGCGCCTGTTCCTGTCACGACCACACTGGAGGAGACACCATGAGAGTGCTCATCATCGAGGATGACCGCGCCACGGCCGATTTCATCGCCAAGGGCTTCGAGGCGGCCGGCTACACGGCCGCCATCGCGTCGACGGGGACGGAGGGACTGGCCAAGGCCGTCGCCGAGCCGGTCGACATCGCCATCATCGACGTGATGCTCCCGGGCGCCTCCGGCTTCGACATCGTGCGGCAGGTCCGCCAGCGGCGGCTGAACTACCCCATCATCATGCTCAGCGCCCGCAGCGAGGAGGAGAGCAAGGTGCGCGGGCTGGAGGCAGGCGCCGACGACTACCAGACCAAGCCGTTCTCGCTGACCGAACTGCTGGCCCGAGCGGCCGCGCAGCTGCGCCGCGCGACGGCGACGGCCGAGCCGACGGAGCTCCGCGTGGCCGACCTGCGTCTGGATCTCGTGGGGCGGAAGGCGTACCGCGGCGATGTGCGCCTCACCCTCCAACCGCTGGAGTGGCAGTTGCTGGAGTTCCTGATGCGGAACAAGGGACGCGTCGTGTCCCGCATGACCATCATGGAGCACGTCTGGGAGTACAACTTCGATCCCCACACCAATGTGGTCGACTCGCGCATCTGCCATCTCCGGGACAAGATCGACAAGGACTTCGAGCCGAAGCTGCTGAAGACGATACGCGGGTTCGGGTATGTGCTGGAGGAGCCATGAGCGAGTCGCGCGGCTGTCGTGGGCTGTGGCGCCGGCGTCCGGAGGGATGGGGGCAGACGCACCGCCAGCGTCTGGCGGTGAGCTTCAGCCTGTCGTTTGGGGCGCTGCTGCTGGTGTGCCTGGCGGTGGTCTATGTGTCGCAGTATCGCTTTCTGTACCGGACGGTCCGCCGCGCGCTGCACCGCTTCACGACGGAGTTCCAGTTCGAGTACATCTGCCAGCGTGAGGAGCCTCGCGGGGGGCGTCCGCTGTCGGTGTCGTCGCTGCCGCCGGGCTGTGCGGAGACGCTGGCGCGGGAGCTTCCCCGCTTTGAGCCGCTGACGGCGTTTGAGCTGCCGTCGGGGGCACAGCTGGTGCTTGCGGGCTCGGAGGATGGGAAGCCGGTGGAGCTGGTGTACGATGTGGTCTCGGAGTTTGTGGTGTCGCGGCGGGTTCACTCGTCGTCGGGCAGCCTGGAGCACATCCGGGTGGAGTTCACGGAGGAGTCGTATGGGCATGGGACGAACGAGCAGTTCCTGCTGGTGATGAGTCCGTCCGGCGCGGTGCTGGCGCAGTCGGACTTTGACGGTCGGTTTCTGCCGTGCTTCGGCCAGCTGTTCGCGTCGGGTGTGCCGGACCGTGAGTTTCACGAGCTGGAGTGCGGCGGCGTCAGCGTGCTGGCGCACACGAGCCGCCTGTACGATGGGAATGTGCTGGTGACGGCGGCCTCGTTTGAGCGCTTCGAGCGTCATCTGGGGCAGTTGCCGGCCATCTTCGGCCTGACGCTGCTGCTGATGTTCCCGCTGTGCGTGCTGGTGGCGGCGGTGGTGTCGCGGCGTCTGACGCGCGGGCTGGTTCAGGTCAGCCGGTGCGCGGACGCCTTTGCGGGCGGTGACTTCGCGGTGCGGATGCCGCCGATGCGCGAGGATCGTGAGCTGGATCGGCTGGCGCAGGCGTTCAACCGCATGGCCGACAGCACCCAGAAGCTCCTGACCGAGCTGGAGAACGTGACCGACGACATCGCGCACGACCTGAAGACGCCCCTCACCCGGATGAAGGCGCAGGCGGAGCTGGAGCTGATGCGCCATGGCGACGTCGAGTTCGCCTCAACCGTCGCGGAGAACTGCGACGACATGCTGTCCGCCATCCAGACGATGCTGGACATCACGCGCGTCGAGAAGCGTCTGGCGGACGGGCGCCCGCAGCCGGTGGGCCTCTGCGGCCTGCTGCGGAAGCTGCACGAGGCGTTCTCCACGCTGGCGGAGGACAAGGGGCTGGCGTTCGCGCTGAGCCTTCCCGACCGGGAGGTCATGCTCTCCTGCCAGCCCAAGCGGATGGAGCAGCTCGTCGCCAATCTCATCGACAACGCCATCAAGTACACGCCGGAGGGCGGGCAGGTGCGGATGGCGCTGGAGCAGACGGGCACGGACGTCCGCCTGACCGTCGCGGACACGGGCGTCGGCATCGCCGCGAAGGATCTGCCGCTGATTTTCGGACGTTTCTTCCGGGCGGACACGAGCCGTTCGCAGCCGGGGAACGGGCTGGGGCTGAGCATGGTCAAGGCGGTGGCCGAGTCCCTGGGCGGGCAGGTGGCGGTCACGAGCGAGCCAGGCAGGGGAACCGAGTTTGTGGTGACGCTGCCGCTCTCGCCCGCCTAGAGGCGCGAGGCGAGCTCGGCGACGCATTGTGCGGCGAGTTCGCCCCAGCGTCGCCAGGAGCGCCTGTCGGCGTGTCGGCGTCCGGCCTGGATGAGCGTCTGGCGGCCGTGGGCGTCGCCGTGGAGCCGCAGCAGGGCGTCGGCGAGGCTGTCGCTGTCCTGGACGCGGAAGGGGAGTCCGGCGCCGCCGGCGGCCTCCATGAGCGCGGGATGGTCGGAATGGATGACGGGCGTCCCGGCGGCCATCGCCTCCAGGATGGGCAGGCCGAAGCCCTCGACGAGGCTGGGCATGACGAAGGCGTGGGCGTGCTGGTAGAGCGCGGGCAGACGGTCGTCGGGGACATAGTGGAGCCAGCGGAGGCGCCCGGGGCCGCGCCAGTCGCGGAGGCGCCGGATGGTGTCCGCGGACTTCCAGGCGGCGCGGCCGACGATGACCAGATCGGCGTCCAGGCGGTCGGCGGTCTTGGCGTAGGCGTCGAGGAGGGTGTCGAGGCCCTTCTTGGGCTCGATGTTGCTGAGGAAGAGGAGGTAGGGACGCTCCTGGAGGCCGTCGGGGGGCGGCGCGGGCGCGGCGAAGCGCGCCGCGTCGACGCCGAGGCTGATGACGCGGATGCGTGAGGCGGGCAGGCCGAGCCGGCGCATGATGGCGTCGGCGCCATGCTGGGTGGAGGCGACGCAGAGGGCGGCGCCGCGGATGCTGGCGGGGAGCAGAAGTCGCATCTGCCAGCGGTTGAGCCGGGCGCAGAGCTCGGGATGGTCGAGGGCGATGGTGTCGTGGACGTTGAGGATGTACGGGACGGGGCAGGCGAGCGGCGCGGTGTAGGCGAAGGCGTAGAGGGCGTCGGCGTGGAGACGTCGCAGGAGGAGCGGCAGGTGCGTCTGCTGCCAGAGGACTCTGGCGAGGGGATGCCGGACGCAGGCGGGCGGCTGCGCCAGGCGCGGGGCGCCGTCCTGGGCCAGGCCGTCGGGGAGGAGGTCGCGTCGGGCGAGGAGCAGCGGGGTGGCGAGCTGGGGCGTCAGGGCGCGCGTCAGGGCCTCGAGCTGGTGCCGGACGGCGTTCTGGACGCCGGTGAGCGGACGTTTGATGGCGGTTGCGTCACAGGCCAGGAGCATGGGAGGGCGGTGGTGGGGGTTGGTTGACGGGCCAGTAGTGGAAGGCGGGCGTTTCGTAGGGATGGGCGCGGCGGAGGGCGGCGATGGCGTCCTGGAGGTGCTCGTCGTCGCAGACCATCTCGACGCGCGTCTCGGGGACGCGCGTGTCGTGTCCGGCGTCGCCGATGGCGGGGTGGCTGCCGGGGAGAGGGCGGAACTGCCCGTGGCCGTCGGTCTGCCAGCAGCAGCGGTCGTAGTGGCCGATGTGGCCGGCGCCGGCGGCGAACATGGCCTCCTTGACGGCGTCGGCGTCGGCGGTGGGCGCGTAGAAGCAGATGGCGTACATGATGGTTCAGGTGAGGCTGTGGATGCTGTCTGTATTCCGGGGGGGCGCGCCGCTGCGCTCGGCCCTTTCTCGCCTCGCTTCGCTCGGCCCTTTCTCCGCCTCGCTTCGCTCGGCGTTTTTTTCTCTCGTCGCTTTCGTCACTCTCGTCGCTTTTTCTCGCCTCGCTTCGCTCGGCGTTTTTTTCTCTCGTCACTCTCGTCACTCTCGTCGCTTTTTCTCGCCTTGCTTCGCTCGGCTTTTTGTTCTCGTCACTCTCGTCTTGTGTTATTTTGTTTTGTGTGTTTTTCCCATAGGTCTC
>CALZPA010000026.1 GCA_945827525.1 uncultured Lentisphaeria bacterium | reverse complement strand
CGCTTCGCGGCTTTCTTTCCGCCCGACGGCGAGGGCGCCGTCGGGACAGGCCTCGCCTTGTTCGGCGCGTGAAGAAGACAAAAAAGGCGCCTGCCGGAGGGGAGGTCCGGCAGGCGCGCGTGTGTCAGCACGTGTGTGTCAGCGCGTGTGGGGGCGTCAGTCAATGGTGGGCTTGGGGGTGTTGTCGGCGGGCGGTTCGGGGAAGTCGCCGATGAGCTGCGCGATGGAGGCGAGTGCGTTCTGGTAGTCGAAGCGCGCGGAGACGACGTTGGCCTGTGCGCCGGAGAGGGCGACCTGGGCGTCGGTGCGCTCGAGGGCGGAGGACTTGCCGACGGAATACTGGGTGTTGACGATGTCGTAGTATTCCTTGGCCTGCTTTTCGACCTCGATGGCGGTCTTGAGCTGTCGTTGAGCGAGGGAGGCGTTGAGTGCGGCGTCGGTGAGCTGCTGGAAGAGGGTCTGCTCGAATTCGGCGAGTGCGGCGCGTGTGTTCTGGAGGGCGATGGCGGCCTGCTGGATGGCGATCATGTTGCGTCCGCCGTTGAAGAGGTTCTGGGCGATGGCGGCGGCGCCGGAGAGGTTCCAGAGGAGCGGGAAGCCGGTGCTGCGTCCGGCGACGTTGCCGGAGAGGGAGAGGTTGAGGGAGGGATAGAGTTCGGCGATGGCGGCGTCGACGCCGTGGCTGGCGGCCTGTTCGGCGGTCTTGAGGGAGGCGAGTGTGGGGTTGCCGAGTCGGGCGAGCTCCATGAGCTTGGCAACGTCGAGGGTGTAGTCGCGGAGGGTGGTCTTGTCGAGCTTGAAGGTGACTTTCTCGGCGAAGCCGAGGGCGTTGATGAGCTGTGCCCAGGCGAGTGAGATGTCGTTGTTGGTCTTGTGTTGTGAGAGGATGGCGTTGTAGACGTCGACCTCGGCCTTGGTGAGGTCGTAGTTGGTTCCGGCTCCGACCTCCTTGCGGGCCTTGACCTGGTCGCGGTGCTGCTCGTACTGGCGGATGGTCTGGAGGGCGACGGCGTCAAGCTCGACGGCGCGGTGGAGGGCGAAGAAGGCGGCGCGGACGTTGAAGACGACGTTGTTGCGGGCGTTGCGGAGGTCGAGGAGGGCGGCCTTGTACTTCTCGAGGAGCTGTCGCTCCTGGGCGTCGGTGCGTCCGAAGTCGTAGATGAGGAGATCGAGGGAGAGTCCGCCGTTCCAGGTGCCGGTATGGGAGAAGCCGGTGCTGTGGGCGTTGACGTTGTTGGTGGCGCGGCTATGGGAGACGGAGGCTCCGAGGGTGGGCAGGTAGTTGGCCTTGACCGCCTTGACGTTGAGGTAGGCGGCCTCGGCGTTGTGGAGGGCGGCGCGGATGCTGGGATGGCACTCCAGGGCGATCTGCTGCAGCTCGTCCAGGGTGAGGGTGCGTCCGTCGGCGGTCAGGCCGAAGTCGGCGGCGGCGGGCGTGTACTCGCCGATGGCGGGCTTCTCGTTGCGCTGGACGGCGCGCGCGTCACGCACTGTCTGGCAGCCGCTCAGCAGCAGCGCCGACGCCAGGCCGGCCAGGCATAGGGTGGACTTCAGGGAGCGGGGGATGACTGGATGAGGCTGGATGGCAATCATGGCGGTGGCAAATTCCAAAAATGACCTTAGGTGTAAATGACTGTTTTAAAAAGCTGTTTGCCAAAAGGAACGAAAAAAGGCAGCTTTTATTGTGTGGCTGCGGTGAAAATCGTGTACGTGTGATGTGTGGGGAGGGGGCGGCGGCGCGTGTGTGTGGGGGCTCCGCCGCCTGTTGGGGGGCGACGGTCAGAAGCGCGGTGCCGGCGGCGGTGCGCTGGGGCGTCTGGGTGGTGGCGGTGGCGGTCTGTGTCCGGGTTTGGCGGGCTTGGGGCCGGCCTCGATGTAGTGCTTCTGGACGGGCTGGATGTGTCGTCTGTGGCCGTGGTGGTGGCAGGCGGTGGCGAGAAGTGCCATCCCTGCCAGCAGACTGGTGAGGAGGAGTGTGCGCTTCATGGTTAGGCTCCTGCGGGTGGTTTGGGTGGGAACACGATGGGAGAATATGCTGGAGTAATATAATGGAAAAGCCGTTCTTTTGCCAGTTTTGGCGGCTGTGAAAGGTGGCGGCGGGTGGGAAGTGGGGTTAGATTGGTGATGAGCCGGCGGCCCGTTTTCGGAGCGGGCAGGCGACGGCGGCGACGGTCAGTCTGGACAGGTTGATGGAGACGAGCGGAACAGGCGTTTATGTGGTGGTGCCCTGCTACAATGAGGAGGGCGCGGTGCTTCGCGGGGTGGTGACGTCGCTGCTGGCGGCGGGGCACGAGGTGGTTCTGGTGGACGACGGGTCGCGTGAGCCGGCCCTGTCGGCGGTGTCGGGTCTGCCGGTTCACTGTCTGCGTCATGCGGTGAATCTGGGGCAGGGCGCGGCGCTGCAGACGGGGATGTCGTACTGTCGGCGGCTGAATGCGCGGGCGGTCATCCACTTTGACGCGGATGGGCAGCATGAGGTTGCGGACATACCGAAATTGCTGTCGGCGCTGTCGGGGGGCGCGGATGTGGCGCTGGGGTCGCGTTTTCTGCCTGGGAGCGGGGCGACGGGGCTGCCGCGTGGTCGTCGGGTGCTGCTGCGCGTGGCGCGGCTGGTGAATGGGGTGCTGACGGGGCTGTGGCTGACGGACGCGCACAATGGGCTGCGGGCGCTGAACGCTCGGGCGCTGGAGCGGATTGAGCTGCACGAGAACCGGATGGCGCATGCGACGGAGATCCTGGAGCAGATGCGTCGGGCGGGACTGCGGGTGGTTGAGGTGCCGGTCACGGTGCGCTACACGGCGTATTCGCGGGGGAAGGGTCAGCGGTGGAGCGGCGCGGTCACGATTCTGCTGGACTGGCTGATGAACCGGCTGATGCGCTGACGGCGGAGGAGGAGGTTGCCGGCGGCAGCGCGGTCTGGATGGCGAGTTCGCGGATGATGAGCGTCTGCTGTCGCTCAAGGCGCCGGAACTGGCTGAGGATGCAGAGTCCGCCGACGTAGACGAGGAGCGCGAGGAAGTAGAGGATGAGGTCGGTGCCGCGTCCGACCCCGAGCAGCGCCGCGACGCGCGTGGCGGAGTCGGGGTGGACGACGAAGACGACGCCCACGCACAGCTGCAGAAGCAGGAACAGGCGCACGGGCAGCTGTCTCCGCAGAATTTTCACGGAGAGGACGGCGGCGAGCGCGAGGCCGGCGATGAGCAGCAGTTGGATGAGCGTCATGGTCGTGTGTGTGAGGGCTATTCGTTGAGCCAGATGGTCATGCTGCCGGGTTCGCGGTTGGCCCAGAGGAAGTAGGGGATGGCGAGGAGGTCGGCGCCGACGAATTTCTGGGGGGCGGCGTCGTAGAGCTTGCCGTCCCAGGGGGCGGTGTCGCGGCGGAGTCCGAAGGCCTTGACGGCGGGGACGTTGCCGAGTTCGGCGGGTGCGTTGACGACGGCGAGGGGCGCGACGGGCGGGAGTCGGAGGTCGGCGAGGTTGTCGCCGTTGTCGCACTGCTCGAAGCAGAAGACGATGGGGCCGCGCATGAGGGCGACCTTGCCGGCGTCGTGTCGGACGGCGGGGTGGGCGTAGACGCGTTCGACGGGCATATGGAGGAGGATGGAGATGCGGTCACCGGGGTTCCAGGTGCGGTTGAGGTGGATGTAGCCCTTGACGTTGAGGGGTGCGAGGTCGATGGCTTCGCCGTTGACGGAGACGTCGGCGGTCTTGCACCAGCCGGGGAGACGGAAGGCGATGGTGGCCTGGACGGGGGCGTTGGGGGTGACGGTGAGGTCGACGTTGCCGTCCCAGGGGTAGTCGGTCTTCTGCTCGATGGTGAGGTCGGTTCCGTTGAGGGAGAGGGTGGCCTGGGAGTCGATGTAGTGGTGGATGAGGAGGGTGTCGGCGGTGGTGGTGTAGATGTAGGTGTTGAGGGAGGCGATGAGTCGGGCGATGTTGGGGGGGCAGCAGGAGCAGCCGAACCAGTCCTGGCGTCGCGGGGACTTCTGCTGGGCGAACTTGTAGTAGGGCGGGAAGGAGGCGAGGAGGTTGTCGTAGAAGAACTGCTTGCCGTTGGCGGCGACGCCGGAGAGGACGTTGTTGTAGAGGGCGCGCTCGAGGATGTCGGCGTATTGGGCGTCGGCGTCGAGCTGGAGCATGTTGTTGGCGAAGAAGCAGAGAGCGATGGCGGCGCAGGTTTCGGCGTAGGCCTCCTCGTTGGGGAGGTCGTAGTCGAAGGTGAAGCGTTCGCCGAAGCGGGAGGAGCCGACGCCGCCGGTGATGTACATGCGTCGGGTGGTGACGTTCTGCCAGAGGGTTCTGCAGGCGTCGATGAGGGACTGGTCTCCGGTTTCGCGGGCGACGGCGGCCATGCCGGCGTAGAGGTAGCAGGCGCGGACGGCGTGTCCCTCGGCGGTGGTCTGCTGTCGGACGGGGAGGTGTGCCTGGTTGTAGGCGTAGGGCATGATGTCGGGGCTGCCGAGGCGATAGGGTGCGGTCTCGCCGCGCTTGGCGCGCTCGACGTCGTAGTAGAGCGGCTGCTGTCCGCGCTCGTCGACGAAGTACTTGGCGAGCTGGAGGTAGTCCTGGTTGCCGGTGGCGGTGGCGAGCTTGACGAGCGCGAGTTCGATTTCCTCGTGTCCGGGGTATCCGCGGAGCTTTCCGGGCTCGGTTCCGAAGACGGAGCGGATATGGTCGGCGTAGCGGCAGAGGACATCGAGCATCTTGCGCTTGCCGGTTCCCTGGTAGTAGGCGACGGCGGCCTCCATGAGGTGTCCGGCGCAGTAAAGCTCGTGGCAGTCGCGGAGGTTGGTCCAGCGCTTGTCGGGCTCGACGGCGATGTAGTGGGTGTTGAGGTACCCGTCGGGCTGCTGAGCCTTCTCCATGTCGTCGATGAGCTCGTCCATGAGCCGTTCGAGCTCGGGGTCGGGCTGGAGTGCGAGGGAGTAGCCGACGGCCTCGACGAGCTTGGCGACGTCGGAGTCCCAGTAGATGTGGGGCGGGTTGGGGTCTCCGGGCTTCCAGTTGAGCTTCCAGGCGTCGATGCGTCCGGTGTCCTTGCACTGCTGGTATTCGATGCGGAGGGTGGTCTCGCGGTTGACCTTCTGGCGTTCGGCCCAGAAGCCGCCGGTGATGCGGACGCTGCGCAGGGGAAGTGGCTGTGATTTCATCATGGGGTATGCCTGTTGTTCTTTTGGGCGGAATTATTTTGCGTTGGGGGCGAAGGGGATGACGCCGAGGGCGTGGTTGAGTCTGGCGTTGGCGGGCATGTCGAGGGAGTCGGTGCGGCCGTGGCGGCAGTAGTGGTAGGCGAGTCCGGCGATCATGGCGGCGTTGTCGGTGCAGAATTTGGGTGGTGCGAGGACGATGCGGAGGCGATGGCGTTCGGCGGCCTGCGTGAGCTGTGCGCGGAGGAGAGAGTTGCAGGCGACGCCGCCGCAGAGTGCGATGATGGGGGTGTGGTGGTGTTGAGCGGCCTGGATGGCCTTGGTGACGAGGACGTCGACGACGGCGGCCTGGAAGGAGGCGACGAGGTCGGGGAGCATGTCGTCGGTGACGTTGCCGAGCTTGTGGTAGGTGTTGAGGAGGGAGGTCTTGACGCCGGAGAAGGAGAAGTCGAAGCGGTGTTCGGGGGCGACGGGCTTGCCGGCGGTGCCGGTGAGGGGTCTGGGGAAGGCGTAGGCGTTGGGGTTGGCGCCCTTGGCGAGCCGGTCGATGACGGGGCCTCCGGGATATCCGAGGCTGAGGATCTTGGCGGCCTTGTCGAGGGCCTCGCCGGCGGCGTCGTCGAGGGTGGAGCCGATGATGGTGGCGTTGCCGTCGTCCTGGATGAGGACGATGGCGGTGTGTCCGCCGGAGACGACGAGGGCGAGGATGGGGAACGAGGCGGGGTCGGCGATGAGTTCGGGATGCTCGAGGAACGCGCCGTAGATGTGTCCGAGGAAATGGTTGACGCCGACGATGGGCTTGCCGGTGGCGGCGGCGAGTCCCTTGGCGTAGGCGTTGCCGACGAGGAGCGCGGGGATGAGACCGGGGTTGCTGGTGACGGCGATGGCGTCGACGTCGTCGAGGGTGGCGTTGGCCTGGGCGAGGGCCTCGTCGATGATGGGGCGGACGTTGCGGAGGTGTTCGCGGGCGGCGAGTTCGGGGATGACGCCGCCGTAGCCGGCGTGGAGCTGGACCTGGGAGGAGATGACGGAGGAGAGGACGCGGTGTCCGTCCTCGACGATGGCGGCGGCGGTCTCGTCGCAGCTGCTTTCGATGCCGAGTATCTTCATGGCGTGTGTGTGGGGGGGGAGGTGTGTGGGGAGGGGGTGAGGGAGGTCAGTCGCCGGGGAACTGCCGTTGCAGGAGGTCGCGGAGGCGCGCGGAGAGTTCGGCGAGCGTGCGCGCGTCGGCGACGTGTGGGAGGAGTCCGGGGGTGGCGGAGAAGGCGGCGGGCTCGTCGGCACGGCCGTGGGTGCCGCGGACGCGTTCGGGCTCCATGGAGGTGGTGACGAGGGGCGGGAAGCCGGAGAAGAGCTCGCAGGGGTCGAAGCCGATTTTGGAGTGGATGTCGATGTGGGTGGCGTAGTCGGGCGCGTCGCGGCGGGAGTCCCACCAGCGGTAGGTGAACCAGGCGTGGGGTTCGGCGGTGGCGATGAGGTCGCCGGCCTCGGGCGTGTCGAGTCCGGCCTCCTGTCGGGTCTGGACGGCGGCGACGCCGGGGAGATCCTGGACGAGTCGTCGTGTCTGCTCGAGGACGGCCTGTCGGCGTTCGGGGTTCTGCTCCTGGACGTAGAGGTGCGCGACCTGATGGTCGGCCATGGCGACGACGGGGCTGTCGTAGAGGTTGGGGTAGGTGAGTCCGTTGCCGACGGTGCGGACGCGGAAGAGCCCGGCGTCGCGGAGGGCGCGGTTGAGGTAGACGGGCTGGTCGGCGCGGACGATGGCGTAGTCGCCCCAGACGAGCGCCTCGTAGCCGTTGGCGCGGGCGGCGTCGAGGAGTCGGGCGATGAGGTCGGTGAAGAGGGCGTACTCGCGGTCGAGCTGCCGCGAGGGGGCTGGGCCGAATTTCTGGAGGACGTAGTCGAGGTGGGGGATGTAGGTGAGGAGGAGGTCGGGGCTGTCGTTCTCCATGATGTCGATGGTGGCCTGGGCGATCCAGTCGGAGGACTTGATGGAGGCGAGCGGGCCCCAGTAGCGCATAAGGTCGAAGGGGCGTCCGATGCGGTCGTTGAGGCGTTTCTCGAGGTCGGGCGGGGTGGTCTGGCAGGCCTGTATCATGCCGCCGTGGTGCTTGTGGACGGGCCAGGGGGAGAGGACGATGTCGGCCTGTTCGCCGAGGTTCTGCTGATGGAAGATCATGGCGGTCCGGCAGCCGGGGCAGCGTTGCCAGATGCGGGGGCCGCGGCAGAGCCGTGCGGACTGGAGCCAGAATTCGACCTTGCAGGCGGCTCGGTCATAGCGTCCGTTGGCGATGATGCCGTGCTGGGCGGGCGCGGCGGCGGTGCGCATGGTGGCGGAGGCGGTGCAGGTGACGGCGGGGAAGGGGGGAGTGAGGGGCCTGAACGCGAGTCCGGTGGCGGCGGTGAGCTCGGGGTGCGTCTGGACGAGCGTGTGTCCGAGGGCGGCGCATTGGACGAGGAGGAGTTTCATGGGCGTGCGAGCGCAGGGGTTAGGACTGGGGGAGATGCCGCGCAAGGCGCCTGGCGAGCCACCAGGCCAGCAGCAGCGCGACGGCGGCGACGGCGGCGTGGAGGGAGTTTCCGAGCAGGATCCAGGAGAGCTGCCAGGGGATGAGCGTGCGGATGTGGGCGCCGATGACGGGCGGCAGGGTGGCCGGCGTCGTCTCGTGGTCGTAGATGGCCAGCGCCAGCGTGAAGAACTGTCCGGCGGCGAGGGCGGCCAGCAGGAACGACAGGCTGAAGGCGCCGTAGGCGAAGATGGCCGGATAGGGCAGGGCGGGGGCGGCCGCCAGCCAGGCGACGAGCGTCGCGGCGGCGGGCAGGAAGACGAGCCGTCCGGGCGTCTGGACGCGTGTCTCGCCGTCGGCGAGCCAGGTGACGGCGGCGATGATGGCGGTGACGCCGATGGCTGGGGGCAGGGCAGGCGAGAGGGCGGCGGCGGTCGCCCCGGCCGGCAGGACGCAGGCCGCGCCCAGGAGGACGTTGAGGCCGCGGCACAGGCCCATGACCAGCGCGCCCGGCAGACGGCGGTGCTTCGCCAGGCCGTTGTACAGGAGGATGCAGGCCAGCAGCGCGGCGTCGGCGAGGAGGGCGGGCGGCGCGATGAGCCAGGCGAGCGCAAGCGAGGCGAGGGCAAGGGCGACCGCCGCCAGCAGCGCGGCGCGCGTCCCGATGGCACCCGAGGGCAGGGGGCGCTCCGGACGGCAGCGGCGGTCCTCCTCCAGGTCGAACAGGTCGTTCGTCAGGATGCCGAACGCATAGGCGGCGACGGAGGCCAGCGAGACCAGGAGCAGCGCCGGCGCGTGGACGGGGCGGGCGGCGGCGGTGGCCAGCAGGAACAGGCCGCCAAGCGCGTCGCCCGGCGCGGTGAGGAGGTTGGGGGCGCGGAGCAGACGGGCCCAGTTGAGCAGCGGCGACGTGCGCATGGCGGTGGGGAGGGCGCGTCAGACGTGGAGTTCGGCGGCCTGCGCGGTGTCCGAGACGGTGGCCAGCAGCGGGCGGGCGAACTCCTCGAGGAATTCGGTGACCTGCTGTGGGGCGCGTCCGACGAAGTGGGCGGGGTCGAGCTGCTGGTCGATGAGGTCGTGGACGGCGGCGAAGGCGGGGTCGGCCTTGAGTCGGTCGATGAGGTCGTTGTCGCCGCCCTGCTCCTTGACGACGCGTCCGGCGAGCTGGGAGTGCTCGCGGATGTGCTCGTGGAGCTCCTGGCGGTCTCCGCCGGCCTTGACGGCCTCCATGAGGATGTTCTCGGTGGCCATGAAGGGGAGTTCGGCGCGGAGGTGCTTCTCGATGACCTTGGGGTAGACGACGAGACCGCCGGAGACGTTGGCGAAGATGTCGAGGATGCCGTCGATGGCGAGGAAGGCCTCGGCGATGGCGACGCGGCGGTTGGCGGAGTCGTCGAGGGTGCGCTCGAACCACTGGGTGGCGGCGGTGAAGGCGGGGTTGAGGGCGTCGGTGATGACGTAGCGGGAGAGGGAGGCGATGCGTTCGGAGCGCATGGGGTTACGCTTGTAGGCCATGGCGCTGGAGCCGATCTGCTTCTTCTCGAAGGGCTCCTCGATTTCCTTGAGGTTCTGGAGGAGGCGGATGTCGCCGGCGAATTTGCAGGCGGTCTGGGCGATGCCGGAGAGTGCGTTGAGGACGCGGGCGTCGACCTTGCGGGAGTAGGTCTGTCCGGAGACGTGGTAGCATCCGGGGAAGCCCATCTTCTCGGCGATGAGGGCGTCGATGCGGCGGCACTTGTCGTGGTCGCCGTCGAAGAGTTCGAGGAACGAGGCCTGTGTGCCGGTGGTTCCCTTGGTGCCGAGGAGCCGGAGTCCGTCGATGACGAAGGTGAGTTCCTGGAGGTCGAAGAGGAGATCCTGGAGCCAGAGGCAGGCGCGTTTGCCGACGGTGGTGGGCTGTGCGGGCTGGAAGTGGGTGAAGGCGAGGGTGGGGAGGCTCTTGTGGCGGTCGGCGAAGTCGGCGAGGTTGCGGGCGACGTTGGCGACCTTGGCGCGGACGAGGTGGAGCGCCTCGCGCATGATGATGATGTCGGTGTTGTCGCCGACGTAGCAGGAGGTGGCGCCGAGATGGATGATGGGCCTGGCGTTGGGGCAGAGCTGTCCGTAGGCGTAGACGTGGGCCATGACGTCGTGGCGCACCTCGCGCTCGCGCGCCTCGGCGACCTCGTAGTTGATGTTGTCCTGCTGCGAGATGAGCTCGTCGATCTGCTCCTGCGTGACGGGGAGCCCCAGCTCGTGCTCGGCCTGGGCCAGGGCGACCCACAGCCGCCTCCAGGTGCGGAACTTCTTGTCGGACGAGAAGAGGTACTGCATCTCGGGCGAGGCGTAGCGGGCGGAGAACGGACTTTCGAAGGTGTCGTGGCGGCTGTTGGACATGGGGATTGGGAACCTTAAGGAGGGGATGGGGCTGGGACACGGACGCGCCCCGGACGGGGCGCGTCGACTTGGGGGGCTTCTTCGGGGGGTGCGGGCGGCTAGGCGTGGCTGTCGTCGGCCTGGGGCGGCTCGCGGCGCTTCAGGGGGAGCGTGCGGTCGTCCTGGAGGTCGACCCAGCGGTCCTCGGTGGTGAGGAACGCATCGTCGAGCATCCGTGAGAGGGCGCTCTGGCGGGGGCGCTCGCCGGGCAGCAGCGGCGACTGGCCGTAGTCCGAGCGCTCCGCGCCGGGCAGACGGCGCAGCAGCGGCCTGGACGGCTCCAGGGGCGCCGACGCAGGTATGGCCGCCGCCGGCTCGGGCTCAGGCTCGGTCAGGTCGTCGGGCGGCGGCGGCTCGGGCAGGGGGGCGTCGAAGTGGCCGTCGGGTCGTCCGAGATGGGCCGGCAGGCGCGGGCCGCGCGCGGCCAGGCGCCGGCGGTGCCAGCGGCCCAGGCGCTGCAGCGCCTGCTGGAGCGCCAGCAGCGCGACGATGATCGCCGCGTAGGCCTGGAAGGTCGGATTGCTCAGTATCTCATGGACGTCCATGCGCATAATATACCATCGTCGGGCGGACAATTCGAGTGTCCCCGGGGGCGGCTGGCGTGGCCGCCGTCCGGGGACGCCTGGTGCGCCGTCGGCGGTCTCAGAACTCCAGGACGAGGAAGCCGTAGGGGAGGAGGTTGACGACGAGGTGGTCGTCGGCGGGGCGGTAGTCGGCGCCGCGGACCATGCGGACGTTGAGCAGCGTGCCGCGCTCCAGGCCGAGGGAGAGCTGCGTCTGGACGGGCTTGTCCGAGGTGTTCACCACCACGAGGATGTTCGAGTCGGCGCCGTGCTCGTGGTCGCAGTCGCAGTCGTCCTCGTCGTCCTCGTCCTCGTCATCCTCGTAGTCCTGGTCGTCCTCGAAGTCCTGGTCGTCCTCGAAGTCCTGGTCGTCCTCGAAGTCGCGGTGCTTGTCGTCATCCTCCTCATCGCAGCCGCAGTCGCAGTCGTCGTCGTGGTCGCAGCCGCATTCGTCGTCCTCGTCGCAGCCGCAGCCGCAGTCGTCGTCGAAGGGAGTTCTGAGGAAGGAGACGACGGCCTCGGGGGTGGTGTTGTCGACGAAGACGGTGTCGCCCTCGGTGAGGATGGTGGCCTCGTGGCGGAGTTCGGTGAGCTTCTTGAAGAATTCGAGACGCGCGTTGCCGTCGGAGGTGAGGAGCTTTGACCAGTCGATGCAGAGTCCGTGTCCGTGGAGGCGGTCGCCGTAGATGGAGTGCTGGTGTGCGTCGGCGATTTCCTGTCCGTTGTAGACGAAGGGGATGCCGTCGATGGTGAAGTTGATGAGGAGTGCGGCGTCTCCGGCGCCGGGGTTCCAGCGCTTCTCCTGCCGGTTGTCGTAGCAGTCGTTGGCGATGTCGTGGTTGTCGTTGTTGCGGATGAAGAGGTTTCCCTCGGGGAATTTCTCGCGCTGGCTTTCCCAGAGGCTACGGAGGTCCTGGGCGTTCTTCTTGCCGTCGAAGAGGTTGTTGATCATGGTTGACCAGGAGAAGTTGTAGGACATGTCGAAGGCGAGTTCCTGGTATTCGGGCTTTTCGCCTTCGGAGAGCATGATGATGTCGGGTCGGACGTCCTCGAGCTGGAGCCGTGCGTCCTCCCAGAAGTCGAGCGGGATGGAGGTGGCGACGTCGCAGCGGAAGCCGTCGACGCCGAATTCGGTGATGTAGTGGAGCATGTTGTCGACGAGGTACTCGCGCAGCTCGGGGTTGTCGAAGTTGAGGAGCGGGAAGTGCCAGGGGCCGAAGGCGATGTTGCCCTGCTCGTCGAGCTTGACGTAGGAGGGGTGGTCCTTGAGGAAGACGGCCTTGGGGCCGCAGTGGAGGTAGACGAGGTCGAGGATGACGGCGAGTCCGAGCTGGTGTGCGGAGCGGATGAAGGCCTTGAGGTCGTCCTCGGTGCCGTATTCGGGGTCGACGGCGAAGTAGTCGGCGATGCGGTAGGGGTTCTTGGGGTTGTCGAGGCCGGAGCGGTTCTGGCGGTCGGACCAGTGGGCGGTGTCGGGGTCGTCGTCGGCGGTGTTGACGGGGCAGAGGTAGACGATGTCGATGCCGATCTCGGCGAGGTGCGGGAGGAGCTTGGCGGCGTCGTTGAGGGTGCCGCCCGGGGTGAACGCGCGGAGGAAGAGCTGGTAGATGACGGAGGAGTGGAGGAAGGGCGGGGAAATGCGGGCGGCCATGTCGGACATGCTGGTCAATCCTTTTGGTGAGGGTTTATATTAAGTGGGGTAAGGCTGGATGGCGTCGTTTTCCGCATGGGCTGCGGCGCCGCTGTCAGTCAGTCAATGTAGTGTGTCAAGGCCATAAAGTCCATTGGTGACAGGAGCAAAGAGTCAGATGATGACGAGCAAGGACGTGACGTGTGTGGGATGCCCGAAGGGATGCCTGGTGCGCGTGGAGCTGGACGAGGCGGGCGCGGTGGTGGCCGTCAGCGGCAACCGCTGTCCGCGTGGGGACGCCTATGCGCGCAAGGAGGTGCTGCATCCGGAGCGCGTGGTCACGGGGCTGGTGCGCGTGGCGGGCGTCCAGACGCCGCTGAGCCTCAAGACGACGGGGCCGGTCCCGCGCGAGCGGATGGAGGACGTCATCGACGCGATGCGCGCCGCCTATGTGCGCCGTCCCGTGGCGATGGGGCAGGTGATTATCGCCGACGTGCTGGGGCTGGGCGTCGACGTCGTCGCCACGCGCGAGCTCTGAGGGGGGGCGCCCCGCGTCTTGCCTCCTTGCCCTGGTTTCGCCGCCTCACTTCCAGTCGAGGTGGCGCAGGGAGAGGAGGATGGCGTGGACCTGGTGCTGGACGATGTCGATGCGGACGACGCTGGAGTCGGGGCTGTCGGTGATGCCGCCGGCGGCGGCGGGCGTCTTGTCGGCGAAGGTCCGGAAGTGCGGGTTGAGGCTCATGAAGGGGCCTTTGAACTGGCAGAGCGTAAGGCGCGCGAGGGTTCTGCGGATGGCGGGCTCGATGAGTTCGAGGGCCTGTCGGTTGCGGGTGAGCCGTGCGGCCTGGCAGGCGGCGGCGAGTCCCTCGACGGCGTAGGCGGTGTTGCCTCGGCGGAGTTCGATCTGGTTCTCGAAGAGCTGCCAGTAGGCGAGGGCGATGGCGGCGTCGGCGGCGGTCTGGGCGTGGGTTTTCCAGCCGGCCTCGAGGTAGGCGGCGCAGGCCATGGCGCCCCATTGGGCGAAGCCCTTGGTGCTGTCGCTGGCGCGGAGGACATCCCAGGCGTCGGCGGTGTAGCGGGCGAGGACCTTGGGGAGGGCGTCGTCGAGTCGGCGGAGGAGATCCTTGCGGTTGAGGGCTCGCGCGGCGCGGGTGTAGGCGAGGAGGGCCTCGCCGTCGTAGTAGGGCGAGGGGTCGGGGTCCTTGAAGCGGATGGGGAGGATGTAGGCGGAGGCCCAGGAGCCGTTGTCGAGCTCCATGGAGCGGAGGAACGCGAGGTAGCTGAAGACGAGTCGCCGGCAGAGCTGCCGGTGGTCCTCGTCAAGCTGGGGGTCCTGGATGACGTCGAGGAGGGCGATGGTGAGGATGGCGATGGTTCCGGTCTTGACGGCGTCGTCTCCGGGGTAGGCGAAGGCGGTCTCGCCGCAGTCGAGCCTGCGGGTGTGGCGGGCGAAGAAGTCGATGGCGCGGACGATGGCGCGGCGCGTCTCGGGGGTTGGGGCGTGGGTGTGGAGGAGGGCGAGTCCCCAGAAGGCGCCGGCCTGGCGGACCTGGTTGTCGTCGTTGGCGGTCTCGCCGGAGGGGATGTCGAGGGCGTAGGTGAAGTTGCCGTCGGGCCGCTGCTGGGCGAGGAAGTAGTCTCTGGCGGCGCGGAGGGACTGCTCGAGGGTGTCGCGGGTGACGTCGGGGAGGCGCGGCGCCTGCCAGGTCTGTGGGTTGAGGAAGGGCTGGAGGCGCTGGGAGAGCGGGGCGGCGGCGAGGGCGAGCGGCAGGCAGAGCGCGGCGAACGGGATGGGGCATTTCATGGCTGTGCGAGGGGCTTTGGTCAATGGCAAAAGGAGGTTAGCGGGATTACATTACTGCCTTGTACGTCGTATGTCATCCTGGCGACGCCGAAAAAGCCCGTTTCCCCTCCCGCGCAGGTGCGTTTTTTGGGGGATGCCGCCAGGCGGCGACATGTTTTTTCCCTTCTTCTTCCCTACTCTTTGGACTTCATGGACAGACGCTGCAATTTCCACACCCACACGAGCCGCTGCAAGCATGCCACGGGAACGCCGCTGGACTACTGCGAGGCGGCGCTGTCGGCGGGCGTGTCCGTGCTGGGCTTCAGCGACCATGCGCCGTTTCCGGACGGCCGCTGGAAGACGGTGCGGATGGCGCAGTCGGAGCTGCCGCAGTATGTGGCGGACGTGCGCGAGGCGCAGCGCCGGTACGCGGGCCGGGTGGAGGTCTATCTGGGGCTGGAGTGCGAGTATGTGCGGGGGCTGCGCGGCTATCTGCGCGACGAGCTGCTGGGGCGCCAGGGGTTGGACTATCTGGTCGCGGCGGCTCACCAGTATCCGTTCGGGGGCGAGGGACACTGGTGCAGCTCGTTCAGCCAGAGCCGCCTGACGCCGGCGCAGCTGTATGCCTACACGGACTATGTGCTGGAGACGCTGGGCAGCGGCCTCTATGACGTGCTGGCGCATCCGGATCTGTTCGGGATGGGGCTGCGGCACTGGGACGACGACGCGCGCGCCTGCTCGCAGGCCATCTGCCAGGCCGCGCGCCAGCAGGGCGTCTTCCTCGAAATCAACGCCAACGGCTTCCGGAAGCCCTATCTGCTGGATGGCGGCGTGGTGCGCCGTCCGTATCCGCTGCGTCCCTTCTGGGAGGTTGTTGCGGAGGAGGGCGCCCAGGCCATCAGCGGCTCGGACGCGCACAGACCCGCCTTAGTCTGGGCGCAGATGGACGAATGCCGCGCCATCGCGGACGCCTGCGGCCTGACGCTGGCCAACGAACGCCTCGCGGAGCGGCTCGCCGCCAGGCGGGGAGGTGGCTGCGCATGACGGCTGCCGGACGACGCAAGCCAGCCGCCAGGGAGTCGGGGCAGGCCTCGCCGGCCAGGCAGCACCTGCTGCGCTCGGCCGCCGCCGTGTTCTCCGACAAGGGCTACAAGGGCGCCTCCGTGCGCATGATCTGCTCCCAGGCGGACATGAACCTCGCCTCCGTCAACTACTACTTCGGCACCAAGGAGAACCTCTACTTCGAGACGTTCCAGTACGTCTTCAGCGACAGCTCCCGCCGCCAGCCGAAGTGGGGCGAGATCGTCGTCCCCGAGATGGCTGACCTGGAGCAGTGGCGCGCGTTCGCCCGTCCGCACTTCATCCGCGTCCTCGGCAACTGCATGAGCCGAGACAAGCTCTCCGTCTGGCGCCGGCGCATGATCGCCCTCGAGCTGACGCGCCCGACGCCCTGCATCAAGAAGCTGATGGAGGAGTACCACCAGCCGCTGCATGACTTCTTCTGCCGTCTGCTGGCCGCCGCCATGCCCGCGTCCCGCCGGGACGCGGCGCCCCGCTGGTCGCAGATCATCCTCATGTCCCTCTCCTCGCCCTCCCACCTCATCCCGCCCATGGACGAGCTCCTGCTCTTCCAGGGTGAGAGCCAGGAGGTCTGGGTCGCCCAGACGGCCGACTTCCTGCTGGAGCTGCTCACGGCGCGTCTCCGCGAGCTCGCCCGCGAGGCGCGGGAGGAGGCGGCCACGCCACCGCCCGCCGTTCCCGAAGTCCCTCTGCCATAACGAAAGATAGTATCATGCCACAAGGAGCAAAAGATGTTCGACAAGCTGCGTGAGTACAAGATTGTGCCGGTGGTCGCCGTGGACAGCGCCGAGGAGGGGCTTCGCCTCTGCGAGGCCCTCATCGCCGGCGGCCTGCCGGTCGCCGAGATCACGTTCCGCACCGGCGCCGCCGAGGCCACCATCCGCGAGGCCAGCCGGCGCTTCCCCGAGATGATCCTCGGCGCCGGCACCGTCCTCACCCGTGACCAGATGCTGCGCGCCGCCGACGCCGGCGCCAAGTTCGCCGTCGCCCCCGGCTGCAACCCCACCACCATCGCCGCCGCCAAGGAGGCCGGGCTCCCCTTCGCCCCCGGCGTCTGCACGCCCTCCGACGTGGAGCGCGCCGTCGAGTGCGGCTGCCGCCTGCTCAAGTTCTTCCCCGCCGAGGCCTCCGGCGGCGTCAAGATGCTCAAGGCGCTGATCGGCCCCTACGGCCATCTCGGCATCAGCTTCTGCCCGACGGGCGGCGTCACCACCGCCAACCTCAAGGACTATCTGGCGCTGCCGCAGGTCGCGTTCGTCGGCGGCACCTGGATCGCCAAGAAGGAGCTCGTCAAGGCTGCCGACTGGGCCGGCGTCACCCGCCTCGCCCAGGAGGCCCTCGCCGCACGCTGACCCGCAGACCGCGCCCCCCCCGTTCACTTTGGAGACTAAGACCACGATGAAACCGACCCTTCTGGTGCTGGCTGCCGGCATGGGCAGCCGCTTTGGCGGAGACAAGCAGATCTCGGGCGTCGGCCCGAACGGCGAGTACATCCTCGACTATTCCCTCTATGACGCCTGGCGCGCCGGCTTCGGCCAGGCCGTGCTGGTCATCCGCGCCGAGCTGGAGGCCCCGCTGCGCGAGCACTTCGGCCACCGCTGGGACGGCCTGCTCGACATCCGCTTCGTCGAGCAGCGCCTCACCGACCTGCCGGACGGCTTCGCCTGCCCCGAGGGGCGCGTCAAGCCCTGGGGCACGGGCCACGCCGTCTGGTGCGCCCGCCACGCCGTCCGCGGCCCGTTCGCCGTCATCAACGCCGACGACCTCTATGGCGCGGAGACGTTCCGGCTGCTCGGACGGTACCTGACGCGGGGCGACCAGTACGCCATGTGCGGCTTCCGCCTCGACCGGACCCTCTCCGAGAACGGCGGCGTCTCGCGCGGCATCTGCAGCGTCGACGGACAGGGACGGCTCCAGGGCGTCGTCGAGACGCTCGACATCGCTCCCGGCCCCGACGGCGCCATCACCTGCGACGACGGACAGGGCGGTCGCCGCCCGCTCACCGGCCAGGAGGTCGCCTCCATGAATTTCTGGGGGCTTCCCGAGACGCTGTTCCCCGTGCTGGAGTCGCAGTTGCGCGAGTTCCTGGCGGCCCGAGGCGGCGAGATGAAGAGCGAGTTCTACATCCCGTCGGTCGTGGACCGGCTGATACGCGAGGGCGCGGCGGAGGTCCAGGTGCTGGAGACGCCGGAGCAGTGGTTCGGCATGACGTATCTGGCCGATGTGCCGGTGGTCCGCGACCATCTGCGCCGCCTGACGGACGCGGGCGTGTATCCGTGGCCGCCCGTGAGGGGCTGACCGGGCGGGCGCCAAGCCGTCCTCCAGGCAAACCATATCAAGCTAGCTAGCTTTAGGAGAAGCATCATGAAGGAAGTGTTCCGCCTTGTCCGGCCGCAGACCGTCCCCGTCCTTGACCCCGACTTCCGGCCGCCCGTGCTGGCCAACCGCGCGTTCCTGGCGGAGGTGGACGCCTCGGGCTGCGCCATCCCCTGCCTCATCGCCGTCGAGCGCGACCGCGGACGCATCTCGCGCTTCGACACGCGCATCTTCGACATGCGACATCCCCGCGCCGCCGCCAACTTCTTCTACGTCGAGCGCATCGTCAAGTTCCTGCTCTGGCAGTTCGGCGGCTGGAAGGTGACTGTCCACGCCCCGCTGGAGCTCGTCCGCTACCTGGAGGCCTGCTACAGCCCGACCGGCATCCGCCGCTTCGACGCCGAATTCTGGGGCGACCAGACCTACGAGCGCGAGATGACCATCGTCCATGCGCCGACGCCCTCCGACGTCCCCGCCGCCACCACCGGCGGCAGCTCCGCCGTCGCCCTCGACTGGCGCGGCTGGCGCATCGGCTTCGACCTCGGCGCCAGCGACCGCAAGGTCGCCGTCGTCCGGGACGGCCAGCTCGCCCTCCGCCCCGACGGCGAGCCCATCCTCAGCGACGAGTTCGTCTGGGACCCCAAGCCGCAGACCGACATCGCCTACCACTTCGAGAAGATCGACGAGATCCTGCGTCGCGCGGAGGCGGCCATCCAGGCCGTCGAGCCCGGCGCCCGCATCCAGGC
Organism: uncultured Lentisphaeria bacterium; assembly: GCA_945827525.1. Taxonomy (GTDB): domain Bacteria; phylum Verrucomicrobiota; class Lentisphaeria; order Oligosphaerales; family Oligosphaeraceae; genus CAAGGB01. The sequence continues at coordinate 7,241 of CALZPA010000026.1, read as the reverse complement.
CATCGGCGGCAGCGCCGCCGGCGTCTATGTGGACGGCCGCGTCCGCGTCAGCTCCATGTTCCGCGGCATCACGCCACGCACCCGCTTCGACGCGGAGGCGGCCCCCATCTTCCGCCGGCTCGCCCAGAAGTGGGGCGTCCCGCTCCGCCTCGAGAACGACGGCGACGTGACCGCGCTCGCCGGCGCCATCTCCCTCCAGGACGGCGCCGTCCTCGGACTCGCCATGGGCTCCTCCCTCGCCGGCGGCTACGTTGACGAGGACCGCGCCATCCTCGGCTGGATGAACGAGCTCGCCTTCGCCCCCGTCGACTACAACCCGCTGGCCGCCGTCGACGAGTGGTCGCGCGACTTCGGCGTCGGCGCCAACTACTTCTCGCAGCAGGCGGTCGGACGCCTCATCGGCGCCGCCGGCATCGACATGCCCGACCTCGCCCCCGACGCGCTGCCCCTCCGCCTCCGCCGCGTCCAGGAGCTCATGGCCGACGGCGACGCCCGCGCCCGCCGCATCTACGAGACCATCGGCGCCTATCTCGGCTACACCCTCGCCCACTACGCCGACTTCTACCACACCGTTCGCCACGTCGAGATTCTCGGACGCGTCGTCACCGGCGAGGGCGGACAGATCATCCTCGACACAGCCCGCGACATCCTCAAGCGCGAATTCCCCGAGCTGGCCGGCCTCGACTTCTACGAGCCCGACGAGCGCGAGAAGCGCCACGGACAGGCCGCCGCCGCCGCCAGCCTCCCCCTGGTCTGAGGCGCCGGCGACCCCCACCGCATCACCAAACCGCGGGGCGACCCTCCGACGCGCCGCCCCGCCCAGCATCCCTTCCACAGAGGCATTGAACCGTCATGACGAACGAAGAACGCAACCGCGTCATCATGGAGAAGTTGAACGAGGGCATGTCGCTCTCCGATGTGCAGAAATTCCTGGAGCGCGAATGTGGCCTGCGCATGACCTACTTCGACCTGCGCATGCTCGCCGCCGACCTCCAGGTCGACTGGGAGAAGCAGGACCGACCCAAGGCCGACACCTCCATCGACGTCTCCAAGGCCCCCGTCCAGAGACCGCAGCCCCCGCCGCCACAGCCACAGCCACCGGAGGGCGCCGCCGACGACGAGCAGCCCGAGGACGGCGGCGAGGAGCAGGCCACCCCCGCCCCCGCCCCCGCGGACGGCCACTCGGCCATCGTCCTGGACGAGACGCCCATCCCCGGCGCGGCCGTGAGCGGCACCGTCACCTTCCCCTCCGGAGCCTCCGGACGCTGGGTCCTCACCCGCGACGGACGCTTCGGCCTGGAGCCCGACGAGGGCTCCGCACAGCCCACCGAGGACGACTACGCCGTCTTCCAGCAGGATCTCCAGCGCAAGCTCGCCGGCGACGACGAGCCCGAGGACCCCAACGCCGGCCCCACCGTCATCGACGTCGACGCCATCACCCGACCCGGCGTCATGGTCTCCGGCACCGTCACCTTCTCCTCCGGCGCCACCGGACGCTGGGCCCTCGGCGGACGCGGCGAACTCGACCTCGTCGAGGACGAGGGCTCCGCAAAGCCCACCCGCCGGGACATCCAGGCGTTCCGCCGCGAACTCATGGGAGTCCTCCGCCAGAAGGGATACTGCTAGGACATCCTCACACACCACAACATATGCCGCCCCCTCCGCCGAATTCCCCGCGAATTCGTGGCGGCAAAATTCCATTCCTGTCCATTTTTGGCCGCCAAATTTGCCTGTCTGGGTTGCGAAAATCCCGAGAGAGGTTATAGTATGGCTTTGCTATTTGTCGCACAGGAGTGTCCAAGTCTTTTTTCAGACAATCACAACATACTGAGTCACAAGGAAGTAGAGAAATGTCGGTCAAGATACGTCTGCGTCGCACCGGCAAGCGCAACCAGGCTTGCCATCGTATCGTCGTTGCGGATTCGCGTAGCCCCCGCGACGGTCGCTTCATCGAGATCATCGGCCTGTATGATCCCCGCCACGAGAGCGAGAAGATCGATCTGGCCCGTGCCGAGTACTGGATTGGCCAGGGCGCTCAGCCCAGCGAGACCGTGGCCGCCATCATCAAGCGCGCCAAGAGCGTCAAGGACGCCGAACCGGCCGCCCAGGCCTAAGCAGCATCAGGCAAGGCAGGCACACAACCATGGCGTTTTCATTTTGGAAGAAGATGTTTGGCGGCGAGGAGGGAGAGGGCGCCGCGCTGGAGGTCCCCGAGGACAACGGAGCCGCCCCAGCCATGCCCGAACCGACGACGACTGCAGCCCCGCTCACCGCTCACGACACGCCTTCCGCTGAGGACGCCGCCGCCGAGCCGAGCCGCATGGCCGCCCCTGACGACGAGCCCGAGACGGCGGCAGACACGTCGCTCCCCCTCGAGCCCGCCGACCTCGCCGGCCTCGAGGACTTCGTGGGCTACGTCGCCAGAAACCTGGTCGACAACCCCGAGGCCGTGTCCGTCTCCACCGTCGAGAAGGAGCGCATCAGCGTCATCCAGATCCGCTGCGAGAAGAAGGACATCGGCAAGATCATCGGCAAGAACGGCAAGACCATCGCCGCCATCCGACTCCTCGTCAGCGGCGCCGGCGGCCGCATGGGACTTCGCCTCACCGTCGATGTCCTCGACTGAGCGGGGCGGACGATGAGGAACGGCGGCACGCACCAGTGCCGCCGCCAGGAGCACGACGCAGATGCGCATTGACATCGTCAGCCTGTTCCCCGGCATCTGCCGCGGGGCCCTCGGCGAGTCCATCATGGGCCGCGCCGTCCGGGAGGGGCGGGTCGAGCTCAACTTCGTCAACCTCCGGGACTACGCGCATGACCGGCGCCAGTCCGTCGACGACGCGCCCTACGGGGGCGGCGTCGGCATGGTGCTCGCGCCCGAACCGCTGTTCGAGTGCGTGGAGTCCCTCCGGACACCGGACTGCCGCGTCATCCTGATGTGCCCGCAGGGGCACCGCTTCCGCCAGTCGGACGCGCGGCGCCTCAGCGGCGAGAGGCACCTCATGCTCGTCTGCGGGCACTACGAGGGCATCGACGAGCGGGCGCGGCAGTGCCTGTTCGACGAGGAGCTGTCGCTGGGCGACTTTGTGCTGACGAACGGCGCACTGGCCGCCGTGGTGATGACCGACGCGATCGTCCGGCTGCTGCCGGGCGTGCTGGGCGACGACCTCTCCTCGGAGGAGGAGTCGTTCGGCGACCTGCCGCTGCTGGAGTACCCGCAGTACACGCGCCCGGTCGAGTTCCGGGGCATGCGCGTGCCGGATGTCCTGCTGTCCGGGAATCATGGTGAGATAACGAATTGGCGATTGGAGCAACGAGTGATACGCACGGTGGGGCGCCGTCCAGACCTGCTGTCGCGGATTGCAGATGAAGACAGGTGAACAGCTATGGAAAACGAAAGCAAAGTACAGAAGATGAGTCTGATTGAGGAACTCCGCAGAGAGAATCTGAAGACGGATATCCCGGAGTTCGCCGTTGGTGACACGATCACGGTTGATGTTCGCATCATCGAGGGCGGCAAGGAGCGCATCCAGGCGTTCACCGGCACCGTCATCGCCCGCTCCGGCGGCGGCATCGCCGAGACGTTCACCCTGCGCCGCGTGACCCATGGTCAGGGCGTCGAGCGCATCATGCCGCTCCACTCGCCGCGCATCGCCAAGATCACCCGCGTGCGCCAGGGCGTCGTCCGCCGCGCCAAGCTCTACTATCTGCGCGACCAGGTCGGCAACGCCGCCCGCGTGAAGGAAAAGCGCGTCCGCTAATCCTGATGACGGCTCGCTGGCCGCCGCGCCAGCCACCCACAGAGAAGGACGGGAAGTCGTCGGCCGCAAGGCTGGGCCGCTTCCCGTCTTTTTCTACTATGGTGTCCGGCGGCAAGGCGGCCGGCCGACGACGAAGACGACGACGCGCAGGATGGGCAGGCGTTTGGGCAGAGTTCCGGAGCGGGACGGCGGTGCCGTCGCGGACCGCTGGGCGATTGAGCGCCAGTGGCAGGCCCGCGGCCATCGGGTGATCGCGGGCGTGGACGAGGCGGGACGAGGGCCCCTGGCGGGGCCGGTCGTCGTCGCCGCCGTCGTGCTGCCCCCCGACGGCGGCGGCTACCTGGAGGCCGTGAACGACTCGAAGGCGCTGACGGATGCCCGACGGCGGGAGCTGTACGAGCGCCTGACCTCGGATGCGTCTGTCCGCGTGGCGGTCGCCCTCCGCACGGCCGCCGACATCGACCGCCTCAACATCCTGCGGGCGACGCACGAGGGGATGCGCGAGTGCGTGCGGCGGCTGGGCGACGACGTGACGCTCGCCCTGGTCGACGGTCTGCCCGTGCCGGATTTCCCCGTGACGGCGGACTTCCTGGTGAAGGGCGACGCCCGCAGCGCCAGCGTCGGCGCGGCCAGCATCGTGGCCAAGGTGACGCGTGACCGCCTGATGGAGGAGCTGGAGGACGTCTATCCCGGCTACGGCTTCGCCCGCCACAAGGGCTACGGCACCGCCGAGCATCTGGCGGCGCTGGACAGGCTGGGCGCCTGCCCCGAGCATCGCCGCTCGTTCGCGCCCGTCGCCCGGGCGCTCGGGCTGCTGCCGCCGTCCCCCGAGCAGCTCACCCTGGGGCTGTGACGTGACCGTCACCCGAATGGCGACGTTGACATTGACTCTCTCTCATGGCGCGGGGCGTCCGGACAGCGGTCGCCCTGCGGCAAGCGCAAGGAATAAGGTTAGCAAAGGGATGAATCTGCGAGCAACTATTCGCAACGCGGCCGTGCAGGTGGTGCGGCAACTGGTGGAGTGCGGCTATGAGGCGTACATCGTCGGCGGCGCCGTCCGCGACCTCCTGCTTGGGACTTGCCCCAAGGACTACGACATCACCACCAACGCCACCCCCGAGCAGGTGCGCGAGGTCTTCGGACGCCGACAGTGCATGATCATCGGACGGCGCTTCCGACTCGCCATGGTCCGCATGGGCGACGACACCTATGAGGTCAGCACCTTCCGCCGCGCACCCACCGCCGACGAGCGCCGCGGACGCTATGACGACGACGGCCAGATGATCTGGAACGACAACCAGTACGGCACCCTCGAGGACGACGCCCTCCGCCGCGACTTCACCGTCAACGCCCTCTACTACGACCCCATCGGCGACCGCGGCATCATCGATCTGGTCGGCGGTCAGGAGGATCTGGCGAAGCGCGTGGTGCGCGTCATCGGCGACCCCGCCACGCGCTTCGTGGAGGATCCGGTGCGGATGCTCCGCGCCCTCAAGCTGGTCGGCATCCATGGCTTCACCATGACGCCGGACACCATCGAGGCCCTCCGCGAGAAGCGCGGCATCATCCAGCGCGCCTCCATCAGCCGCCTCTACGAGGAGCTGCTCAAGATTTTCATGACCGGTCACTCCCTCGCCATCTTCAACGCCTTCCAGAAGTACGGCTTCCTCGCCTGCTTCTGGCCGGCGTTCGACAGCCTCTGGGACACCACGGCCGGACGCATGTCGCGACGGCTGCTGCTCGCCCGCGACCAGCGGATGCGCTCCGGCGACTACACGAATTCGCGCGCGCTGGCGCTGGCCACCGCCTGTCTGCCCGTTGTCCTGCATGAGCTCCAGCCGGACGACGGGGACGACTGCCGCGACTGGTCGCACGGCCCCGGCATGAGCGCGACCTGCCTGCAGATGATCCGCGCCTTCTACGATGCGTTCGTCCTGCCCCGCGAGTATTCGCTGCGCGTCAAGGACATCATCCTCATGGTGCCCGCGCTCTGCGACGAGGAGCTCGCCCCCTCCTACTACCACCACAGCGACTACCGCTACGCCCGGCTGCTTGTCGGACTGCTCGTCCGCGGGCTGGGCTGGGACGAGGAGCTCTTCGAGCGTCTGCCCGAGCCGGAAGTGGCCGTCTCGCTGCCGCCGCCGCGTCGCCGTCGCCGTCGCCATCGCTCGCGCAAGCCCGCAACCCCCTCCTTCCCGCCGGAGGAGTGAGGGCTGCCCCCCCTGTCTTCGCCGGAACCATCCGTCTACCTGATGTCCACCGCTGAGGAACTGAGATGAAGCACGGACGTATTCTCGTGATCATTGCCATTGTGACGCTGGTCCATGGGCTGGTCTGCCTGAAGCTGCTGAAGTCCGGACGGGAGCCGTCGCCCGTCGCCGCCGCGCCGACTCCGACGCCAACGACGACGGAGGCGCAGGCCGCTCCGCCGGCGGCTCAGCCGTCCGCCCCTGTCCCTGTGGCGTCTCCGTCGTCCCAGCCGCCGGCGGCGCCGCTGGAGGCGCCGGACAGCCGTGCGCGGGCTGCCGCCCGCGCCGCGGCGTCCGCGCGTCCGCTGGTGCCCCGTCAGCCCAGCTACGGCCCGTTCATCGACGACCCCGGCAATCTGCCGCCGAAGCTGGAGCAGCAGTTGGAGCGCGGCTGCCGCTCGGGCATTCTGGTCGACCTCGGCAGCCGGCGCATCCTCTGGCAGAAGGACGCCCGAACCGCCTACGCCATCGCCTCCATGTCCAAGATCATGACGGCATATGAGCTGCTCTGTGAGCTGAGCGAGCCGGACAGCAAGCACACGCTGGAGACAGTGGTCCAGGTGCCGCGCAAGATGTTCCGCAAGTTCAGCGACTGCCACATCTACATGGATCCCCGAGAGTCGTTCACTCTCGACGAGCTGCTCAAGTGCATGATAATCCACAGCGCCAACGACTGCGCCTACCTTATCGGCGAATTCATGGCGGGTAGCGAGGAGGCGTTCGTCAAGCGCATGAACCAGCGGGCCGCCGCCATGGGGCTCCGTTCCTTCTCGTTCTGCAACACCAATGGCCTCCCCGACCGCAAGAACCACCGCGCCAACCGCGGCAGCGCCCTCGACATGGCCTATCTTGCCGAATATGTCATGGATGTCCCGGCCATCATGAAATGGGCCGGCACCAAGCTCGCCCATATCCGCGAGAAGGAGCCCGGACGGCGCTTCGACCTCGCCAACAAGAACCGACTCCTCGACAACCCCAGATGCCCCGGCGTCAACGGACTCAAGACCGGCTACATCGACGAGTCCAAATTCTGCATCACCGTCACGGCCGAGCGCAAGGGACGGCGCATGATCTGCGTCGTCATGGGCGCCGACAAGGCCAAGTCGCGCGACGCCCTGGTCACCGAGCTCCTCGCCTGGGGCTACACCGTCGAGTAGCCCCAGACGAAACTCGACTCAATCGAGTCAATCGACTCAATCGACTCAATCGACTCAATCGAGAAAAATTGCGC
>CALZPA010000025.1 GCA_945827525.1 uncultured Lentisphaeria bacterium | reverse complement strand
GATTTTCGCCCGACGGCGGGGGCGCCGTCGGGACAGGCGCCGCTGTCGCGGCGCGTTTTTTTTGCGGCTCAGATGCGGACGCAGGACCAGTTGAGGGGATGTTCGTGGTCGTAGGGGAGGAAGCCGTGGAAGGGTCTGGGGTCGTCATCGAAGACGAGTGGGATGAAGTGGCGGTCGCCCTCCCACATGGGCAGGGTGAGGATTTTGTCCTTGGGGACCCATTGGAGTGGGCCTTCGTTGCTGGCGGCGGCGGGCGTGCCGTTGTAGGCGGTGATGAGGAAGATGAAGGCGAGCCAGTCGTCGCCGTGGGGGCCGAAGTTGGTCCAGTTGACGGTTCCGCGGAGGGTCATGGCGGTGACGTCGATGTTGGCCTCCTCCTTGATTTCGCGGATCATGCAGGTGGCGATGTCCTCGTTGGGTTCCATGTGTCCGCCGAGGCCGTTGTATTTGCCGAACTGCTCGTCGTCGTTGCGGAAGACTCTGTAGGTCATGAGGACCTGGCTGCGGTCGGGGGAGAGGACAAAGCCGAGGGTGCTCATGATGGGGCGGTACTTGGTTGACATGGCGTGTGTGCGGTGGGGTTGGGGTGGGGGTGTTCAGGTTCGCGGAGCGGCAGCTCCTCCGTCTGGCGCACCGTGTGTGCGGTGGTGTGGGTGGGGCTGTCAGGGTTCCGGCTGGCTGAGGGCGAGTCCGAGTGGGAGGGTGTCTCCGAGGTAGTCGGGAGTCCAGGCTGGGGAGGAGTCGGCGGGGGCGTCGAGTGCGTCGAGGAGGTTTTGTGGGGCGTTGGCGTCGGCGAGGAACTGTCGGGCCTGTGCGCGGGAGTCGTCGTCGAGGTCGATGGTGCGGATGCCGGTCTGGCGTGCGGCGCTGGCGATGGCGAGGAGGGCGTTGTGGCGTCGTCCGGACTGTGTGGCCTTGCGGAGGAGGTGTGGGAGGAGGGGGCGGAGTCGCTCGGCGGGGATGACGGCGTCGTGTGGGCCGGCGAAGAGGGTGCGCGCGACGAGTCTGGCGATGGGCCAGAAGGCGTCGTCGTCGAGCTTTCCGGAGCCGAGGATGAGTGCGTTGAGGCACTTGAGCTTGAGGGTGTGGGGGATTTTCTCGAGGGAGGCGAGGAAGCGCCAGGCCTCGAGGGTCTGGGGGGCGTCGCGCTTGAGGACGGTCTGTCCGTCCTTGGCGATGAGCTCGCGGGCGAGCATGCCGGCGTACTGTTCCTGCTGTCCGGGGGTGAGTCCGGCGGCGGCGCGTCGGAGGGTGATCCACCAGGCGGTGAGGTTGGTGGTGGGGGCCTGGAGCTTTCTGGCGGGGTCGCGGAGTTTCCAGAGTCTGCGGATGCGCGTCTCGTCGGCGGGGCAGCCGGTGCCGGGTCGGAGCGAGAAGCCGAGGAGCTGGAGCCATCGGGCGTCGTGCTGGGGGGATGGGGTGCGCCATTCGGGGTGGTCGAGGAGGAGGTCGGCGAAGCGTCGGAGGAGAGGCGCGGGCCAGTCGTTGCGTGGGAGGGCGAGTGTTTCCTCGAGGGCCTTGGTGAGTCGTCCGGTCACGTCGGCGGGGGCGCTGAAGGTGTGGGCGATGAGGGTGAGCGCGTCGCGGGTGCGTTGTTCGTCGAGGGTGAGGGCGGCGCCTGGAGTCTGAGGCGTTGCGTGGGAGGAGGCTCGGAGGTTGAAGGCGAGGGGGAAGCGGTGAGGCGTCTGGGTGGCCTGGCACCAGAGTTCGAGGGTTCCGATGGCGGTGAGCTGTGCGGCGAGGTGGACGTCGATGGCGGCCTTGGCGTCGGGGTTTCCGAAGCGGAGGGCTGTCTGGAGGGGTGGGAGTGGGGTGAGGGAGTCGTCGTCGGGGTCGATGAGGTCTCCGAGACGGTCTCCGAGTCGGGTGGCGGAGGAGAAGAGTGGGAAGGCGACGGGGGAGTTGGTCTGGAGGGTGAAGGTCTGTGGGAGCTGGCAGACGGTGTTTTCGGCGGTGTCGCGTGGCATGACGCAGAGGAGTCGTCGCTGTCCGTGGTCGTCGAGCTGGAGGAAGTAGGCCTTGGCGATGCCGCCGTGGATGCGGACGGCCTGTCCGAGTCGGGCCTTGGCGAAGGCGGCGGCGCCGTGGGAGACGGCGAGGAAGGGGTCGTCGGCGAGGAGTTCGGTGACGGTGTGCGTGTGGCCGAGCCAGTGTCGGATGGTGTTGACGACGTGTTGGCGGAGGGGTGCGGGGAGCATGGTTCCGCCGTTGAAGAGGACTTTGGTGGGTGCGGCGATGGGTGTGGGGCTGGCGAGGGAGGGGCCGGCGTTGCGGAGGAACTGGAGGAGGTGTCGGGTGATGACGGGGTCGGCGGCGTAGGGGAGTCCGAGTTCCTGGAGTCCGTGGCGTCGTTCGGGTGCGGGGGTGTCGGCGGGGATGTCGGCGAAGAAGCCGTCGAGGACGGTGTGCTGGATGTCGTCGCGGGAGAAGGTGTGAGTCTTGAGTCCGGCGAGGATGGAGCTGCCCTGTCCGGTGAGCTGGACGGTGGCGGTTTCGGGTGCGTCGGGTGCGAGGAGTCGTTCCTTGGCCTGTCGGCACTGCTGGCAGAGCTGTGTCCACTGTCGTTGCGGGAGTCGTCTGCCCCAGGCGTGTTCGGCCTGTCGTGCGAGTGCGATGTCGATGTTGTCGCCGCCGAGGAGGAGGTGGTCTCCGACGGCCTTGCGGCGGAGGGTGAAGTCGTGGTCGAGCTCGATGATGGAGAAGTCGGTGGTGCCGCCGCCGACGTCGATGACGGCGATGACGTCGCCGGGCTGGAGGAGGGTCTTCCAGTCGTGGGCGTGCTGGTCGAGCCAGGCGTAGAAGGCGGCGAGCGGCTCCTCTAGGAGGGTGACATGGAGGAGTCCGGCCTGACGTGCGGCGTCGAGGGTGAGCTCTCGGGCGGCCTCGTCGAAGGAGGCGGGGACGGTGAGGATGATGGTCTGGTCCTGGAGGTTGCAGGGGGAGCCGTCGTGGTCACGGAGGTGTCGGAAGGCGTGGTTCCAGGCGTCGCGGAGGTGGGTGAGGTAGTGTGTGGAGGCGGTGACGGGCGAGAGCATCTGGGGGCCGAGCTCGGAGCCCCAGGGGAGGATGGGGCGGGTGCGGTCGACGCCGGCGTGCGCGAGCCAGGACTTGGCGGAGCTGACGAGGCGTTCGGGGATGCGGGCGCCCTGCTCGCGGGCGAAGAGACCGACGGCGTGGGTGGGGTTGGGGCACCAGGGGAGGGCGAGGGCGCCGGGGGGCAGCTCGTCGTCGCCGGGGAGGTAGTCGAAGGAGGGGAGGAGGGGGCGCGCGGCGGTCTCTCCGGGCGCGACGAGCTGGACGATGGGGAAGGTCTCGAGGCGCGGCGCGGGGGACTCCCGGTCGAGGTAGGCGAGGGAGCAGTTGGTGGTGCCGAGGTCGATGCCGACGATGAAGCGTCCGAAGGTGTCGTGGCAGTCAGTCATGGGGGAGGAGGTTGGGGGGCGTGGGGTGGGCAGGCACAAGACTGCCGCGGCGCCGGCTCCGCGAGGGGGCGGAGGGGCGCTGCGGCGTGTGTGCGAGGGCGTCGGGCGTGGTGCTCGCCCGTCTGTCCGACTGTCCGGCTACTTGTATTCGGGGAGGATGCCGTCCTGGATATGAGCCTCGAAGAGGTCATCGCACATTTCGCGGATTTTGTCGAGGGAGAGTTCGGCTCGGGTGTGTGGGTCGAGCATGGCGGCCTGGTAGACGAGCTGGCGTGAGCGCTTGAGTGCGGCCTCGATGGTGAGGAAATGGACGTTGATGTGGGTCATGTTGAGTGCGGCGAGCTGGGTTGGGAGGGGGCCGACCTGGCAGCCCTGCACGCCGTTGCGGTTGACGAGGCAGGGGACTTCGACGCAGGCCTCGTCGGGGAGGTTGGGGATGAGTCCGTGGTTGATGACGTTGCCGCCGATTTCGATGGGGGTGTCGGTGAGGATGGCCTCCATGATGGCGGCGCCGTACTCGTGTGTCTTGGTGTGGGAGAGCTTGGCGTTGTGGACGATTTCGTCGCGGCGCTGGTTCCACTCGGTGATTTGGTTCTTGCAGCGTCTGAGGTACTCGTCGAGCGGGATGTTGAATTCGCTGATGAGTGACTCGTTGGCGGCCTTGATGAAGTAGGGGTGGTATTCGGCGGTGTGTTCGGAGGACTCGGTGTTGTAGTATCCGAAGTGCTTGAGGATTTCGAAGCGGACCATGTCGCCGTGCTTGGTGCCGTCGGGCTTTCTGGCGGCGCGGTTCTTCTTTTCGGCGAGCTTGCGGATTTCCGGGTAGAGGGACTTTCCGTCCTTCTCGATGTCGAGGAGCCAGGCCATGTGGTTGATGCCGGCGATTTTCCAGGTGACGGGCCAGTACTTGTCGTAGATGTCGAGTTCCTTGAGGAGGTTGGAGGCGCAGACCTGGACGGAGTGGCAGAGTCCGACGCACTTGAGCTGGCAGATGCGCTGGAGGTAGCCGGTGACGATGGACATGGGGTTGGTGTAGTTGAGGAAGAGGGCGTTGGGGCAGACGGTCTTGATGTCGTTGGCGAAGCCCTCGACGACATGGATGGTCCGGAGTCCGCGGAAGATGCCGCCGATGCCGAGGGTGTCTCCGATGGTCTGGCGGAGGCCGTACTTCTTGGGGATTTCGAAGTCGTGGACGGTGGAGGGCTCGTAGCCTCCGACCTGGATGGCGTTGATGACGAAGTCGGCGTCCTTGAGAGCGGCCTTGCGCTGCTTGACGCCGTGGTGGGTGGTGATGGTGGCTCGGCCGCCGTTGATGTTGGCGTTGAGGTTCTCCAGCATGAGCTTCGACTCGTGGAGGCGGTCTGAGTCGATGTCGTACAGGGCGATGGTGCTGTCCTTGAGGCAGTCCGTCAGGAAGCAGTCGCCGATGAGGTTCTTGGCGAAGACGGTGCTGCCGGCGCCCATGAAGGCAATCTTGGTCATGTTAGCGTGGTCCTGGGAAGGTGTGTGTGGGAGTGTGGTGCGGCTGCGGGGAGGTGGGTGCGCCTGTCCGCGTCCGGAAAGGTGGTGTGTCTGCCTCTGTCCCTGGTGCGGGCGGGAGGCAGACGGATGTGACAGTCTTCTAATATAATGCGTGAAGGTCAGTTAGGCAACTGGCGCGGCGTCACCAGTGTCGGTGCGGCAGTCCGAGGAGGTCGCTGATGGCGTCTCGGAGGGGGAGTCTGGGGATGTCGGGAGACTGGACGTTGCGGGTGAAGCCGACGGCGAGGTGTCGGGAGCGGACGAGGAAGCCCTCGGCTCCGAGGGCGCCGCCGTGTCCGATGAGGTCAGGGGAGGCGTTGTGGCAGACGTAGCCGAGTCCGTGGGTGGCCCAGGAGCCTGGGAGCGGCTGGTCGTCGGGGAGTCTGCGGACGTGTGCGGCATTGTCGAGGGTGTCGGGGTTGTGGAGCGGTTCGTCGAGTCCGTCGACGGGGTCGAGGAGCGCGGCGTAGTGTCGGGCGATGGCGCGTGCGGACATGCAGCCGTTGAAGGAGGGGATGCAGGCGTGTCGGATGGTGGGGCGGGCCATTTTGGCGGCGAGTTCGCCCAGGTTTCCCTGGCGTGGAACAAGGTCAGGTATGCGCGTGTCCATAGTCATGTCGGTTCCGAAGCGAAGCTCGTCCTGGAGGTGCAGGGGGGCGGTGATTTCATCGTGGAGGAGCTGTGGGAGGGTGCGTCCGTCGGCTCGTGCGAGGGTGTTTCCGACGAGCCAGGCGAAGGAGATGGCATGGTAGGCGTGTCGGGTGCCGGGTTCCCAGGCGGGTGTCATGTCGGCGACGAGGCGACAGCAGGTGTCCCAGTCGGCGAGCTGGTCGTCGGTCTCGGGCCAGGGGAAGTGCTGGAGTCCGGCGCGGTGGGCGAGGAGGTGCCAGAGGAGGACGTTCTGCTTGCCGTGCGAGGCGAACTCGGGCCAGACGTCGGCGACGCGCGTGGCGTAGGAGAGGGTGCCGCGCTGGACGAGGCGGTGGGCGAGGGTGGCGAGGACGCCCTTGCCGACGGAGAAGACGGGGAAGAGGGAGTCCTCGCGGATGGGGCGTCGGCGCTGGGCGTCGGCGAAGCCGGCGACAAGGGAGGCGGCGGGGCGGCCGTGCTCGTAGAGGGCCAACTGCAGTCCGAGTTCGGAGCCGTCCGCGACGGCCTGGTCCAGGAGAGCCTGGAGCTGGGCGATGAGTGAGTCGTTCATGGGCTATGAAAGGCCAGTGGTTTGGTAGGTATTGCTGGGCGCGGTCATGGTGCCGCAGTCGGTTTGACAATATAGTGCAAAGTTGTAAATTTGCGGAAAGGACATGACGAAAAATACATGAGCGGATTTGTAAATGTATGAAACACGCTTTACATTTTCCTGTAATATTGTTGGGCAGTGACGCGGCTTCGGGCCACAGTGGTCCGTGTCGGTCGGCCTAGGGAGACGCACTGATGCCATTAGGCAAAGATTGAGAAGTGCAGGAGCAGAAGGAGCAGACAAAGCAATGAAACCGATTGAGATTGACTTGACGAACGAGGAGCGCGAGGAGCTGGAGCGATGGCTTGTGGACGACAACATGAGCACGCGGATGCGCGGTCGCGCTGAGATTATCCTGGATGCGGTTGCTGGCGTGAAGGCCATTGAGACGGCGACGCGTCTGAATGTGTATCCGTATGTGGTGAGCAAGTGGCGTCGGCGCTTCATGGACAGCCGGATAGCGGGTCTGTTTGACGGGGATCGTCCGGGGAAGCCGTCGAAGTACCGCGATGACGCGGAGAAGCGTGTGCTTGAGGTGGTGCGTTCGGCGCCGCCGGAGGGGTGTATGTCCTGGAATGGGCGTCTGGTCGCGGAGCGCGTGGGCGATGTGAGCCCTGACTTCGTGTGGCGTGTGATGCGGAAGCACAAGATTGTGCTGCAGCGCTGCAGCCGTTTCATGGAGCAGAGCTGAGCGGGGGCTGAGTCCCTTGCCGAGCTGGCCCGGTCTGTCGGGGAGGCGCGAGAGCCTTTCCGGTGGTGTCCGGGCCCTTTTTTGTGTCTGCGGGGGTGCTGTCGGTGGCTTGCGAGGGGCGTGGTGTGACCTTATACTATGGGATGCGAGGGCGGGAGTGGGTGGTCATTGCGTTTTCTGAGTCTGAGGATGGGACATGGACGAGCTGCATGGACTGAAGACGTTGCTGCTGGATGGGTACTGGCCACCGTTTGCGCCGGAGCTGTCGTTTGACGCGGGTCGTGCGGCCGCGCTGTGTGAGCGCTGTGGCGCGGACTCGGTGCGTTTTGGGTCGATAGGCAAGTATGCGTTCTATCCGAGCCGGGTGTATCCGCCGCATCCCGACCTGGGTGGGCGTGACCTCTTGCGTGAGATGACGGAGACGGGGGTGAAGGTGGTGTGCTATGTGCCGGTGGGGCATGGTGTCCCGCGCAGTTGGGTGGAGCGTCTCCATCCCGACTGGGTGTGCCGCGACGACGCGGGGGCGATGCTGGCTCCCCGAGGCCAGGAGTTCCATTTCGGGGGAGAGCCGCTGCTGTCCATCTGCGCGTTCGGGGACTACTGGGGGCGGATACTGGAGGTACTGGACGAGGTGATGTCCCACGACATCGCGGCCGTCTACCTGGACGGGCCGTATCAGGGGTGGGGGACGGAGGACAACATCTGCCAGTGCGAGTCGTGCCGTCGGCTGTATCGTGAGGAGACGGGGCGTCCGTTGCCGCGCAATGCGGAGACGGAGCGCTGGGACGAGTATCAGTCGTGGAAGCGGGCGCGTCTGGTGCGTCTGCTGTCGGAGTTCCGTGCGCGGACGTCGGCTCGCGGGCTGCCGCTGCTGATGAACCGGACGGCGGCGCACATGAACGGCGAGACGACGGAGCGGGCGATGCTGGGGCTGGTGGACAGCTTTCTGATTGAGTTCACGCGCGGGGGCGTGGCGGGCGCGAGTCTCGCGCATGTGCTGGGGAAGATGATCTGGAGCTACACGAACGCGCATGGGTGGCATCCGCGCTTCAGCGGGGAGTCGTTCGAGGCGTCGACGCGCTTTCAGGGTCTGCGGGCTCTGGCGATGGGCGGCCGTCCCATCGTCTCGTATGCGGGGCGGTTTTTCCGGACGGAGCGTCATCTGGGGTCGGTCGCCGAGATGTTCCGGTCGGCGGACGCCTGTGCGTCGCTGGGGCGTCCGGTGCGGTATGCCTGTGTGTTCACGCCGGCGGACGAGCGTCTGCGCTCCCGGCCCGCGCCGAGGGACTCGCAGGCGACGCGGCTGACGGACGCGCTGACGACCCGCGGCATTCCCGTCATGGAGCTGTCGGAGCATTATCTGGACGAGCCGGCGGTGGCGGGCAGTTTCCGGGTGCTGTATGTGACTCGCCGGATTGCGCTGACGCCTGAGCGCGAGGCATTTCTGGAGCGGTTTGCGCGGGAGGGGGGCCGGGTGGTGTTCACGGGTCGGGTGCCGCCGTCGTTTGCGGGGCTGTCGGCGTCGGAGCCGTCGGGTCGTCTGGCGTGTGCGTTCGCGAACCAGTGGTGGGGCACACGGCGGTATGACACGTATCTGGTGCCATGCGGCGCGTCGGCGGACGGCTGGTTGCCGCAGACGGAGGCGACGCTGCTGCGTCCGTCTGCGCCGGAGGTGGAGACGCTGGCCGAGAGCGTGCTGTATGACCGGGCGGGCGAGATGCGGTATGCGTCGGTCTTCCGCCGAGCGGTGGGCTCGGGCTGGGCGGTGACGTTTGACTCGGCGATTGAGGAGCTGCTGGACGCGAGCTGTCCGGAGCTGTCGTCGTATGTGTTTGGGGTGTCGGCGTGCGGCCTGGAGCCGCCGTGCGAGGTGTTGGAGTCGGACGTTCCGGTGGTGGTCAGCCTGCGTCCGGAGGCGGTGGTCATCGCCTCTGAGCGGTTGGCGCACTGCCGTCTGCGTCTGGCGGGTGGCCGCGAGGAGTCGGTGACGGTGGATGGTCTCGCGGTGGTTCGCCTGTGAGCGGCGGCGCGGGGCATCTGTGTCTTGTGTTGTAGTCGTTATGGCTTGGAAAGGCAGGGAGCATTGGAGCGATCATGGGTGACTTGAGAGGACGTCGGGCACTGGTGACGGGCGGAGGTCAGGGACTGGGGCTGGCGATTTGCCGCGAGCTGCTGCGTCAGGGCTGCGAGGTGGCGATACACTATTTTCGGAGCGAGGCAGGTGCGCGGGGGCTGGTCGAGGAGGCGACGGCGCAGGGGCGCCGCGCGGCGGCGTTCCAGGCGGATCTGACGGACGAGCGGGCGGCGGTGTCGCTGGTGGAGGAGGCGGTGTCGTGGCTGGGCGGTCTGGAGGTGCTGGTGAACAACACGGGCGACCTGGTGGAGCGCGTGTGGCTGGAGGACATCACGGAGTCGTTCTGGGACAGGGTGATGGCGGTGAACGTGAAGAGCATGATGTATGTGACGCGGACGGCGGTACCGCATTTGGCGCGGGCCAGCGAGGGCAGCAGCATCGTCAATCTGGCGTCGCTGGCTGGTCGGAAGGGCGGCCATGCGGGGTCGCTGGTGTATGGGACGAGCAAGGGGGCGGTCATCACCTGGACTCGGGCGCTGGCGGGCGAGCTGGCCGACCGCGGCATCCGCGTGAACTGCGTCGCGCCGGGGCTGATGCTGGGGACGCGGTTCCATCAGACGCACACGACGCCGGAGTCGGCGGCGAGGACGGTGGCTGGCATTCCGCTGGGGCGCGCCGGCAATCCGGAGGATGTGGCGCGGCCCGTCGCGTTCCTGGCGTCGGAGTACGACGGCTTCATCACCGGGGCGACGCTGGACATCAACGGCGGCGTGTACAGCGCGTAGTACGTGACGGCAGAGAAGGAGACCTGGGATGGGCAGATGGTTTGCGGTGATGGGCGCGGCGCTGTCGCTGTCGTGCGCCTGGGCGTTTGGCGGATCGCTGAAGGCGGCGCTTGAGCCGACGTCGGCGGGGAGCGGCGAGGGTGCGCTGCAGACGTGGTGGCACTGGACGAGCCAGTATGTGACGCGAGCGGGGATTACGGCGGATTTGGAGGCGATGCGGGCGATAGGGTATGATGTGGCTCACATCTTCTGCGCGGCGATGTCGTCGGTGCCGCCGGGGAAGGAGTCTGAGTCGCCGCGGATGCTGTCGCCGGAGTGGCTGGGGCTCTATCGCCATGCGTGCGAGGAGGCGAAGCGTCTGGGGTTGCGTCTGGGTGTCCACAACTGTCCCGGGTGGTCGAGTTCGGGCGGGCCGTGGATACGTCCGGAGGACTCGATGAAGTTTGTGGTGTCGACGGAGACGCCGGTGGTGGGCGGAGGTCGCGTGAGCGTGTCGCTGGAGCGTCCGGAGGCTCGTCGCGGGTTCTACCGCGACATTGCGGTGCTGGCGGTTCCGGACTTTGTGCCTGACGGTCGTCCGGTGGCGGTGACGCTGGCGTCTGGCGGCGCGGTGTCGGACGGCGGGGCGGTGGTGGATGGTCGGCGTGAGACGTCGGTGCGGCTGCCGATACGTGAGGTGGGCGCGTCGGCTTCGGTGACGCTGCGGTATGGTCGTCCGAGGCGTCCGAGGGCGGTGCAGGTGTCGTTTGACGAGACGCATGGGTATGTGGACTGCCGTCTGGAGGTGTCTGCGGACGGTGAGACGTTTGTGCCGGTTCGGACGATGCGGTACCGTCTGTTTCGGGACGCGAAGGGTGCGAAGCTGAGCCGTGTTCGGCTGTCGGAGCCGGCGGTGGCGTTTCGGCTGACGTTTGTGTCGCAGCCGGCGCCGGGCTATGTGGGTCAGCGCGACATGCGTCTGGCGGAGGTCTCGTTCCTGGACACGGAGGTGGTGGAGGACATCGGCGCGCGGAATTCGCTCGGCACGTCGATGGGGTATGCGCATCCGCGCGGGACGGAGGCGGAGCAGGGGATTGGGCGGTCGCAGGTCATCGACCTGACGGGAAGGATGGGTGCGGACGGCCGTCTGGAGTGGGCGGAGGCGCCGGAGGGGCGCTGGCGGCTGTTGCGCATCGGCTACACGACGACGGGCGTGACGTGCGCGCCGGCGTATCTGTCCGGGCTGGAGTGCGACAAGCTGAGCCGTCGCGGCCTGGACGCGCACTGGCCCCATTTCATGGGGGTGCTGCTGCGGGGGCAGCGCGACCTGGGCGTGCTCAAGTACGCCACCATCGACAGCTACGAGGTCAACGGCCAGAACTGGACGGAGGGGTTCGAGGAGGCGTTCCGGCGTCGGCGCGGCTATGGGATGCGTCCGTTCCTGCCGGCGATGCTGGGCTATGTGGTGGGGACGCGGCTGGAGACGCACCGGTTCCTGTATGATTTGCAGCGGACGGTGTCGGACTTGTTCGCGGAGAACTACTACGACTACTTTGCGGAGCTGTGTCATCGGGAGGGGCTGACGGCGATCACGGAGCCGTATGGGGGGCCGTTTGACCAGTTGCGGTGTGCGCGGCGGGCGGACATCCCGAGCGGCGAGTTCTGGCTGGGGCAGGGGCGGATGTCGCTGATGCCGGGGAGCGCGGCGCATGTGCATGGTGCGCTGGGCGTGGGCGCGGAGGCGTTCACGACGGATGCGCTGCCGGGGCGCTGGCAGGGACATCCAGAGGAGCTGAAGGTCTACGGGGATCGCGGCTGGCTGATGGGCGTGTCCCGGCTGATTGTGCACAGCTATGTGCATCAGCCGCTGGTGAATGTGCGTCCGGGGATGTCGCTGGGCCATCATGGCTCACAGCTGAACCGGAACACGACGTGGTGGCCGCTGGGGAGGGGCTGGGCTGACTATGTGCGGCGGGCGCAGCGGCTGCTGCAGGCGGGCGTGGTCCGCAATCAGGCGCTGGTGCTCTCCGGCGAGTCGAACCCCAACCGTTTCCCCACGCTGTCTGAACTGACCCGTGCCGGCTATGGCTACGACTATGTGTGCGCCGACGACCTGCGGGACAGCCTGGAGGTTCTCCCCGATGGTCGGCTGCGGACGCCCTCCGGGGCGGTCTACGACCTGCTCCATCTGGGGACGGATCGTTTCCTGACGGTGGCGACGCTGCGGCGGGTGCGCGAGCTGGCCGAGGCCGGTGCGCGCGTCTCGGGGCTGCCGCCGGAGGGGTCGCCGTCGCTGTCGGACACGGAGGAGGCGTTTGCGTCGGCGCGTGAGGCGCTGTGGGGCGACAGCCGTCCGGGGGAGCGCCGCCGTCTGGGGCGCGGGTGGCTGTGCCATGCGGCGCGGGCGCTGGAGGCGCTGCGGGCGCTGGGCGTCCGCCCCTCGGTGACGGACAACGGCGGCCTGGAGGTGGTGCGGCGACAGGTGGGCGACTCGGAGACGTTTCTGGTCTGCAACGACGCGGACGGCCATTGGCTGCGCGAGGTGGGGTTTGTGGTGGCGGAGGGGCTGGAGCCGCGGCTGTACCGTGCCGAGGACGGCAGGGTGGAGGAGGTGGCGAGCTGGCGTCGGGAGGGAGACGCGACGCGGGTGCTGCTGTCGCTGGGGCCGTATGAGTCGGCGCTGGTGGTGTTTGGGCGCGGGGCGTCGTCGCGTGCGGCGCGGTCGCTGCGGGTGGTTTCGGACACGGTGACAAAGGGAGCGTCGTCGGGGCCGCGTCTGCGCGTGTGTCGGGCGGTGTATCGTCGCCGTGGCGTGGAGTCGGGCGAGGATGTCACGGCTCAGGTGGCGTCGCGGGTGACGGACGATGGCCTGGAGCTGAAGGTGACCAATGAGCTGGTGGGGCATGATCCGGCGCCGAACCAGTTCAAGGAGCTTCTGCTGGAGTACGAGCTGGACGGCGAGGCGAAGCGTGTGGTCTGGCCGGAGCATACGGTCCGGCGGATTGGCCTGGAGCTGAGCCGTCGCCCGGCGCCGTTCCAGGTGGTCTCGGTCGCCGGTGAGCCCCGTCTGCAGTTCAGGCGGCAGGCCAGCGTCGAGGTCATCGCGCGCGACGGGACGCGCCGGACGGTGACGCCGCCGAAAGCGCCGTCGGCGCGGGACATCAGCGACGGCTGGGACATCCGCTTCCCTGCGGACACCGGTGCGCCGGAGCGGGTGCGCCTGGCGCGTCTGGGCTCCCTGTCGGAGCATGCCGACGAGCGCGTGCGGTATGCGGCGGGTCTGGTGACGTATGGGCGTCGGGTCGAGGCACCGAAGGCGTCACCGGACACGGCGGTCATCCTGGATCTGGGCGATGTCCGTCATGTCGCGGAGGTGACGGTGAATGGTGAGCTGGCGGGGCTGCTGTGGCACCGCCCGTATCGGGTGGACATCACGCGGTTCTGCCGTGGCGGCGCGCCGCTGGACATCCGCGTGCGCGTGGCGCTGCTGTGGCCGAATCGGATGATTGGCGACGCGCGGCTGCGCCAGACCGTTCGCGAGCCGGGCCATCCCGCCTGGCCGGACTGGGTGCTGGCCGACCGGTCTGACTCGGGGCTGGGCATCCGCACGTTCTCTAACTTCCGCACCGGCTGGAAGGCGACGGACAGTCTGCTGCCGTCGGGGCTGATCGGCCCGGCGAGGCTGTTGCTGGAGCCGCAGGCGGGCTTCTGAACGACGTGTCTTTTTTACCGGGCCGGGCACACGAAGCGGCGCATCTGGGCGTTTACTGTCCAAATCACTGTCCTCGCCGGTCGTGGTCGTGGTTTTGAGAGCAAGCAACAGAAAGGAGCAAGTCAAGATGAGCAACGAGTCATGCTGCTGCGGGACGGAGGCACCGAAGGCGGGCAGCTTCTGCCAGCGCAACGTCGGTTCCATCGCGCTGATTGTGGGCATTATCGCCCTCGGCAGTTCCCTGGTGCCGCAGATTCAGGATTTCTGTGGGTCCTCCGAGAACAACGTCGAGGTGACTGTGGTGAAGGAGGAGGGACGTCCCGGCCCTGGCGGCCCCGGCGGCGGCTTTGGCGGCGGCTTCGGCGGCGGTCCTGGCGGTGGTGGCCCGGCGGTGTCGGAGGAGACGCTGAAGCTGTACAGTGAGCGTATCGGGCTGTACGACGAGGCGCTGAAGGCGGCGTCGGCGGAGCGTCAGGCGCAGTTGCGCCATGAGCGCTGCCTGGTTCGTCTGACCAAGCTGCGTCTGGAGCAGGGCGGCGGCGGACGCCGGTTTCGCGGCGCGTCCCTGGCGGAGGCATACCTGAACCGTCAGGCGGCGAAGGCCAATTCCAGCGCCACGGCGCTGGAGCGGAACCAGGCCGAGCTGGACTATCAGCGCGCCCTGGACAGCTTCCGCGGAGACAAGGAGGCGTTCCTGGAGACCGTCAAGGCGTTCGAGGCCTATCCCGGCAACGACCTGAGCGACGCGGAGCTGCTGGCGCTGCTGGCCGCCGAACGCGGCTGAACGTTCAGCCTGAGTCCGCAACACACACATAAGGACACAGAGAGCGACGCCTGTCCCAGCGGCGGTTAGCCGTCAGGACAGGCGTCGCTTTTGCGGTGTGTGGGGAGGTTCAGTGGATGACGTCGAGCTGGCGGATGGTTTCGGCGATGGAGGGGTGGACGTCGGAGGTGAAGTTCTCGTCCTTGTCGCAGTGGACCCAGATGTTCTCGTCGGAGTTGCCGATGGAGCCGACGGGGCGCATGAAATGGTAGGAGGAGAGGGGCGGGCCTGGCATGTAGCCGCAGGGCTGCGGGAGGACGATGCCGTCCCGCATGAGGGTCTTGAGCTCCTCGAGATGGGAAGCGTAGACGTCCCGTGGGGTGCAGTCATGGTGGCGGCAGACGGCGGCGGCCATGCCGACGACCTCGCCGAGCATGCCGAGGGTGCGCATGACGCGGATGCAGGAGAAGGCGACGTGGGTGGCGGAGATGATGCGTCCGCCGAGGAGGAGGTTGTCGGCGTCGCGGGCGTAGAGGCAGCGGTAGGGGATGCCGTAGGGGGCGGTGGTGCCGCGGTGGTAGGCGCAGGAGAGGAAGCCCTCCTGGAACGTCGCGGTGTTCTGCGGGTCGGGGAGGTGGAGGTCGATGGACCAGGTGAGGGCGGCGGTGGCGTCGTCGTAGGGGACTTTGTCCTCGATGTCCCGCTGGGTGATGACGTGGTCGCCGACGACGCGGTAGGACTCGCGCTTGCCGCCGATGGGTGAGAGCCATTCGAGCTCGAGATTGGCGGCCTGGTCGCGGTAGGGCGAGCGGTTCTTGAGCCAGGCCCAGTTGGCGAGGACGGTCATGAGGCCGTAGTCGCGGATGTGCTCGCAGTCGGTGACCTGGTCTCGATGCTGTCCGCATTCCCAGTCCCAGCAGCAGTTGAAGCGCTTGAGGCCGTTGTCGTCGTTGAATTCGATGCCCCAGTCGATGTCGGGGAAGTCGACGGGGTGTCCCATGTCCTTGGGTTCCCAGAGGACGGAGAGCCCCATGACCTCGCGGTCGGGTGTGCGGGGGGCGAGGGACTCGCCGAAGTCATCGGTTCCCTCGCGGCCGTACATGGTCTGGCAGTGGGCGAGTCGGGCGAGGGTGGCGTCTCCGGAGCAGTCGGCGAAGAGTCGGGCGCGGCGCCGGGTGAGCTGTCCGGTGCGGACGTTGCGGGTGATGACGGCGGTGATGCGGCGTGGGTTGTCGGGGTCGAGTTCGGCGTCGAGCATGAGCTCGTTGAGGAGGAGGTCGTGGCCGGGTCTGAAGAGCTGGAGCTTGCGGTGGTCCTCGAACATCTCGAGGGTCTTGCGCTGTCCGGGGCGTCCGTCGATGGGCGAGATGGCGGCGGCGATGGTGCCGAGTCTGGGATAGTCGCCGATGTGGGTGCGTCCGCCGGTCCAGACGCGGACTTCGGAGGAGCCGCAGCCGCCGAGGAGGGAGCGGTCCTGGACGAGGAGGACGCGTAGTCCGAGGGTGCGGGCGGCGAGGGCGGCGCTGATGCCGGCGTAGCCGCCGCCGATGACGATGAGGTCGTAGTCGGTGGGGTCGTCGTGGAGGGTGGCGTCGGTGTGGGTGCGGCGGAACTGGGCGAGTTGGGCCGCGTCGTCGGGGGGGATGTCGGCGGGGTCGGTGGAGAGGTAGATGGCGTCGGCTCGACCATTGAAGCCGGTGAGGTCATGGAGGGCGAGCGTCTGGGAGGAGGTGGTGGTGGTGAAGGAGCCGGCGTGCTGCCAGGCCCAGTGGGGGCCGTTGGTGCCGAGGATGGCGGGCAGCGGGGTGCCGTCGACGAGGAGCTGGAACTGTCCGGCGGCGTGTCCGCGTTTCCAGATGGCAGTCCAGTCGCGGGTGCGGACCCAGGCGTGCCAGGTCTGGCCAGGGGTCAGGGAGACGGTGGTGACGGCGTCGGCGACAGGCTTGCCGATGCCGTGGGCCATGAGGTACGGGGAGCCCATCGCGGGGACGCATTGGGTGTCGATGACCCAGCCGCCAAGCTCGGCGAACTGTTCGGCTTCAAGGAAAAGGTGCATGGTGTGTTCCTGGTGGGTGACGAAGGCGCTGGGGGATGAGGCACGAGTCCATACCATAAGCCGTCATGGGGATTTGTCTATGTGAAGTCCACAGAACACACACAACTACACAGAGGAGTCCACAAAACACGCAAAATACGCAAAACACGCAAAAGGCGCGAAAGCAAGAGCGTCCCGACCAGAACGGGTGGCTGGTCGGGACGCTCTGCAGGCGTGGAGGAGGCGATTGGTGGGGAGTCTTTACTGGAGTCCGCGGAAGTCGGGGCGATTGGACTCGACGAGGCGGACGGTGTAGGTGACGGGGCGGTTGGTGAAGTCGATGCGGCTGGCCTGACGCGGCTGCGGGAACATGGGTGAGACGAGTGCCCAGTGCTTCTGTTCGAGGGCGTCGACGAGCTGCTGCAGGGCGGTGTCGCGGATGCCGCGGATGGAGACGATGAGTCGTCCGGGTGTGTGCTGGGCAGTCTGGACGGTGATGCCGTGCTGGCCGTTGAAGGCGCTGAGGAACTGGCTGGCGTCCTTGAGGTCACGGACAAGCCAGGTGTGCCGGACAACCTTGTCGATGTGGCGTGCGGCCTCTGCGGTCTGGGTGGGCATGGAGCGGACGTTCTGGAAGGAGACGGTCTGGATGTTGTTGGACGGGACAGGCTTGGCTAGGTCTTCCGGGTGATGGAGATCGCCGGGGGTGATGGCGGCCATCTGGGAGTCCTCGGCGGGGGAAGAAGGCTGGAGTCGCCGCTGGGAGGAGGGGGCGCTCCGCAGGAGTTCAGTCTGCTGCTGGGCGAGGAACTGGTTCTCGTCGGAGAGGTTCTTGGTGAACAGGTAGTGGAGGGCGATGCTGCCTCCAAGGAGAAGAAGTCCGGCGGCCATGGCGATGCGTGGCGCGTAGACGCGCATGAAGCGGGAGGGTGCCGGGGTGGGGACGTCGGCGTGGCCGCCGCCATTGCCGTCGTGCTGTTGCGGCGCGATGACGGGCGAGAGGAGCTTGTCGTTGTCGGCGGCGCGGTGGCACTCGTGGAGGATGCGGTCCACGAAGGCGTCGTCGGGTTCGGCGGCCTTGCAGACGAGTCCGTCGATGCTCCTGTAGAATCTCATGATGGCCTGGCACTGCGGGCAGCTGTGGACATGGCGGTGGACGTCCGGGAGTCCGCCGTCCGGGGCTCCCTCACGGGTGGCCTCGTAGTATTCGCTGAGGACATTGGAGTCGGGACAGCCCTGTGGGGTGGCGTTTACGCCTGATTGGTTGGAGTCTTCGTGGTTCATGGCAGTCTTGAGTTCCAGTCTTTTCCGCAGTTCCTCTTCTGCCGCGCGATGCGCGGTGTGACGGCGCCGAGCCACAAGGGGTGTGCTGGCGATGTCCTGGCGGGACATGCTGCGGAGGCTCCTGACGATGGGGTGTGTCGTTCAGAGGGGGCCAGTGGGCTCCGCTGTGGTTCGGCGTTCGTGTGTCTTGCAGGTTAGAGTTCCAGTCTTTTGCGCAGTTCCTCTCGGGCGCGTGCGATGCGCGACTTGACGGTGCCCAGCTTGCAGGAGAGCATCTGCGCGATGTCCTCGTAGGACATTTCGCGGATGTTCCGGAGGACGAGGATCTCGCGGTACATGTCGGGCAGGTTCTGGAGTTCCTCGGTGGTACGGCGCTCCAGCTCCTTGAACTGGAGTGCCTCGTCGGGGCTGAGGCTTTCGTCGAGCGCGTCGCGGTAGAGCGCGTCGTCTCCGCCGGTTCCCTCGATGGGGGCGTTGAGGCTGTCGGTGACCTTGCTGCCCCGCGTCTTGTTCCAGCGGTACTTGTTCTTGGCGAGGTTGGTGGCGATGCGGTACATCCAGGTGGTGAATTCCGAGTCACCCCGGAAGAAGGGCAAGGCGCGGTGGATGCGGATGAAGACATCCTGTGCGACCTCCTCGGCGTCCTCGCGGTTGGCGAGGATGCCGTAGGCGATGCTGTAGGCGCGGTTGCTGTACTTGCGCACCAGTTGGTCGAACGCATCCTCGTCACCGTTCTTGAAGCGTTCAATCAGTGTACGGTCATCGGCTGAGGTATTGGACATGGCGTTTCTCGGAAAAGTTCCCGTGTGTGGGGGCGTGCGTGCGGGGAAATCGTCGGAGGCTTCGGCGTGTGGCCGTGGCGATGGCGGCTGCCGGCCGCGAGGTGTGTGTGGAGGAGGGGGAGGGAGGCTGGTGGAACGAAGGCGGAAAAGCGCCTGCTTTTCCGCCTTCGTGTCATCATGATGGGAGCCTGTGGGCTGCGCCGCCTCTGCCGAGGTCGTCGGCGTGTGCATGGGGGGGAGGCGGCGTCAGCCGGGGAGGGCTGTGGGTGTGCGCCCGAAGCGTGTGGGCTTAGGCCATGGCGGCCTTGACGATGGCGAGGAAGTCGGCGGCCTTGAGGGCGGCGCCGCCGATGAGTCCGCCGTCGATGTCCTGCTGCGCGAGGAGTCCGGCGGCGTTGCCGGGCTTCATGCTGCCGCCGTAGAGGATGCGGGTGTTGTCGGCGACGCAGGGGCAGGCGAAGAGCTGCTTGAGGAGACCGCGGACGAAGGCGTGGACGGCCTGGGCCTGCTCGTCGGTGGCGACCTTGCCGGTGCCGATGGCCCAGACGGGCTCGTAGGCGAGGACGACGTTCTTCATGTCCTCGGCGGAGATGTCGGCGAGGGCGCCGCGGACCTGGCGTTCGATGACGGCCTCGGTGGTGCCGTTCTCGCGCTCCTCGAGGGTTTCGCCGATGCAGACGATGGCGACGAGCCCGTGGCGGAGGGCGGCCTTGAGGCGCTTGTTGACGGTCTCGTCGGTCTCGCCGAAGTACTGGCGGCGCTCGCTGTGTCCGATGATGACGTGGGTGATGCCGGCCTCGTTGAGCATGTTGCCGCTGATTTCGCCGGTGAAGGCTCCCTTCTCCTCCCAGTGGATGTTCTGGGCGCCGACGAGGAGGGGCGTGCCCTCGGTCTCGGCCTTGACGGCGGGGATGGTCATGAAGGGGGGGCAGACGAGGACTTCGGGGGCCTTGTCGCAGCAGCAGGCGCCGTTGCAGGAGGCCTTCATTTCCTTGATGAGGGCGGCGCCCTCGGCGCCGGTCATGTTCATCTTCCAGTTGCCGGCGATGAGAATCTTGCGTGCCATGGTGGTGGGGTGTCCTTGTGGTATGTGTGGGTGGGTGGTGGTCGTTAGGCTTGTGGCGGAGGTCCCGCCGCCGGCACGGAGAGGTGTGTTGGGGGTGCCGTGCGGCGGGTCTCCGGGATGTCGTGGTCAGCGGGGGGCTGCGCTCACTTGTCGTCGAGGGCGACGCATCCGGGGAGGGCCTTGCCCTCGAGGAATTCGAGGGAGGCGCCGCCGCCGGTGGAGATGTGGGTCATCTTGGCGGCGAGGCCGGACTTGTTGACGGCGCTGACGGAGTCGCCGCCGCCGATGATGGAGACGGCTTCGCTGTCGGCGACGGCCTGGCAGACGCCCATGGTGCCCTTGGCGAAAGTGGGCATCTCGAAGCAGCCCATGGGGCCGTTCCAGACGACGGTCTTGGCGCCGGCGATTTCGGCGGCGTAGAGCTCGATGGTCTTGGGGCCGATGTCGAGGGCCATCCAGTCGGCGGGGATGTCGTCGCCGACGACCTGGGTGGCGGCGTCATTGTCGAATTTGTCGGCGATGACGTTGTCGATGGGGAGGAGGAACTTGACGCCGGCGGCCTTGGCGGCCTCGAGGGTGCTCTTGGCGGTGTCGACGAGCTCGTCCTCGCAGAGGGACTTGCCGATGTTGTGTCCCTGGGCCTTGAGGAAGGTGTAGGCCATGCCGCCGCCGATGAGGATGGTGTTGACCTTCTTCATCAGGTTCTGGAGGACTTCAAGCTTTCCGGAGACCTTGGCGCCGCCGATGATGGCGACGAAGGGGCGCTTGGGGTCCTCGACGGCGGAGCCGAGGTAGTCGAGTTCCTTCTGCATGAGGAAGCCGGCGACGCAGGGGGCGTTCTTGGCCTTCATGTACTTGCAGATGGAGGCGGTGGAGGCGTGGTCGCGGTGGGCGGTGCCGAAGGCGTCGTTGACGTAGACGTCGCCGTAGCTGGCGAGCTTCTCGGCCATGGCGGCCTTCTTGGCCTTCATGTCGGCCTTCTTGGCGGCGTACTCGTCGTCGCTCATCTCGTCGGTCTTCTTGACCTTTCCCTCTTCGGCCTTGTAGAAGCGGGTGTTCTCGAGCATGAGGACATCGCCGGGCTTGAGGGCGGCGACCTGGGCGTCGGCGGCCATGCAGTCCTCGGCGAACTGGACGGGTCTGCCGAGCTTGGCGGCGAGGTAGTCGGCGACGGGCTTGAGCGAGAATTCCTTTTCGTAGCCCTTGCCCTTCGGGCGTCCCAGGTGGCTCATGAGGACGAGGGCGGCGCCCTGCTCGATGACGTACTGGATGGTGGGGAGCGCGGCGCGGATGCGGGTGTCGTCGGTGATTTCCTGCTTGTCGTTGAGCGGGACGTTGAAGTCGACGCGCATGACCACTTTCTTGCCCTTGACGCAGATGTCCTTGACGGTCTTCTTGTTCATTGGTTGCCTCCGATGGGAGATGGTGATTAGGAAGGGCGGCCTGGTCGGCCGTCCGGCTGATGAGGAGTCCTGCATACTATACACCCTCAGTGGCGTTCCGTCACGTGGGCGGTCCGGTTTTTCCGGCGGCGCGTCTTGTTTTTCGGTCTGTCCGGGATACAGTAGGGACGTCGGCGCGGGGGATTGCCCGCGCCCGGGCCCTAGAGGCCAGAGAGTCGTCGTGCCACGAGAGCAAGCAAGGAGGCAAGCCATGTCGCTGAGGATCCGTTTCTATGGTGCCGCTGAGAACGTCACGGGTTCCTGCTATCTGCTGGAGGCGTGCGGGCGTCGGGTGCTGATTGACTGCGGGCTGTACCAGGAGCGCGAGCTGAAGGAGCGCAACTGGCAGCCGTTCCCGTTTGAGGCGTCGGAGCTGGACGCGGTGGTGCTGACGCACGCGCACCTGGACCACTGCGGCCGGCTGCCGCTGCTGCGTCGGGCGGGGTACACGGGGCCGGTGTACTGCACGCGGGCGACGGCGGGCATCGCCCGCATCGTGCTGCTGGACTGCGCGAAGATCAACGAGGAGGACGCGGAGTTCAAGCGCCAGCGTCACGAGCGCGAGAACCGCCGTCCCGAGCATCCGGAGGTGCCGCTGTACACGGTGGACGAGGCGAACGAGGTGCTCCCGCAGCTGACGCCGTGGGACTTCGGGCAGCCGCTGGAGCTGGGACCCGGGCTGACGGTGGAGTTCGTGTACATCGCGCACATCCTGGGCGCGGCGGCGCTGCGGTTCACGGCCGAGGAGGGCGGCGAGACGCGCCGCATCGTCTTCTCGGGCGACGTGGGCCGCTGCGACATGCCGATCCTGAAGGACCCGCTGGCCATCGGCGAGGCGGACTACATCGTGTGCGAGTCGACATACGGCGACCGCCTGCACGGCGCGCCGGCGGACATCCCCGGCGAGCTGGCCGACGTGGTGAACGACACGGAGCGGCGCGGCGGCAACCTGATCATCCCGTCGTTCGCGATTGAGCGGACGCAGGAGCTGCTGTTCTACCTGGGGCGGCTGCTGAAGGAGGGGCGGATCCCGCATCTGCGGACGTTTGTGGACAGCCCGATGGCGGTGAAGGTGTCGGACGTGTTCAAGCGCCATGCGTATCTGTTCGACAAGGAGACGCTGGCGCTGGCCCGCCAGGCGCGGATGCCGGGGCTGACGATGGTCCGGACGCGCGCGGACTCGAAGGCGATCAACCACATCAAGGGGACGGTCATCGTGATCGCGGGGTCGGGGATGTGCACGGGCGGCCGCATCAAGCACCATCTGGCGCACAACATCGAGGATCCGTCGAGCACGGTGCTGTTCGTGGGGTATCAGGCCGCGGGGACGCTGGGACGGCTCATCCTGGAGGGCGCGAACCCGGTGCGCATCCTGGGCGAGGAGCATCGCGTCAGGGCGCGCGTGGCGCGTCTGGACGGCTTCTCGGCGCACGCCGACCGCGAGGAGCTGCGCAAGTGGCTGAGCACGTGCACGCGGCTGCCGCGGCGGCTGTTCGTGACGCACGGCGAGCATGAGGCGGCGCACTCGTTCGCGTCGTACATCGGCGAGCGTCTTGGCTGGAGCGTCGCCGTCCCCACGTATGGCGAGGCGGCCGAGCTGGAGTGAGGGGGCGCGGCCCGCAAGGAGGAAGGTGGAGTTGAGTGAGGTGAGCGGGAGTGAGGTGTGCGCATGCGCCTCATGGGTGCGGGGACGGGAGCCGATGGCGTCCATCGGCTCCCCTGACAAAGGAAATCCTGCGGACAACAACCAAAAGCGCATGGGAGCAACATGGAATTTCGCACAGTAGGCAAGACCTTCCAACTGGTCGTGGACAGCGGCCGTGACTTTCAGGACATCCTGGGCTTGGACGAGGCGCTGTGGGGGGCAACCTCCGCGCCGGCGGCCATCTTCGACTGTGACCCCGTGTTCCTGGGGCTGCTCGACCCGGCCAAGACGGGGCGCATCACCTCGAACGAGGTCAAGAACGCCATCCGCTGGCTGCTGGACAAGATACAGAGCCCGGAGGCCATCCGGGCCGACTTCGACGGTCGGCTGCCGCTGTCCGAGCTGAAGCCGGAGACGGCGGCGGCGCTGCTGGACTCGGCGGCGTACATTCTGGGCGAACTGGGCGCCGAGGACCGTGAGCACATCACGCTGAAGCAGATCCGCGACTTCTTCGCCACGGTGGCGAAGCGCCCCTTCAACGGCGATGGCGTCGTCTCGCAGCTGGGCGCCAACGAGATTGCGGCGCAGTACCCGCTGTTCAAGGACGTGGTGGCCGACGCGATTGCGGCGACGGGCGGCACGCCGGACGCGGACGGCACGGTCGGCGCGACGGCCAAGAACGTCACGGACTTCGTGGCTGCGGCCGCCGACTACCTGAAGTGGCTGGACGCGGGTGCGCTGCCCGAGGGCGCGTCGCGGTCCGACATTCTGCCGATGGGCGCGGACACGGCGGCGCTGGCGTCGCTGGTGCGTTCGGCCGACCCGCTGGTGACGCAGTACTTCAAGCTGTCGGGGCTGCTGGGCTTTGACGGCCGCATCGAGCAGAGCGCGATGGCGACGAAGGCGAAGCTGGATGCGTTTGACCCGTCGAACCAGGCGGAGGTGGACGCGTATCTGGCGTCGCTGCCGCTGTCGCGTCCGGACGCGCGGTGCCGTCTGGGGTTTGCGCTGGAGGGCATCAATCCGGTTCACCGGTCGCTGTGGTACCAGGTGGTGGAGAAGGTGCTGCGTCCGGTTCTGGGCGAGGGAGTTGAGGAGCTGTCGCCCGAGCAGTGGGCGCAGGTGAAGGCGCTGTTCGCGCCGTATGAGGCGCACATGGCGTCCAAGAAGGGCGCCATGGCCGAGAAGATTGCGGTGGAGCGTCTGCGCCAGTATGTGGCGATGACGGATCTGGCGGCGATGTCGCAGGAGGCCGCGGCGCGCGACAAGCTGGTGACGGACAAGCTGGCGGCGGCCCGCGAGGTGGAGCGTCTGCTGCTGAGCTGGACACATCTGCTGCGGCTGGTGAACAATTTTGTGTCGTTCCCTGAGCTGTACGACACGGAGCGCCGGGCGATGTTCGAGTGCGGCTCGCTGGTGATTGACGGGCGCTGGTTCAACCTGGCGTTCAAGGTGGACAACGTGGCGGCGCACCAGGCGATGGCGAAGTCGTCGCTCATCTGCATCATCTATGTGGAGGTGGACCGCGGCGCGGCCGGCAAGATGAATGTGGTGCTGCCGGTGACGAACGGCTCGAAGGGCAACCTGGAGGTCGGCAAGCGCGGTGTCTTCTTCGCCTTTGACGGCAAGGAGTACGACGCGAAGGTGGTGGCCATCATCGTGAACCCCGTCTGTGTCCGCGAGGCGCTGCTGGCTCCCTTCATCAAGATGTGGGGCATCGTCGAGGGGCAGATCGAGGGCTGGTCGAAGAAGGCCGAGACGAGCATGACGAAGGACTTCACGAAGGTGGTGTCCGACCCGACGGCGGTGGCGGCGAAGCCGGCGGCAGCTCCCGCGCCGGCTCCGGCGGCGAAGAAGGACGACAAATCGGGGATGCTGCTGGGCGCGTCGGTCGCGGTGGCGGCGTTGGGCTCGGCGTTCGCGTTCATCTCGAACACGCTGTCGAACATGTCGGCGGGCGCGATTTGGGTGACGGTGCTGTGCGCGCTGTTCGCGCTGCTGGCGCCCATCAGCATTCTGGCGATGATCAAGCTGCGCAAGCAGGATCTGTCGTCGCTGCTGGAGGGCTGCGGCTGGGCGATCAACCTGCGCATGAGGCTGAACTCGAAGCTGCGTGGTCAGTTCACGACCTTCGGCAAGTACCCGAAGGACGCGAAGGGCACGCCGAAGAGCCGTGGTCTGCTGTTCCTGCTGCTGGCCATCCTGGCGGTGCTGCTGCTGGTCTTTGGCATCCACTGGGTTGAGAACAACACGGAGTGGGGCCGGACGCACGGCAATCCCGCGCCGGCTCCGTCCGTGGCGGCCTCGGTGCCCACGGCTCCCGCGCCGGCGGCTCCCGCGAAGTGAGCGGGCTGACGGCTGGCTGACAGCAGAGCCCCCCGGGCCGGTCGAAGACGCCGGCCCGGGGGGCGCGCGTGTTTTGGGGAGGCGGCGCGGACGTGCGCAGGAGTTGCCGGCGTGTCCGGCGCGTTCTTGCCGGCGGTGTCCTATTGTGCCTTCTGGGGACAATTAGGATGCCCGTGCCGCCTTCTCCTCAGCGGCACGGCGTCCACCCGCCGAACTTCAGTTTGTGCCATTCTGTGTAGTTTGTGGACAAAACTCAATCGCCGCCGTCGCAGGGCGTCTCAGCAACCTTCTCCGGCTGGCGAATGCTCCTTCAGGAAGCGATAAATGGTCATCACATGGACATGAAATCGACGCGCAATGGACGCAAGGGGCTGCCTCTCCTGGCGCAGGCGCAGAATCTCCTCCTCATGTCCGGACAGTTTGGTGTGGGAGTTCTTCTGCCCCTTGCGATGTCCCAGATGGACACCTTCGGCACGTTTGCGCGCCAGCGCCTCCTTGGTGCGCTGTGAGATGAGGTTACGCTCAATCTCGGCGGAAAGGCCAAAGGCGAAGGCCAGGACCTTGGAGCTGATGTCATTTCCCAGGCGATAGTTGTCCTTGATGGTCCAGACCTGGACGTCCTTGTTCATGCACTGATTGAGAATGCCCATGATCATCAGCAGATTACGTCCCAGCCGTGACAGCTCGGCGCAGATGAGCACATCTCCCTTCTGCATGTCGTCGATGACCTTCCCCAGCTTTCTCTTCTCCGGCAATTTGGTGCCGGAGATGGTCTCCTCGACCCAGACATCAATCTCACAGTGGTTCGTCTGACAGAAGCGGTTCAGCTCGAACCGCTGGTTCTCCACCGTCTGCCTGTCGGTGCTCACGCGAATGTAGCCATAGTTCATGGTGCTGCTCCTTGATTGTCCTTTGCACTCGACGGTCCCATCTGACACGTCTTCCGTTACTATG
>CALZPA010000024.1 GCA_945827525.1 uncultured Lentisphaeria bacterium | reverse complement strand
TGTTGTCCACAAAAGGAGGAGTCCACAAAAGACACAAAAGACTCAAAAAAGCTAGACAGTTCGCGGCGGAAGACTAACTGTTGTCCACAAAAGGAGGAGTCCACAAAAGACACAAAAGACTCAAAAAAGCTAGGCAGTTCGCGGCGGAAGCCTAACTGTTGTCCACAAAAGACACAAACGGGGAGTCCACAAAAAACACAAAAGGACACAAAAGAGGAATCCGCAAAAGGTGGAGTCCACAAAAGACACAGAAAGCTCAAAAAAGTTAGTCTTTTTTGCGGAGGGAAGGTGAGAGGGCCAAATGTGGTTTACGGCAGGCCAATGGGGTTGAAGGCGAGTCAGCCCGCCGCACGGGGGGGAGGCCGGGTGTGGCGGGCTGAGGCTGAGGTTATCGTCTGTAGTGGGCGGAGTGCTTACTTGTCGGCGACGAGGTCCTGGTTGAGGTAGATGGTCTTGCCGTGGTTGTCCATGGACTCGTTGGCGGCGAGGGTGAGTTCGAGGTTCTTGTAGGCCTGGTAGTAGTCGGAGATGATGATGGACTGGTCGTTTTCGAGGATGGCGTCGATGAAGGCGTTGTCCTCGTCCTGTCCGAAGTCGTTGCCGACCTTGCAGGTGATGGTGCGGTGGGGTTCGGTGATGGTGAGGTCGGTGCGCTCGTTGTAGACGAGCTTTCCGTTCATGGTGTAGACGTCCATGCCGTTCTTGCCGCCGCCGCCGCGGACGAAGCAGCCGCTGTAGACGGTGCCGATGACGCCGTTGGCGAATTTGAGGTTGACGGCGGAGGCGTCCTCGGTGTCGTAGTTGTCGACGTCATCGATGATGCCGCGTCTGCCGAAGGCAGAGACCTCGACGACTTCACCGAACATGTTGCGGCACATGTCGAAGGTGTGGATGGTCTGCTCGACGGCCTGTCCGCCGGAGGTGTCGCGGCGGCGCCACCACCAGACACCGGGCATGCCGCCGACCCAGTAGGCGTTGAAGAAGCCGACCTTGGAGTGGTCGAGCCATCCCTTCATGGTGGGGATGAAGTCGATGTAGCGGTCCTGGAAGCCGGCGCCGTGGATGAGCTTCTTGGCGGTGAGTCCGTCGAGGACCTTCTTGGCGTAGGCGAGGTCGAGGGCGACGGGCTTTTCGACGAAGAGGTGGCAGCCCTTGTCGATGGCGGCGAGTTCCATGCCGCCGAATTCGCCGGTGTGGGCGCAGGGTTCGACGCAGACGTAGACGGCGTCGAGCTGCTCCTTGTCGAGCATTTCCTTCCAGCACTTGTAGGGGGTGGCTCCGAAGCGGGTGGCGGCCTTCTGGGCGCGTTCGTCGATGAGGTCGCAGACGGCGGTGATCTGGGCCTCGGGGATCTTGTTGTTGTCGTAGTGACCGAAGTGGAAGTTGGCGATGCCGCCGCAGCCGATGAAGCCGATGCGCACTTTGTTGTCAGCCATGTTCGTCTAGCCTTGTGGGTTGTTGGGTTGTTCTCTTTTGAGGGAGGGGATGGTTTGGTTTGGGCTTTATGGTTTGCGCCGCGCCCCGCTCCGGCTTTGTGGTTGGAGGTGGGGGGCGGCGGCCATGAGACATGACGGGGAGGGGGCTGTCAGGCGAGCCACTCGCGGGTTTCGAGGAGGGATTCGCGCGAGGGCTTGAGTGGATGGTATTCGAGTCCGAGGTATCCCTGGAAGCCGGCCTCGTCGATTTTGCGGCAGATGAAGGGGTAGTTTTGTTCGCCGTCCTTCATCTCGTGTCGTCCGGGGATGCCGGCGGCGTGGAAGTGTCCGATGATGTCGAGGTTGTCGAGGATTTTCTGGGTGATGTTGCCCTCCATGATGCCGGCGTGGTAGATGTCGTAGAGGGCCTTGACGTTGGGGGAGTTGACGGCTCGGAGGATGGCGGCCATGTCCTCGGTGTTGTCCATGAAGTAGTCGTGGTGGTTGACGGTGGAGTTGAGGAGTTCGAGGACGATGGTGACGCCGGCCTTTTCGGCGAGTGGCGCGGCCTTGCGGAGGGCGTCGATGACGTTGCGGGACATGGCGGCGTGCTCGAGTCCGGGGACGTTGTTTCCGGAGAGGGCGATGAGGCGGGTGCAGTTGAGCCTCTTGGCGTTCTCGATGTCCTGCGGGAAGTTGGCGAGGGCCGCCTCGTGCTTGGCGGGGTCGGTGAGGTTGGCGAGGCTGGAGGAGAAGCTGGTGATGGTGAGGCTGTGCTGCTGGGCGGCCTTGGCGATGGCGTCGATGTCCTTGTTGGCGAGGCCCCAGAATTCGCCGGCGTCGAAGCCGCAGTCGGCGACGGCGGCGATGCGTTCGGTGAAGGGGAGTTCGCGGAAGAACAGTTCGAGGCAGGGTGTGAGCTTCATGGGCGGTATGTCTCCGGGTGTGGGAGTTTTTTGGGTGGTCTGGGTTGCCTTGCTGGCGCGTGTGTGGGCGGTAGTCGGTGGATAATGTGGCACTGGAATGTCAAAGGGCAAATGGTGCGCGTCGGAAAAAGCGCGGATTTGGCGGGGCGGTCAGGGCGTTTTGGCGGTGTTGGGGGCGGCGAAGGCGGCGAGGAGGGCGGAGGCGAGGGCGGCGGCGGTGAAGGCGGCGAGGAGGGAGATGTAGGCGGCTGGGGGGTAGATGATGGCGTCGGGGGTGACGGTGGCCTGGTCGCGGAAGGCGTCGAGGGCGAGTCCGGCGGCCTTGCCGAAGAGGGAGACGAGGGCGTAGGTGCAGGCGTTCATGAGTCCGAGCGTGGTGCCGGTGATGGCCTTGGGGTTGAGGTGCTGGACATAGGTGTTGGTGACTGGCGAGAAGCCGGAGGCGAACGCCATGACGACGAACGCGGCATAGAGGAGTCCGCCGGACGCTCCGGTGAGGACGCCGGCGAGGGCGAGGGCGAGTCCGGTGGTCATGACGGCTCCTGTGAAGGTGAGGAACTGCTTTTCGCGGTTGGGGTGACGCTGGATGAGGCAGCCAGTGATGACGTTCATGCAGGCGCCGACGATGAGCATCACGGTCGAGCAGGACGAGGCGACGGCGGCGGAGAGCCCCGCGAAGTCCTGGAGGAATTTGGCTCCGACGACGGTAGGCATGGCGTAGTAGACGCCGAACAGGGGGCACCAGGAGAGGAAGACGATGAGGTTGGCGGGGCGCGAGAGGGCCTGGCGGTAGGGCGCCAGCGAGAGGTGCGCGGAGGCGCCGTGCTGGCAGGGGGCGCCGTGGGCGGCGAGGGCGCTGACGACGGTGAGGAGCGCGGAGAGCCCCGCCGCCGCGAGGAGCGGCGGTCGCCAGCCGAACTGGCCGGTGACGGCGGCGAAGGGCAGTCCGCCGAGCGCCCCGCCGAGGAAGCCGATGAAGATGGCGAGTCCCAGGACGGACGGGTAGCGCTCGGGGAACAGCTCGCGGATGTGGTCGATGATGGCGAGGTAGAACATGCCGCCGCCCAGTGCGATGAGGGCGCGGCAGAGGCACATGATGGGCAGCGAGCCCGTCAGCGGGAAGACGGTGGAGGCCAGCGTGAAGAGCAGGGCGCCGCCCACCAGGACGCGCGTGCCGCCGTAGCGGTCGACGAGGAGGCCGGCGATGAGCTGGGTGAAGGCGTAGACGACGAGGAACGAGGAGCCCAGGGCGGCGATGGCGGTGGCGTCGGCGTGGAGGTCGGACTGGAGCGTGTTGAAGATGGTGCCCGGGAGGCAGACGCGCTGGAAGTTGTTGAGGACGTAGAGGAGGATGCCGCAGATGAAGAGGATGAGGAGGCGGGAGCGGGAGGACATGGCGATGGGGGGGCTGACGGGCGGACGTGATGGGGGAGAGGGAGAGTGCGCGGACGTGAGCGAGGGCGTGGGGGGCGGCTATGGCTGGCGGTGGTCGAACTGGATTTCGGCGAAGGGCTCGGCCTGGAGTGGGATGGGCTGTCCGGCGGCGTCGAGGTACTGGACGCGTCCGAAGTCGCGGAGCAGGTCGACGACGGCGGCGGCGGGCTGTCCGGCTGGTGGTGGCGTGAGGGTGAAGGTGACGGTGACGGAGCCGTCGGGGTCGGGCTGGCATTGCGGGAGGGTGACCTCGAGGAACTGTGAGAAGGCGTAGCGTCGTGCGGGTGTGGCGGGGAGCGTCAGTCCGGCGTGGGAGATGGTGGCGGTGGGGAGGGGGGTGCCGGCGACCATGAGCCGTGCGGTGAAGGGGTGTCCGGCGAGGAGTGGTCGGAGGTCGCCGTCGGGGAGCCGGAAGGTCTTGCGGACGGTGAGTCCGGCGGGTGGGATGGCGAGGGGGCGCTGCTGTCCGGCGCCCAGGGGGAGTGGGCCGTGGTCATGGATGAGGGTGGTGTCGCCGGGGAAGTGGGCGCAGAGGCCGTCGGGGGTGAGGAATTGGTGGACGGAGGCCTCGTAGGCGAACTGGTAGAGGGGGAGTGCGCCGTGGACGACGGCGGCGGCGGCGACGAGGGCGAGGGCGGGGGCGAGGAGGCGTCCGGGGAGGGGGGCGTCCGGAGCGAGGTGTCGGCGGTGGAGTCGGAGGGGGAGGGCGAGTCGTGCGGCGGCGCCGGCGGCGAGGACGCAGAGGACGGGGTAGGAGGCGAGTCGGAAGCGCGAGAGCATGTAGAAGGCGATGGTGGCGGCGCAGAGGATGAGGAGGAAGAGGAGGGTGAGCCGGGTGGCGGCGGCGCGTCGGCGGAGGTGGAGGAGGGCGCCGGCGAGGGCGAGTGTGGCGATGAGTCCGAAGGGGACGAGGAGGGGGAGTCTGAGGACGGCGGAGTGGGGGAGTCCGTCATGCTCGAGGGAGACGTTGTTGGGGATTTCGGTGGCGTCCCAGTAGTGGAGGAGGGTGCGGAATTTGAGTTCGGCGAACTGGAGTGGGTGGTGGAGGGCCCAGTCGGCGATGTGGCTGGCCATGGAGCGTCGGGCGGAGTCGCTGTCGTCGACCCATTGGGTGTAGGTGAGCGGGTAGGCGAGTCCGGCGGCGGGGGCCTCGGGGGTGTTGCCGAGGGCGAGGACTTTGGGGCCGGCGGTGGAGGCGCCGGTCCAGCGTCCGAGATGGGCGGTGTTGCGGAGGGCGTAGGGGAGCTGGGGGAGGCAGGCGACGGCGGCTATGGCGGCGGCCAGGGCGAGGGCGCGTGGCCAGGCGTGGCGGTTGCGCAGGATGGCGGCGCCGGCGAGGAGCGGCAGCAGCAGGATGGCGTTGCCTCGGGTGAGCGCGGCGATGGCCAGCGCGGCCGCCGCCGGCAGCCAGTCGCGCCAGCGGTCGCGGCGCCAGGCCAGCAGCGTCAGGCACAGCGTCAGGGCCACCCAGCAGGAGAGCAGCACCTCGTAGAGCGCGAACGGCGTGTAGAAGAGATGCGTCCGCGACAGGGCCAGCAGCAGCGCCGCCAGCCAGGCCCAGCGCCGTCCGAACGCGAGGGCGGCCGCCAGGCCGGTCAGGAGGACGGCTGCCGCGCCGGCGAGCGCCTGGAACGCCAGGAGGAGGGGGCCGGTGGCGGCCTGCGGGTCGGACGGCAGCAGCCAGGGGAGGAGGGCGGTGTAGTAGAACGGCTGGTAGTCGAAGTGGTCGGGGAGCTGTCCGCGCTGGACGTCGTGCGCCAGGCGCACATAGGTGGCCATGTCGGTCTGGACGCCGGGCGCGGCGACGGCCGGCGTGTCGGCGAGCTGGAGGCAGACGGCGGCGCGGAGGGCGAGGCCCAGCGCGGCGATGGCAAGCAGGAGGAGAAGATGGCGGCGGTGTGGGTGCATGGCGGAAAATGTGCTGCGGGCGCGGTGGGCGCGTCCCTTTGGGGGTTTACAATTGCGGAGCATGGTTATATATTATTTGATTGCGTTTTTTTCAAGTGTTCAGGCAAAAGATTTTGGTGCAGACGAGCCGAGGAGCGGTGATGGGACGAAGGTCGGAGATAGAGCGTGTGACGTCGGAGACGCAGGTGTCGGTGACGCTGGACCTGGACGAGCGGTCTGGGGTTCGGGTGGAGACGGGCATCGGGTTCTTCGACCATATGCTGAACGCACTGGCGCGGCATGGCGGCCTGGGGCTGTCGCTGACCTGCAAGGGCGATCTGTGGATTGACGCGCACCACAGCATGGAGGACACGGGGCTGGCGCTGGGGCAGGCTCTGCGCGAGGCGCTGGGCGACAAGCGCGGCATCTCGCGGTTCGGGTTCTTCTACGCGCCGCTGGACGAGTCGCTGGCGCGGACGGTCATCGACCTGTCGGGGCGTCCGCACCTGAGCTGGCGCTGCGCGTTTCCGGAGGCGGAGGCCGGCGGGGTGTCCGTGCGGCTGCACCACGAGTTCTTCCAGGCGCTGGCGAACGCGGCGGGGATGACGCTGCACGTGGATCTGCTGGCGTGCGAGGAGTCGCACCATGGGCTGGAGGCCATCTACAAGTCGTTCGGGCGCGCGCTGCGCCAGGCGGTCAGCCTGACGGGCGCGGCGGGCGAGATCCCCTCGACGAAGGGGACGCTGGCGTAGGCAGGCGGGAGGCGTCGAGCCATCGGTTTTTCACATCACGCATATAAGGTTGTCACGATGATAGATAGCGGGTTGGGGTGCGCCCCGGCCTTCGGCGTCGCACGCGTGTGCGGCCTGAGAACACAAAGGAGCATAACATGGCTGAATTCGATTTGAGCACGATGCGCCACAGCGCGGCGCACATCATGGCGGCTGCCCTGCAGAAGCTGTATCCGACGGTGAAGCTGGACATCGGGCCGAGCACCGAGGAGGGCTTCTACTACGACTTCGACATTCCCGGCAAGCGTCTGACTCCCGAGGACCTGAAGGACATCGAGAAGGAGATGAAGAAGATGCTGGGGCGGCAGTTGCCGTTCGTCCGCAAGGAGGTGAGCCGCGAGGAGGCTCGCGAGCTGTTCGCGTCCCGCGGGCAGGACTTCAAGCTGTCGCGTCTGGACGACATTCCCGAGGGCGAGACGGTGTCGCTGTACTACACGGGCGACGAGTACGTGGATCTGTGCCGCGGCCCGCACGTGGAGCACAGCGGTCAGATTGGCGCGGTCAAGCTGCTGTCGCTGGCCGGCTCGTACTTCCGCGGCAACGAGAAGAACGAGATGCTGCAGCGCATCTACGGCACGGCGTTCGCGACGAAGGAGGAGCTGAACGGGTATCTGGCGCGCATCGAGGAGGCGAAGAAGCGCGACCACCGCAAGATTGGCGCGGAGATGGAGCTGTTCAGCACGCACGAGGAGATAGGCCCCGGCCTGGTCTGCTGGCATCCGCAGGGCGCCCGCATCCGCCACGTGCTGGAGACGTTCTGGAAGGAGGCGCACTACGCGCACGGCTATGAGCTGATGTACACGCCGCACGTCGGCCGCGCCCTGCTGTGGCAGACGTCCGGGCACCTCGACTTCTACCGCGACGGCATGTACGCCAACATGGAGATCGACGGCGACCCCTACTACGTCAAGCCGATGAACTGCCCGTTCCACATCATGATCTACAAGACGCGTCCGCGCTCCTACCGCGAGCTGCCCGCCCGCTGGGCCGAGCTGGGCACGGTCTACCGCTATGAGAAGGCCGGCGTCCTCCATGGCCTCATGCGCGTCCGCGGCTTCACGCAGGACGATGCCCACATCATCTGCACGCCCGAGCAGATCGAGGACGAGATCCGCGAGGTGCTCCGCTTCTCCATGTACATGTGGAAGTGCTTTGGCTTCAAGGACGTCAAGGCCTATCTGGCGACCCGTCCCGAGAAGGCCGTCGGCGACGACACGATGTGGGCGCAGGCGCTGCGCTCGCTCGAGAACGCCGTGAAGGCCGAGGGCGTGAACTGCGAGGTGGACGAGGGCGGCGGCGCGTTCTACGGCCCGAAGATCGACCTGAAGATCAAGGACGCCCTGGGACGCGAGTGGCAGACCTCGACCATCCAGTTCGACTTCAACCTGCCCGAGCGCTTCGACATGACCTACATTGGCCAGGACGGCCAGAAGCACCGCCCGTACATGGTCCACCGCGCGCTGCTCGGCTCGCTGGAGCGCTTCTTCGGCATCCTCATCGAGCACTACGCCGGCGCGTTCCCGCTCTGGCTGGCTCCGGAGCAGGTCCGCATCCTGCCCATCAGCGAGAAGTTCGAGGGCTACGCCCACGAGCTGGAGGCCAAGCTCCGCGCCAAGCTCATCCGCTGCTCCGTCGACGTCGAGGCCGACCCCATCGGCGGCAAGATCCGCCGCGGCCGCAACCTCCGCATCCCGTATCTGCTCGTCGTCGGCGAGCGCGAGGCCGCGGCTGGCGAGGTCGCCGTCCGCAGCCGCGCCAACGGCGAGGAGGGCGCCATGCCCTTCGACACCCTCCTCGAGCGCCTCGAGAAGGAGATTGCCGACAAGGCCTGACGCGGACCGCCCGGTTCCGGCGTCCCCGCGGGCCGTCCACGCCGCCGTCATGGCGTCGCGGACGGCCTGTCTCCCCACAAAAAATGCCGCGGGAAATTTGCGAATTTCGTGGCGCGTGTATATTATATTCCTTTTGTGTGCGCTGTGTGGCGTCGGGCCACGCCTCATGAGGGGCGTTGTCGGCGTTAGTTACGGAGCGCGTGTGGCGGAGCGGCTAGGCGAGAAGTCTGGACCGCATCGTCCGAGTCCGTCGGGGCCTGAGGCTCTGGCGGGCGTTGAGGAGGGTTCGCCGGAGGGCGGCCTTCGTGTCATAACGACAGCATGGAGGATACTGCTATCGCACGTCAGCTTAAAAGTGGGGACCGCGTCCTTCGCGGGAAGACGGTCCGTCTGTTGTCCGAGACCAACGAGCAGCTGGGCATGTTCTCCTTTGAGGAGGCGCTGGAGCGCGCGGCCGCGGCCGGTCTGGATCTGGTGGAGCTTGCCAGCAAGGGCGAGCATCCGGTGGTCCGCATCATGGACTACGGCAAGTACCTGTATCAGGAGAGCCGTCGTCAGCGCGAGGCCAAGAAGAACCAGGTGCAGCAGAAGGTGAAGGAGGTCAAGTTCCATCCCTCGACCGACACCAACGATTTCGAGACGAAGGTGCGTCAGGCGATTGAATTTCTGCGCAAAGGTGATAAAGTAAAGGTGAGCGTCTTTTTCCGTGGCCGCGAGATGGCGCACGTGGAGATAGGCGAGCGCCTGCTGAACACGATGCTGGAGCGTCTGGCCGAGGTCGCCTCGGTGGACGTGCCCCCGAAGCTGGTGGGCCGCCAGATCATCGCGACCGTCTCGCCGAAGAGCTCGAAGTCCTCCAAGGGCGGTGCGCCGAAGGCGTCTCCGTCTGGGGGCGAGTCCGGCGGCGCCGCGGCGCAGCGGCAGGGCTGAGTCCCGTCCATTTCAGGCGCGGGGAGCAGGCAGTGGCTGTCCTGTTCCCCGTTGTCTTTGTGCCCGGGCGGAGGTCTTGTGTGCGTGTGCGGGCAGGGAGGGAGAGAGAGGCTCCAGGCTCATGGCTGCTTGTGAAGCGCCGTTCCCCGTTGGGCGGCGCGGCCTAACATAGAAAGATAGGAAACTGAAAACCATGCCGAAGATGAAGACCCGCAAGGCGGCGGCAAAGCGCCTGAAGCAGACCGGAACGGGCAAGTTCCGTCACAACTGCGCCTATGGCCGCCACATCCTGACGAAGAAGAGCTCGAAGCGCAAGCGCCGTCTGGGCAAGGACGCCGCCGTGAAGCGTTCCGAGATGAGCCGTATCAAGGCGTCGCTGCCGTACGGTCTGTAAGCCGTGTCGGGCTGGGCGCGGCCAGGTGGCCGTCTCCCGCAGTTCCGCACCGTCTCTCTTCGTTCAACCAGGAAACAACCGCAATCCAAGGCTCGTGCAGTCCAGTTGACGTTACTGCCAGTCTTGCAAGGAGAAGAAAAAGATGTCAAGGACAACGTATGCTGTTCCGTCGCGCAAGCGGCGCAAGAGAGTGCTGGCCATGGCCAAGGGCTTCCGCGGCAACCGCAGCAAGCTCATCCGCATGGCTTACGGCGCGACCGATCGCGCCATGGCCAACATGTACATGGGGCGCAAGCAGAAGAAGCGCCAGTACCGCCGTCTGTGGACGGTCCGCATCAACGCGGCCTGCCGCAGCCTCGGCTTCAAATACAGCTGGATGATCGACGGCCTCAACAAGGCTGGCGTCGAGATCAACCGCAAGTGGCTCGCTGACCTCGCCATCACCGACCCGAAGGCGTTTGAGCAGCTCGTCGAGCAGGCCAAGGCCGCCCGCGGCTGAGGTCGCTAGGCGCCGCCTCACGGCGACAGCCATTTCCACGATAGAGGTCTCCGGCAGTTCCCTCCCATACGCGGGGGATGACCTGCCGGAGACCTTTTCTGTCTCTGGCAGGGGAGGGCTGGCGCACAAAAAAGGGGCGTCCACGCCGCGGGAATGCGGTGTGGACGCCTGAAAGCCTGGCATCTCCAAGCAGATTCGAACTGCTATTACCAGGATGAAAACCTGATGTCCTGACCCTTAGACGATGGAGACGCAGGGCTAGACGGCGTCATGGCATCTCCAAGCAGATTCGAACTGCTATTACCAGGATGAAAACCTGATGTCCTGACCCTTAGACGATGGAGACGCAGGGCTAGACGGCGTCATGGCATCTCCAAGCAGATTCGAACTGCTATTACCAGGATGAAAACCTGATGTCCTGACCCTTAGACGATGGAGACGCAGGGACGTGCTAGACAGTGGGATAATGTAGCGTCTTCCTGTCGGAATTCAAGCTGTTGCGTCGGAAAAACGCGGCTGGTGGTTGCCGTCTGTGAAAAGGGGGCTAAATTCTGTTTTGTGCGAGCGAGGCTGTCCGGTGCGTCATTCGGTGGCGCGGGCGACGGTGTGTCTGGAGGCAGGCAGGGTGAGGATGGGGTCTGCGCACGGAGGTGCGCAGGCTCTCTTTTTGTTGTGGATGAGCGAATGCGTTGAGTGAGTGAGTGCAGGCGGTGGCCGCAGGTGCCGCGGGGAACCCGAGGGGGGATGGGTATCTCGGCGCGGCGTGCGGCGTGCCGTCGACGATGGAGAAGAAGAGGCCACGATGTCCGAGAAACGACCGAAGCAGCAGCTGAAGATCACGTGTCCATGGTGTCAGCGTCATCTGGATGTGACGGAGCTGGAGCCGCTGTCCCATTTTGCCTGTCCGACCTGTGGTGGGGATGTGGTGGTCCCGCAGTGGTGGCGCGAGTTTCTGTTTGAGGAGTGCGTGTTGGCTGCGGAGGAGTCGGGGGTGTCCCAGTATCGCGCCCTGGACACGGAGCTGGACCGCGAGGTGCTGGTGTCGCAGGTGCGGCGTCCGGGGATGGGCGGCTCGGAGGAGTGCGAGCGTTATCTGACGGTGATACGCCGTCTGGCCGCCGAGGCGGAGCCGTCGCTGTGCGCGGTGTACTCGTGCGGCTCGTTCGAGGAGGGTGTGTACAGCGTGACGCAGTATGTGCCGAAGGCGCTGGAGCGTCAGGACTGGGCGACGGTGCGCGGCTGGCTGCCGCCGGTGCTGTCGTCGCTGTCGAAGCTGTCGGGGCTGTCGCTGTGGCATGGGGCGCTGTGCCGCGACTCGTTTCGTGTGTCGGAGCATGGCGCGGTGACGGTGAGCGGTTTTGGTCTGGGGCTGTCGCTGCCGGACTGGGGGACGTCGGGTGCGTATGCCAGCCCGGAGCGTCTGTGCGGCAAGGCGGCGTGTCTGGCCGATGACATCTATTCGCTGGGCTGTGTGCTGTGGGAGTGCCTGGGCGGGACGCTGCCGGCCTCCGGCGAGCTGCCGGGCAAGGTTCCGTCCCCGGTGGTTCGGACGCTGCGTCAGATGATGTCGGCGCAGGTCTCGCTGCGTCCGTCGAGCTACGACGAGGTGTGCGCGGGG
Source organism: uncultured Lentisphaeria bacterium (assembly GCA_945827525.1). GTDB lineage: Bacteria > Verrucomicrobiota > Lentisphaeria > Oligosphaerales > Oligosphaeraceae > CAAGGB01. Next base: position 14,321 of record CALZPA010000024.1, on the reverse strand, counting down.
CTGCTGACGGAGGCGTCGTCGGCGGCGTCATCGGGGAAGCGGGTGCTGGCGCGGCATGGGGGCGGCTCGTCGCGGGCGGTGCCGGTGGTGCCGGTGCAGGGCGGCGGCCATGGTGGTCTGGCGCTGGCCTTGGTGGCGGTTCTGGCGTGTGGGTGCGGCGTGTGTGGCTGGCTCTGGTGGCAGCGTCAGCAGGCGCCGCGTCCGGCGGCGCCGGCACCGGTGGCGGCGAGCGTGGCTGTTGCCGCCGACGCGACGTCCCAGGAGGAGGAGCTCGAGCCGGAGGCGGCGCCGGCGCCGGTGGCGACGGTTTCCGCGAAGGACAGTTGGGAGCCATTGACGGCGGAGCAGCGGAAGGCCCGTCCGCACCCGAAGGATGTGCGGCTGTCGCGGAGCCGGAAGGTCAGCGAGTTTGTTGCGCAGTTGCCGGAGGCGCAGCGGAAGGGCGTCCAGTGGCAGGTGCAGCACATCAGCGAGATGCCGGAGATGGTGGCGGCGTTCACGGCGAAGAACCGCTATGACCGCGGGGAGAAGACCGTGCTGGAGCTGCGCAACGGCAAGCGTCTGCGCGCCGCCGTGACCATGAGCCATCCCGAGAAGGGGCTGCACCTCAAGGCGCTGCGCGAGGGCGACCAGGTGCCCGAGTACGTGAAGGTCGACAGCCTGAGCTGGCGAACCATCCGCGACATGACCGATTTCCTCGCCGAATACAGCGTGTCGCGGCTGGACAGCGCCCATCCCGACTACGCCAAGATGAAGCGTGAGGCGGTGCGCCATTTCATTCGTCTGACCCTGCTCTGTGACTGGTATGGCGACGAGGAGGGGATGAGGCGCTACGCCGCGCGCTGTCTGGAGCTCGCCCCCGACACCGAGAGGCTGCTGCGGAAGCTGGGGCTGAACGTCAAGTAGAGAGGAAGGAAGAACGGCAGGATGAGCGGTATGACCATGCGTGACACACGGCAGATTGACTTGGGTGGCGTGAAGATCGGAGGCGGCGCTCCCGTCTCCATACAGTCGATGACGAACCGTCCCTCGGACGACGCGGCGGGGACGCTGGAGCAGATAGGCCGTCTGGCGGCCGCGGGCTGCGACATCGTCCGGGTGGCGGTGCCGAACCGCGCCTGCCTGCCGGCGATACGGCGCGTCTGCGCGGAGAGTCCGCTGCCGGTGGTCGGCGACATCCACTTCGACCATCAGCTGGCGCTGGCGGCGCTGGAGGCGGGCTGCGCGGCCATCCGCGTCAATCCCGGCAACATGCTGAATGTGTCGGCGGTGCGCGAGGTGGCGCGTCGTGCGGCGGAGCTGGGGCGGGTGGTGCGCATCGGCGTGAACGGCGGCAGTCTGTCGGCGGCGGCGAGGGAGCGTCATGGACATGGCGTCGAGGCGCTGGTCGAGAGTGCGCTCGAGTATGTGCGTCTGTTTGAGGCGGAGGGCTGCACGGCGCTGAAGGTGAGCCTGAAGTCGTCGGACGTGCGGGTGAGCGTGGAGGCGTGCCGTCGGTTTGCGGAGAGGAGCGACCTGCCGCTGCATCTGGGGGTCACGGAGGCGGGGCCGGTCTCGTGCGGCGTCATCAAGTCGGCCATCGGCATAGGCGCGCTGCTGCTGGACGGGATTGGCGAGACGATACGGGTGAGCCTGACGGCGGATCCGGTGGAGGAGGTGCGTGCGGCCAAGCGCATCCTGGCCGCCTGCGGCCTGCGCGAGCAGCGTCCCGAAATTGTCTCCTGTCCCACCTGCGGACGCACCCGGATCGCGCTGCTGCCGCTGGTCTCTCGCGTGGAGCGCGCCATCGAGGAGCTCCAGGAGCGCGGCGTGCGGTTCGGCGCCCGGCGCATCGCCATCATGGGCTGCGAGGTGAATGGCCCCGGCGAGGCGAAGGACGCCGACTTCGGCATCGCCGGCGGACTCGGCAAAGGCATCCTCTTCCGACATGGCGAGAAGGTCCGCGATGTCCCCGAGGACAGGCTCTTCGAGACCCTCATGGACGAGCTGATGGCGACGGCGCTCTCCTGATGGAAGTCCAGTTCAGTTCCGTCCACAAAAGACACAAAAGGGCACAAAAGCATGACCGATAAGCCCAACAGCCGTTTCCAGAAATATGTTGCTGTCAGGTCGGTGACGTTAGGGGACCCGCCGTCGGGGCGCCGTCGGGACAGGCTTCAGGACGGGAGCGTGAGGGCGAGGGTCTGGGCGATGTCGAGGAAGTCCTGGGGTGGTGGTGCCTCGAAGGAGAGTCGCTCGTGCGTGACGGGATGGGGGATGGTCAGTCGCCATGCGTGAAGCATCTGCCGCGCGGGGGCGATGCCGGTCTGGTAGGCGCGGGCGCCGTAGAGCGTGTCTCCGAGGATGGGATGGCCCAGATGGGCCAGATGGACGCGTATCTGGTGGGTGCGGCCCGTCAGGATCTTGACCTTGAGCAGCGAGGCCTTGCGGTCAGGGGAGGTGGAGACGAGCTTGTAGAGGGAGATGGCTGACTTGCCGTCGGGGGTGACGGCGCGTCGGATGGGGCTGAAGGGGTGTCGTCCGATGGGCTCGTTGATGGTGCCGGCGGTCTGGGGTGGGCAGCCGCAGATCATGGCCAGGTAGATTTTGTCCAGGTCGTGGTTGAGGAACGTCTGCTTGAGTGCGTCGCGGGCGGCGAGGTTCTTGGCGACGACGAGGAGTCCGGAGGTGTCCTTGTCGAGTCGGTGGACGATGCCGGGGCGCTGTTCCTGGTCGAGCATTTCGGCGAAGGCGTCGTGGTTGTGGTTGAGGAGTGCGTGGACGAGGGTTCCGGTGAGGTTGCCGGCGGCGGGGTGGACGACGAGTCCGGCGGGCTTGTTGAGGACGAGGATGTGGTCGTCCTCGAAGAGGATGTCGAGGGGGATGTTCTCGCCGGTGATGGGGATGTCGTCGGCGGAGGGGGGCCAGTCGATTTCGATGACGTTTCCGGGCATGGCCTTGGTGGCCTTGCTGCGGACGAGTCGTCCGTTGAGGAAGACTCTGCTGGCGTCGATGCACTTCTGGAAGAAGGCGCGTGACTGTTCGGGGAAGTGCTGGGCGAGGCAGGCGTCGACGCGGATGCCGCTGACGAATTCGTCGCCGACGAGGCATTCCTGGAGCTGTCTATCGGCTGTTGGCTCTTCCCACATGGCTGTCCTGCTGGTGATGGCGCTGGCGTTTTCTGGAGATGAGGGTGATGGCGGCGAAGATGGCGACGATGAGCGGGAGCTGCCAGAGCGCGTGGTATTGCCCTGGGGTCATGCCGGCCCAGACCTGGTCGGCTGGATAGTCTCCGCGGAGGGGTTCGACGGCGCAGCGGAGGATGGTGTAGCCGATGAGATAGAGGAGGAAGCGCCGTCCGGTGGCGAGATGTCGCCGTTCGGCGAGGAGGAGCAGGAGGCAGAGGAGGAGGTTTCCGGCGGCCTCGACGGCCTGTGCGGGGAAGACGCCGAAGGGGGTGAAGGGGTAGTGGACGGCGCAGGGGCCGTCGTAGGGGAGGAAGCCGAAGCAGCAGCCGTTGATGAGGCAGCCGATGCGTCCGATGGCGTGTCCGAGTGGGATGGCGGGTGCGAGGAGGTCGCCGAGCTGTCCGACGGGGATGTGCTGCCAGAGGGCATAGGCGATGAGGGCGAGGGCGGCGACGATGAAGCCGCCCTGGAAGACGAGTCCGCCCTCCCAGACCTTGAGGGCGGCCGAGAGGGGGCGATGGGCGAAGTCGGTGTTCCAGAAGCGGATGACGTAGAAGAGTCGGGCGCCGACGATGGCGGAGAGGATGGCGATGATGGCGATGTCGCCGAGCCTGCTTTCCTTGACGGCGGTGCCGGCGAGTCGTCGGCTGACGAGGAGATAGGCAGCGAGGGCGCCGAGGGCGGTGAGGACGCCATACCAGCGGAGGGAGAGCGGTCCCAGTTCGAGGATGACGGGTGAGATCATGGCGAGGGGAGTCATGCGTGTGGGGAGTCAGGGAGTTGTGTCGTCGGAGGTGGGGGTGATGAGGTAGTCATGTCCTGGGAGGGCATGGAAGGAGAGGAGGTGCGCGTGGTCGTCGAGGGTTGCGGGGACGGGTTCGCCGGCGCAGGCGACGGCGAGTGGGTGTTGGGTCTCGAGGTGGCAGAGGGCGCTGTGCGAGGCGCGGATGACGGCGTGGTGGAGGCGGTGGTTTTCCCAGTGGAGGTCGACGGAGAAGCCTCCGCGGGCGAGGAGTCCGGTGGCGTGTCCGGCGTGCCAGGCGTGGGGGAGTGCGGGGAGGAGGGAGAGGATGTGGCTGGCTGGCTGGGCGTTGGAGGGTGGGAGGGTGCGGTGGCTCTGGAGGAGCATTTCGGCGATGGCGGCGGTGGCGCCGAAGTTGCCGTCGATTTGGAAGGGCGGGTGTGCGGAGAGGAGGTTGGGGTAGACGCCGCCGCCGGTGAGGGCGATGGCGTTGCCGGGCGCGGCGGGTCGGAGGAGCATCCGGACGAGCCGTTCGGCGTGGTCGCCGTCGAGGAGTCGTGCCTGGAGGCAGGCTTTCCAGGCGAGTGACCAGCCGGTGGCGTCGTCGCCGCGCCATTCGAGGGAGCGTCTGGCGGCCTGTGCGAGCTGGGGGGTGTCCTGGACGGTGATGAGTGCGGCGGGGTAGAGGGGGAGGCAGTGTGAGACGTGGCGGTTGTGGTCGTCGGGTCGGTCCCAGTCGAAGGGCCATTCCTGGAGTTGTCCGCGGCTGCCGATGGTGAGGGGGAGGAGTTGCGGGAGGGCCTTTCTGACGGCTCGGACGACGGGGTCTCGTTCAGTCTGGAGGAGTCGGGCGGTCTCGCAGAGCTGCTGGAAGAGCCATTGGGCGAGTGCCTGGTCGATGGTGGAGCCGAAGGTGACGGCCGCGGTGGTGCCGTCTGGGGTGACGAAGCAGTTTTCGGGGCTGGAGGAGGGCGAGACGGCGAGGAAGTCGTGGCCGTCACGGGAGCATGGCTGGAGGGAGTCGAGGGTGAAGAGAGCGGCGCCCTTGAGGATGGGCCAGACCTTGCGTCGGAGGTAGGCGGTGTCCTGGGAGAAGAGGTAGTGTTCCCAGAGTGCCATGCAGAGCCAGACGCCGCCCATGGACCAGTTGGCCCAGACGGGGCGTCCGTGTCCGAAGTCGCCGACGGGGCAGGCGAGTCTCCAGAGGTCGGTGTTGTGGTGGGCGCACCAGCCTCGGCGGCCGTAGTTGACGGAGGCGACGAGCGAGCCGGTCTTGCGGAGGTCCTCGATGAGCTTGAGGAGCGGCTCGTCGCAGGCGAGGAGATTGGCGGGGCCGGCGGGCCAGTAGTTCATCTCGGTGTTGATGTTGATGGTGTAGTTGGCGTTCCAGGGCGGTCGGACGGACTCGTTCCAGATGCCCTGGAGGTTGGGCGGCTGGGAGCCTGGGCGCGAGGAGGCGATGAGGAGATAGCGTCCGTAGTTGAAGAGGAGCGCGGTGAGGTCGAGGAGATCCTGTGAGCCTGGCGTGGCGCGGCGGATGAGGTCGTCGGTGGGGGCGTCGGCGTCGTGGTCGTCTCCGAGTCGGAGGGAGCAGGCGGCGAAGAGCGGCATGTAGTCGGCGCAGTGTCGGGAGAGGAGGGCGTCGAAGCGGTGTCGGCGGGCCTTGGCGAGTCGGGCGGCGGCGAGGTTGAGGGGGGCCTTGCCGTCGGCGACGGGGTGTTTGGTGCAGCCGTTGAAGGAGGTGGCGGCGGTGAGGAGGATGGTGGCGGCGGTGGCGTTTCGGAGCAGGAGGGCCTGTCCGTCCGGGGAGGGGGCGACGGTGCCGGCGGCGGCGGAGACGTGGAGGCAGCAGGCGAAGGAGATGGCGTTCTGGGGGTCCCATTCGGGGGTCTGTCCGAGTCGGCTGGGCGCGTGTCCGGTGGCGGTGAGGGCGGCGCCGTTGGCGGCGCAGGCATGGGGATGTGGCGAGTCGAGGCGGAGGGTCAGGGACGGGAGGACGCCGCCGTCGGGGGTGGTGAGGCGGAGGACGATGGCCTGGTCGGGGAAGCTGGCGAAGATTTCGCGTCGGACGGTGACGCCGCCGAGGCGGCAGGTGGTGGTGACGACGGCGCGTCCGAGGGCGAGCCGGTGGGCGTAGGCGGGCTGCGGCTCGTCGTCGGGGGCGTCGAAGTCGAGGAGGAGCTGTCCGAGGGGCTGGTAGGCTTCGGTGTAGGGACCCTGGAGCTGTCGCGCGAGCTGTTCGGCCTTCTCCCAGTCGTGTGCGTGGAGGATGGCGTCCTGGAGCTGTGGGAGGACGTCGGCGGCGTGGGGGACGGTGTAGGGCTTGGGTGTTCCGGACCAGAGGGTGTCCTCGTTGAGCTGGAGCCGTTCGTGTGCGGTGCCGCCGTAGACCATGGCGCCGAGGCGTCCGTTGCCGATGGGGAGGGCCTCCTGGAAGGAGTTGGCGGGTGCGTTTCGCCAGATGGAGTTGCCGCAGTTGGCCATGGTCGGGGAGGGGTGTCAGTCGAGGGTGAGGATGGGTGTGTCGCCGTCCCAGCGGATGGTGCGGCGGGAGAGGTACCAGGACTTGCCGTGGTCGCAGTTGCCCTGGAAGAAGAGGTGCTGGGTGCCGTCGTCGTCGGTGAAGGCGAAGGGGTGTCCGGACTCGGAGGAGTTCCATTCGCCGGGCTTGCCGTTGGGGAGGACGGGCTGGTCGGAGAGTCGTGTCCAGGCGATGCCGTCGTCGGAGACGGCGCAGCCGATTTGCTGAGGCCAGTTGTTGTAGGCGCCGCCGTAGAACAGGTAGAGTCTGCCGTGGTGGGCGCAGGTGGCGGGGGCCTCGATGCACTCGCCCTCCCAGGGGAGTTCGGGCTTGAGGATGGAGGCGTCGCAGCGTTGGGTCCAGCAGTCGCGTGAGAAGTCGGAGTCGAGGGGGGCGGAGGCGACGGCGAGCTGCTGGATTTTCATGTCGGGGTCACGGGTGGCGCAGTAGAGCATGAGGGAGCCGTTCCAGGGGATGACGTCGGCGTCGATGGCGCGTCCGCAGGTCCAGTCGCCGTGGGGTCTGAAGATGGGGTTGGAGGGGTCGGTGGTGAAGGTGAGGCCGTCGGAGGAGACGGCATGGCAGATGGCGTCCAGCCTGCCGCCGCCGTAGGTCTGGTAGAAGAGGTGGACATTGCCGTTGAGGACTCTGGCGGCGGGGGCGCAGAAGCCGCGCACGTCGGGTGGCAGGGTGATGGGGAGGTCGCCGAGGCGCGTCCAGTGGTCGAGGTCGGCGCTTTCGGCGACGGCGGTGCGCCAGCCGTCGTTGGGGCGCCCGTCCTCGAAGGGCGGGACGGAGTAGTACATGAGGTAGCGTCCGCCGAGGCGGACGACGGCGGGGTCCTTGGCGTAGTGCTTGCCTCGGGAGGTGTCGGCGAAGTGCATCATGGCTGTATGTGGGGGTGGTTGTGGCGGACGAGGAGGGCGGCGAAGGCGCCGTCGTGGTCGGGCGAGGGGAGAAGCTGCCGCTGGCTGACCAGACGGAAGTCGGGGTGACGGCGGAGGAAGTCCTGGACTTGGCGGTCGTTCTCGTCGGGCTCGACGGAGCAGGTGGAGTAGACGAGGCGTCCGGCGGGGGCGACGAGCGGCGCGGCGCCGTCGAGGATGGCGGCCTGGAGTCGGGTGAGCTCGGCGAGCTTGGCGTCGGAGAAGGACCATTTGGCGTCGGGCTTGCGTCGGAGGACGCCGGTGTTGGAGCAGGGGACGTCGAGGAGGACGGCATGGCAGGAGGCGGGTGGGAGGTCGGGGTGTGCGGCGTCTCCGGCGGCGACGTCGAGGTGGAGGCCGGCGGACTGCGGGGCGAGGTTGTCGCGGAGTCGCTCGAGCTTGTCGGGTGCGCGGTCGCGGCAGAGGAGGGCGCCGCGTCCCTGGAGGTCCTCGGCGATGAGCCGCGCCTTGCCTCCTGGCGCGGCGCAGAGGTCGGCGACGGTCTCGCCGGGCTGGGCGTGGAGGAGGGCGGGGGCGAGGAGGGTGGCGGGATCCTGGATGTAGAGCTGCGGGAGGCGCGCCATGAGGGCGCCGAGTGTCTCCTGGCCGAGCTGCGCGCGGTCGAGGGCAAGGAGGCGGGCGTCAGGCGCCCAGTCGGGCGAGGGCAGCGGGACGAGCGCGGGATGGTCGGGCGCTGCGGCGCCGCGGGCGACGCGCAGGACGATGGGGGCGGGGACGAGCATGGCCGTCGCCATGGCGCGGGTGGCCTCGGCGCCGTGCGCCTTGCGCCAGCGTTGCCAGAGCGTCTGCGGCAGCTCCAGGCGGACGTGCTCCGGAGCCGTCGCCAGCAGCGCCTCGCGGCCCGACGCCGCCAGGTCGGCGGTGAGGCGGCGGAGGAACGCATTGACGAAGCCGGCCTCGGATGCCGCGTGGCGGCGGCGGACATAGGCGACCGCCACGTTGACGAGGCTGGGCGGCTGGACGCCGTCGGAGTGGAGGAGTTCGGCGAGGGCCCACCAGAGGACGCGACGTGTGCGCGGGCGGATGCGTCCGGTGGCGCGTGAGTCGATGAGCCAGTCGAGGGAGGCCCGGTGCCGGTGGATGGCGAGGAGAAGATGCTGTTCGAGCCTGCTGTCGGTCAGCTCGCTGGGCTTGAGGGGCCTGGCGTCGTCGTCGTGGCTGAGGAGGTCAAGGATGGCTGTGAGCGTGTTCTCGAGGGTGCTGGGGGGCTGTTCCGGTGATTTTTTTGCCATGGTTGGGGGTGTGCTTCTTTTCAGATTGGTGTTTAGAGGATATAATAAGATAGGAAAGCGGAACTTGCAACACACGACAGGAGAAAAAGCAGTCTATGAGCAGATGGAGCGCGGCGATGAGAGGGAGAGCATGGCGACGTGTGTGCGGTGCCGGCGCGGTGGCGCTGCTGGTTTCTGTGGGCGTGTGCGAGGGGCAGTATCTGCTGCCGGCGGCGCGTCCGCGTCCGGCGGCGCCGGCGTCCCGTGAGCCGCAGACGGTGGACATGGTGACGTTCAAGCGCGAGATGGCGCACACGCTGGCCGACATGCGGGTGCTGCAGGAGGACATCCGGCTGCTGGTGTCCCGCATCGAGGCGCTGGAGCAGGAGCGGGCGACGCGCGAGGCGCTCATCCGCGAGCTGCAGGAGCGTCTCGCCGGCTACGAGCGGCGCTTCCAGCGCGTCGAGCAGGAGCAGCGCGCTGCCGAGACGCGCCTCCAGACGGAGATGGTCCAGTTGGCCGAGCGCGGCGCGCAGATGTCGCGGCAGTCGACGCAGCAGGCCGTGGACGGACTCCGCAACGCGATGGCGACCGAGGTCGCCCGCGTCGAGCAGCTCGCCGTCCGCGCCGTCAACCAGTCGACAGCGGCGGCCGCGGCGGCCGCGCGGAATGTGCCGCAGGCCACGCCGACGGGCGCCTGGGTCGAGATTACGGTGCAGCCGGGCGACACGCTCAGCGCCATCGCGCAGCAGGCCGGCGTGTCGGTGCAGACGCTCATCCAGATCAACCATCTGCGGGGAAGCGTCATCCGCGTGGGACAGCGGCTCAAGGTGCCGAAGGTGCAGTGAGCGAGCGAATGAGTAAGTGGCGGCGACGCGCCGCCAAAGCCAATGAATGGGTCGAGAAAGAAGAGCACATGGAACAGCAAGAACTGAAGAAGAGGGTCTTGGCATTGCTTCAGCGCAATGCCCGCATGGCCCTGCGCGAGATGGCGGAGCGTCTGGACTGCACGGAGGAGGCGGTTGCGGCCGCCATCCGTGAGCTGGAGGAGGAGCACATCATCGTCGGCTACGCCGCCGTGGTGAGCGAGGAGGCGCGCGCGGACGAGGTCCGCGCCATCATCGAGATTGAAGTCCAGCCGGAGCGCGACACGGGCTACGACACCCTGGCCGAGCGTCTGGCGAAATTTCCGGAGGTGCGGTCACTGTACCTGGTGTCGGGTCGCTATGACTTCCAGTTGGAGATCATTGGCCACTCGCTCCAGGAGATCGCCTCGTTTGTGGCGGGCAAGCTGGCCTGCCAGCCTGGCGTGAAATCGACCGCGACGTATTTCATGCTGAAGAAATACAAGGAATCCGGCATACAGTTGAGCAAAGGTGAGAAATATGAGCGACTCAAAATCGTCCCCTAGGCATTGGGTGACCGACCACATCTCGTCGCTGCCCCGCAGCGGCATCCGTGACTTCTTCGAGCTGGTGAACCAGATGGACGACGTCATCTCGCTGGGCATCGGCGAGCCTGACTTCGTGACGCCGTGGCATATCCGCGAGGCGGCCATCTACGCGCTGAACCAGGGCTTCACGCACTACACGTCCAACCTGGGCGACCTGCGCCTGCGCAAGGCCATCTGCCGCTACGCGAAGGAGCGCTTCGGCGTCAGCTACGACCCCGCCCACGAGTGTCTGGTGACGGTCGGCGTGAGCGAGGGTCTGGACATTCTGCTGCGCGCGGTGCTGAGCCCAGGCGACGAGGTCCTCTATCCCGAGCCTGGCTATGTGTCCTATGCGCCGAGCATCCGCATGGCCTACGCCGTCCCCGTCCCGGTTCGGACGTCGGCCGACTACGACTTTGTGGTGCAGACGGCCGACCTCGAGGCGAAGCTGACGGAGCGCACCCGCGTGCTGCTGCTCAACTACCCGAACAACCCGACGGGCGCCGGCCTGACGCAGGAGGACAAGCGGCGGCTCGCCGACTTCGCCATCCGCCATGACCTGCTGGTCATCAGCGACGAGATCTACGAGGAGCTCAGCTACATCGAGCGCAGCCCGTCGCTGGCCTCCCTGCCCGGCATGAAGGACCGCACCGTCCTCCTCAACGGCATGAGCAAGTCGTTCGCCATGACGGGCTTCCGTCTCGGCTACGCCTGCGGGAACCACGAGATCATCGAGGCGATGATGAAGATACACCAGTACTCGATGCTCTGCGCGCCGAGCCTGGCACAGGCCGCCGCCCTGGAGGCCCTCCAGAACGGCGCGGCCGGACGCGAGGCGATGCGCGAGGAGTACGAGCAGCGCCGCAACGTGATGGTCCGTCGCCTCAACGCCATGGGCCTGCACTGCTTCATGCCGCGCGGCTCCTTCTATGCGTTCCCCTGCATCCGCTCCACGGGGCTCACCTCGTTCGAGTTCTCGAAGCGTCTGCTGGAGGAGAAGCGCGTCGCCGTCATCCCCGGCACGGCGTTCGGCGAGAGCGGCGAGGGCTTCGTCCGCTGCTGCTACGCCACGTCCATGGAGGACATCGAGACCGCCATGGGACGCATGGCCGAATTCGTCGCCGGGCTGAAGGGCTGACATGATCACCATCCTGACGAACACCTACCAGATGTACGAGCCGCCGGCGCCGCCGTCGGGCATCGTCGAGCTGGACATGGGCTGCGGCAAGGGCGGCTACACGCTCGCCCTCGCCGAACGCTATCCCGACCGGCTCATCCTGGGCAGCGACGTCATGCTGGGACGGCTGCGCCGCATCGAGCGCAAGATCGAGCGTCGCGGCCTGCGCAACGCGCAGCTGCTGCGGGCCGCCAGCCTGCAGCTCGTCTCCTTCCAGTTGCCGCCCCAGTGCGTCGACCGCATCCATCTGCTCTGCCCCGACCCCTGGCCCAAGGACAAGCACCAGGTCAAGCGGCTCGTCACCAGCGACTTCCTCTGCCGGCTGCCGCGCATCCTCAAGGTCGGCGGCATCCTCCACGCCTCCACGGACCACGCGCCCTACTTCGAGGAGTGGCTCCGGCTCATCGGACACCTCGACCTCTTCGAGCCTGCGCCCGGCGCCGCCGACGACATGGCCGACGTCAAGACCGAGTTCGAACGCCTCTGGAATGGCCAGGGCAAGGAGGTCCAGCACGCCTGCTGGCGTCTCGTCCGGACCTGGTGAGGCGAGGCGTCCGCTCCCTTTTTTTCTGCCTTCCCCAAAGGCACAGCGGGGCCCCCGACGGCATGCGTCGTCGGGGGCCCCGCTGTGCGTCTGGGGCGTCAGGCCTGCCTGAGCGCGGCGAAGGGCTGTGGCTGGGTGAAGTCGGGGAGGTAGGCGTCCTCGCCGTTGTCGTACTGGGTGAAGACCTTGGTGAAGCCGAGCTCGTCGGCGTGGTCGCAGACGGCGGCGTACTCGTCCTCGGTGACCTTGCGGGTGAGGAACTGCCGTTCGTGGCAGGCGGGGACGGGCATGAACTGGCTCATGAGGGAGATGGGGAGGTCGGTGCCGATGTGCTGGGCCAGGAGGTCGAGCACGCGCAGGCTGTTGTCGAGCTGTCCGGGCAGGACGAGGTGGCGGACCATGAGTCCGCGGGTGGCGGTGAGGTCGCCGGAGGGATCGTAGGGGCGTAGGTTGCCGATGCGCTCGGCGAGGAGGCGGATGCCGTCGAGGGCGAGCTGGGGGTAGCGCGGGTCGCCCATGCAGCGTCGGGCGAGTTCGGGGTCGGCGTACTTGAAGTCGGGGAGGAAGATGTCGATGAGCTCAAGCTGTTCGCGGAGCCGTTCGGCGGAGAAGTATCCGGAGCTGTTCCAGAGGGTGGGGAGCCAGATGTCCTCCTGTCGGAGGCGCAGGCAGAGTCGGCGGATATGGGGCCACCAGTGTTCGGGCGTCACGAAGTTGAGGTTGTGGACGCCCTGGGCGACGAGGTCGAGGACGGCGGCGTGGAGGGCGTCCTCGTCGTGGACGCGGCCGATGTTGAGCTGCGAGAGCTGGTGGTTCTGGCAGAAGAAGCAGCCGCAGGGGCAGCCGGTGAAGAAGATGGTTCCGGAGCCGTGGGTGCCGGTGATGCAGGGCTCCTCGCCCCTGTGGGCGACGATGGCGCCGATGCGGAGTTCGGCCGTCTGGCGGCAGAAGCCGGTCTGGCCGGCGAGGCGGTTGGCGCCGCAGCGTCTGGGGCAGAGCGTGCAGTGCGCGTAGTCGTCGAGGGTGGGGAGGTCAGTCTCAGTCATGGGGGGCGGTTCCGTGGATGGGGTGAAGGTGTCGTGCGCGATACTATAATGTCGCGACGCACCGGCGGAAAGCGCGGGACGCTGCCGCGCGAGAAATTGTGCGCCTGGCTTGCTTTTTGGGGCTTCCCCGTATAAACTATGTCAGTCGTAGTCCGCCTGGCAGACCGTCGCCGGGGGAGAGAAAGCATATGGTTTTTCGTTGCTGAGGAGACGTTGGTCATGGGTCTTGGCTGGCAAGAGCTGCTGTTGGTGTTCATGATTGTGCTGCTGCTGTTCGGGGCGAAGCGGCTGCCCGAGATTGCCAGGTCGCTCGGCAAGGCCTCCAACGAATTCAAGCGCGCCAAGGACGAGTTCATGGACGAGACGCGCCAGCAGCAGCCGCGCCAGGTCCAGCCGCCCAAGGACGACGACAAGGGCAACGCCTGACGACGCCGACACCTACGCGCGTGCCTGACAACGCAACGCATGGACACCTCGCGTCAATCCATCATAGACCATCTGGAGGAGCTGCGCTTCCGTCTGCTGTGGTCGCTCCTGGCGGTGCTGGTCATGCTGGTGCCGTCGTGCTTTCTGGCGCCGGGCGCCATCGACCTGCTGATACGCTTTACCTGCCCGGAGGGCACGAAGCTGAACTACATCCGGCCGATGGAGCTGTTCTTCAATCAGCTGGAGGTGGCGCTGCTGCTGGCGGTGATGCTGGCGCTGCCCATCATCTCCTACCAGCTGTGGCAGTTCGTGGCGCCGGGGCTGTACCGCCATGAGCGGCGCATCATCGTCCGGCTCTCCGGCGTCAGCACCGTCCTCTTTGTGCTGGGCGTCGGCTTCGCCATCTGCTTCGTCTTCCCCGCCATCATGCGCTTCTCGCTCGGGATGGGGACAGAGCAGATCAAGCCGGAGATTGTGATCGACAGCTTCGTCAGCCTGGTGCTGTCGCTGTCGCTGGGCTTCGGCGCGATGTTCCAGTTGCCGGTGGTCGTCTGCGTGCTGGTCGCGCTGGGCGTCGTGAAGCTGGACACGATGCGCAGGGTCCGACCCTTCGTGGTGACCATCATCTTCATCCTCGCCGCCATCCTGACGCCGCCCGATGTCGTCAGCCAGCTCTCGCTCGGACTCCCCACCTGGCTCCTCTTCGAGGCCAGCCTCCTCTGCTGCCGACGACTCGACCAGAGACGGCAGGAGCGCGAACGGCAGCGCGAGGAGGAGGAGCGCGCCGAGCGCGAACGCGAGGAGGCTGAGGAGCGCGAACGGCGGCAGCGCCAGCAGATGCAGCCCGAGCCCGACGAAACCGAGGTCAGCTACCCGCCTCCGCCCGAGGTCGACGACTCCCTCTATGGCGACCCCAGCTATGGCTACGACGGCGCTGGCTATGCCGCCTCCGGCGTCTCCGTCACCCGCGTCCGCAACCTCACCCCCGGACGCCACTTCTCGCGTCGGCAGCGCACACGACAGCGCTAGCCGAAGGCGAACGAAAGGGGAAGGAAGAGCGGCAGAGGCGTCCCGTGACTCAGGAGTTTGCAAGTTTCATCAAACGGCG
>CALZPA010000023.1 GCA_945827525.1 uncultured Lentisphaeria bacterium | reverse complement strand
CGCCTATCTCTTTGACCTCGACGGCACCCTCATCGACTCCGAAGCCATCTGGACAGAAGCCATCCAATACGCCCTCTCCCTGCGCGGCGTCCAGCTCACCTTCCAGCAGGTCTTCGAGCTCGAATGCGGACGCGCCTGGCACGACATCTTCGACGAGATCAAGACCCGCTGGCCGCACGCCTTCGCCACCATCGCCGACATGCAGGCCATCACCACCGACTTCTACGAGCGCGTCCGCCAGACCCGCGACATCGCCATCCACCCCTCCATCCGCTGCCTCAAGCAGCTCGCCGACGACGGCGCACCCGTCTGCATCGTCACCGGCTCCGTCCGCGCCCGCGTCGAGCAGGTCGCCCACGACTATGGCTTCGCCGACCGACTCGCCGCCATCGTCTCCTGCGAGGACTACCAGCGCGGCAAGCCCGACCCGCAGTGCTATCTCCTCGCCGCCAGCATCCTCGGCGTCCCGCCGCAGAACTGCATCGTCTTCGAGGACGCCCTCCCCGGCATCCGCGCCGCCCAGCGCGCCGGCATGGCCTGCGTCGCCCTCGCGCGCACCACCGAACAGCGACTCGCCCTCGCCGACGCACACCCCACCCTCATCCTCGACTCCCTCGACGACTTCTCGCCCGCCCTCCTCCCCGGCCCCCACCACGTCGCCATCGCCCTCGGCGCCAACCTCGGCGACGCCGAACACACCTTCGCCCAGGCCTGCCAGCTCCTCGAACAGGCCGGACTCCAAAACCTCAGACGCTCCCCCTCCCTCATCACCGCACCCGTTGACTGCGTCCCCAACACCCCCGACTTCCACAACGCCGCCCTCACCGGCGACTGGGACGGAACGCCCCTCCAGCTCCTCGACGCCACCCAGGCCATCGAACGACATCTCGGACGCCCCGCCCAGCACTCCCAGCACGAAAGCCGCACCATCGACCTCGACCTCCTGCTCGTCGATGGCCTCGCCTTCACCCACCCGCGCCTCACCATCCCCCATCCACGCCTGCGCCAGCGACGCTTCGCCCTCCAGCCGCTCGCCCTCCTCGAACCGGACTGGCCACTCCCCTCAGACGGACTCACCGTTCGCCTCGCACTCGAACTCCTCCCGCCCACCCCACAACACGCCTGACGCAAACCGCCAGACACGACCCGTCAGGCGGATGACCACAACCCCACAACACGCCTGACGCAAACCGCCAGACACGACCAGCCGAACGCCGCCCCCGACTCCCCTCACGACACCCATGCGTGACGCCTCCCTCCAGCCCCTCCCAGCCACCTCCCTCGGCGTCCCCGGACTCCTCCGGCTCGACTACACCAGCTCCCGCGACGGACTCCGCGACTGGGCTCTGCTGCGGCATCCCGCTCCCGGCGTCCGCACCTGGGTCATCTGCCTCCACGGCTTCAACGCCAACGCCAACCAGCTCTTCATGCGCCGGGACCTCAAGCGACTCTGGCTCCCGCGCTATCTCGAGCACGGCTTCGGCATCCTCTCCCCCACGCTCCGTGGCGACGCCTGGATGAACCCGCCCGCCATCGACGACCTCGACGACCTCATCGACTACCTGCGCTCGCTCGGCGCCACCCGGCTCCTCATCGAGTCAGGCTCCATGGGCGCGACGGGCGCCCTGCTCTACGCCTCCGCCCGTCCCCACAGCGTCCAGGCTGTCATCGCCCGCTCCGCCGTCCACGACCTCCAGACCTACCGCGACTTCTGCCGCGCTCACGCTCACCGGCATCCCCTCCTTCAGCCCATCGCCGACAGCCTGGACCGCGCCTACGGCACCTCTTTCCCCCACCTCGACCCCAACGCCCTCCGCACCCTCCCGCTCCTCCTCGCCCACGGCACGGACGACCCCATCATGCCCATCTCCTTCCCCCGACAGCTCGTCGGCCTCCTGCACGACCATCCCCGCCTCCGCTACTGCGAACTCCCCCGCGGCGACCACGAAGCCCCTCTCGCCCTCCAGTCTCCCGACCTACTCCAGCTCGCCCTCGATCTCATCCTGTGAACCACAAACAACCAAGGGGACACCGCGCCAGCGGTGTCCCCTTTTTGCGTATTTTGCGTATTTTGTGGACAAAACAAAAAAAGAGTTAGGCTTCCTCCGCGAAAAGACTCCCTTTATATTTTTTGTTTTATTTTGCGTCTTTTGTGGACTCTCTTTTTTGTTTTATTTTGCGTCTTTTGTGGACTCTCTTCACATTATTTTGTGATCTCAACCGAGGCGGATGCCCACGCCCTGGCGATATTCGGCGACTGTCCGGCGAATTCCCTCATCCAGCGAGATTTGTGGTTTCCAGCCCAGTGACTGAGCCCGTGAGGAATCCATGAGCTTGCGGTACATGCCGTCTGGCCTGGACGCATCCCATTCGATGCGCCCCTGGAACCCGGCGGCCCGGGCGATCCGTTCGGCCAGCTCGGCAATCGTGATGTCGCTGCCGTAGCCGATGTTGACGACCTCCGGGTCCTCGTGACGCTGCATGAAGTGGAAGACGGCGTTCGCCACATCGTCCACATGCAGGAATTCGCGCAGCGGGCGTCCCGTGCCCCACAGCGTCTCGCACGCGCGCCCCTCGTCCGCCGCCGCGACGAAGCGCCGAATGAGCGCGGGGAACACATGGCTGTTCTCGGGATGGTAGTTGTCGTTGGTGCCATAGAGGTTGCAGGGCATCAGGCTGACCGTCGGCCACCCATACTGACGGCTCAGATACAGGCACAGCTTGTAGCCGGCGATCTTCGCCAGCGCGTAGCCCTCGTTGGTCGGCTCCAGCGGCCCCGTCAGCAGATACTCCTCGCGGATGGGCTGCGGCGCCTCGCACGGATAGATGCAGCTCGAGCCCAGGAAGCAGAATTTCCTGACGCCATGCAGATAGCTCTGCATGATGACGTTGTTCTGTATCTCCAGGTTCTCCAGCAGGAACTCCGCGCAGTGCGTCTTGTTCGCCATGATGCCGCCGACCTTCGCGCCCGCCAGGATCACATAGTCGGGACGCTCCGCGTCAAAGAACGCCTTCACCGACGCCTGGTTCCGCAGATCCAGCTCCGCATGGGTGCGGCAGAGAATGTTCGTGAAGCCCTCCGCCTGGAGCTTCCGCACACACGCGCTCCCGACCATCCCGCGATGGCCGCAGACGAAGATCTTGTCGCTTCTGTCCATGTTCAGAACCCCCTTTCGTAGCGTGGGTTGTCCAGCAGACGGATGTCGCCCTCGACCATGATGCGCACCAGCTCCTCGAACGTCACCTCGGGCTCCCAGCCCAACTGGCGCTTCGCCTTCGCCGGATTCCCCAGCAGCTGCTCCACCTCCGCCGGGCGGAAGTACCTCGGGTCAATCCGAACCACGACCTTGCCGGTCGTCTCATCGATGCCGGCCTCGTCGACGCCGGCTCCCTGCCAGCGTATCGGATGCCCGACCAGCCCGAACGCGCGCTCGATGAATTCGCGCACCGAGTGCATCTCGCCGGTGGCGACCACATAGTCGTCCGGCTCCGGCTGCTGCAGCATCATCCACATCATCCGCACATAGTCCTTGGCGTAGCCCCAGTCCCGCAGCGCGTCGATGTTCCCCATGTACAGGCAGTCCTGCAGCCCGCGGATGATGCGGGCCACCGCCATCGTGACCTTCCGCGTCACGAACGTCTCACCACGGCGGGGCGACTCATGGTTGAACAGGATCCCGTTCGACGCATGCAGCCCATACGACTCGCGGTAGTTCTTCGTGATCCAGAACCCGTACTGCTTGGCGACCGCATACGGACTGCGCGGGTAGAACGGCGTCGTCTCCGTCTGCGGCACCTCCTGCACCTTCCCGTACAGCTCCGACGTGGACGCCTGATAGAACCGCACCTTCGGGCACGTCTCGCGCACGGCGTCCAGGATCCGCAGCACGCCGAGCGCGTCGGTGTCCGCCGAGTACTCCGGCACATCGAAGCTCACCCGCACATGCGACTGCGCCCCGAGGTTGTAGATCTCGTCCGGCTGTATCTTCTCGAACAGCCGGCTCAGGTTGCTGGCGTCCGTCAGATCGCCATAGTGCAGGAACAGCGACACGCCCTCGATGTGCGAGTCCTGGTACAGATGGTCGATGCGCCCCGTGTTGAACGTGCTCGCCCTCCGTATCAGCCCGTGCACCTCATACCCCTTGTCCAGCAGCAGCTCCGTCAGATACGACCCGTCCTGACCTGTGATACCCGTGATGAATGCTCGCTTCATGCCTGTGCGCCTGTTCCTGTTGCTCTCTCGCCTACGTTCTTTCTGTCTTGCTTGCAAAGTTATCAATATAGGCCGCCCACACCAAAAATCAAGCCATTGCTGTCAGCGACTGTCCTGACTTGTCCATTCTCCGGCTCGGGTTTTAGTGCCGTTTTGCGGACTCTCCCCCGTGATGGTCAGAAGTCGGAGCGGTCGACGAAGGGGCGTTCGAGTCCGTCGCGGAGCATCACCCTGAGCAGGATGAAGTTGGGCTCCATCAGCTCGTCAAACGAATAGGCACGGGTGGGGTCCTTCGGGCGGTCATAGGAGACGCTGCACTCCAATGTCAGCGCCAGGGCGCCGGAGCTGAGCGTCGCCAGGGTGTTGAGGTTGACGCCGCGTCCGGGCTTGGGCTTCGCGGTGGAGGGTGCGCGGAGACCGGCCTCGGCAAAGGCCGCGTTCACCTTCTCCACACACGACAGGCCACGCTCCACATTCCGCGGATAGTTGCACTCCGACGGCGCAATCAGGCTGGGCGCATACTCGCAGGAATGGCCGTTCAGCAGCAGGTCGACACGCCAGCGGGCCACCAGCGACAGCACGGCGCGCGCCTCAGCAGAACGGACATCGCCCGGCGCCGCGTCATGCATGATGTTGACGCCGGCGGAATTGGGATAGCCGCCCGGATAGGCGACACGCTCCAGCGGGAGCGGGAAGTGCTCCTTGCTGCCGCGCCAGCCTATCAGCGAGCCGTCCTTCCAGCGGCCCTGGGAGGCGGCGCGGAAATCCTCGAACGTCGCCTGGCGCAGATGGTCGGGCGAGAGGGCGCGGCCGTCCATGTTGACGCACGGCAGGATGATGAGGCGGTACTTGGCGATGAGGGCCAGCAGCTCGGGGTCGGTGCGCCCCCGGAAGTCCTTGCCCGTCTCCAGCAGCTGGATGAGGTTGACGGCGGCGGCGACACTCTCCGCCTCGGCGCCGTGGATGCCGGCGCAGAACATGACCGTCTGGGTGTCGGCGGGTGCGTCGCCGACGTAGCTCCTCCAGGTGGTCGAGGAGGAGCCGGCGGACCAGTTCGTCTGCGGCGGAGCCTCGCGGAAGTCTCCGTAGAAGACGGCGTAGACGGGACGCCCCGCCGGGGTGCGGGCGATGACCTCTGACCTGCCCTTGCGGACACTCCGGCACAACTCCTCGATCTCGGCGGGTCGCACGCGCCAGAAGTCGGGGCGCGGCTCCAGATAGGGAATCTCCATCGGCTTGAACGTTTCCATGTTGTCTCCTGTCGTCGGCTGCTGGGCGCCTCCGGCAAGACAGGCCGTCAGGACCGTCGCCAGAAGCAGTCTATTGTAAAACGTGTTGCTCATTTTTTTGTCCACAAAACACACAAAGAATCACAAAAGAAATAATCCACAAAAGACACGAAATAATCAAAAAGGATTAGACTTCTCGCGGAGGAAGCCTTTGTTTGTCCACAAAACACACAAAGAATCACAAAAGAAATAATCCACAAAAGGCACGAAATAATCAAAAAGGATTAGACATCTCGAGGAGGAAGCCTTTGTTTGTCCACAAAACACAAGATCGGCACCATGGCGCGATGCCACGAAGGCTCGTCTGTTAGGTTTCTCACGGCTGGGGGACGGAGGAGCCGCTCTGGGGCTGGATGGTCTCGGAGAGGGCGGCGGAGTGGAGGAGGCGTCCGGAGGCGTCGTGGATGAGGAGGGAGCCGCCGACGGCGCCGGTGCGGTTGAAGAGGAGTCGGAAGCGGCGTCCGTGGCGGACGAATTCGAGTCCGTCCTGGGTTTCCGTCCGGATGAGCGTGGCGGTGGGAGGAGCGGTGAAGGAGTCGTCGGCGGGGCCGACGGAGAGGAGGTGGAGGAAGCGGTCGCTGGCGCTGGGGGCGCCGGGGCTGACCTCGAGGCGCCAGTTGCCGAAGAGGGGGGGACGGCCGGTCGTCTGGGAGCGCTTGAGCTGTCCGGCGAGGAAGTCGGCGTCCATCTCCCAATTGCGTCCGGAGGCCCAGAATTCGCGTCCGGGGCCGCCGACGAGGCGGAGTTCGGGGTTGAGGGGGAGTAGCGTCTGGCAGAAGAGGCGTCCGTGGTGCTCATCGGCGCGGAGCGTCTGTCCGGTGAGCGTGGGCTGGTTCTGGGTATGGAGGAGCCACTCCTTGCGGAAGTCGGGCTGCGAGGCGGCGACGCGGTCGTAGATGACGAAGCAGTCGGGCTGGAGGTGGACGAGCTGCCGGATGGCCTCGGTGCATTTGTCGCCGTAGGCGGCGGTGGCGTCTCCGGCGGCATAGGAGAAGGCGTCGTCGGTCTGGAAGGCGAGGAGCCTTCCGCTGAAGCCGTACATGCCGCCATGGTTGACGTTGCCCTCGGGGCCGTTGAAGCGCATGCCCCAGTAGTTGGGCATGGGTTCGCCGGGCTTGTGGATGAGGATGCAGTTGTGGGCGACGGTCTGGGCGTAGTAGTGTCGGAGCTGGTGGTCGGTCTCGATGCCGCGGGTGCCGGAGTCGAGGGCGAGGAAGCCGCGGTGGTAGATGACGAAGTTGTTCTCGTCATGGTGCTTGTGCTGGGTGAGCTTGGCACCGGAGGTGAAGAGGCAGTAGACGGAGGAAGGGGACCAGCCGGAGCGCATGACGACTTGCCCGAGGGTCTCGAAGTGGCGGGCCTTGAGGGGGAGCGTCTGGAGTTCCTGCTGGGTGTAGGGGGCGACGGTGGGGGCATCGTCGAGGATGAAGGGATAGATGGGCCAGTTGCTGGCGAGGGAGCGGTTGGGGGTGAAGGCGCGGAGGCTGGCGGCAAGCCGCGCGGAGTCGTGGTCGAAGTCGCGGAAGAAGTGCATGTACTGGGTCATGTGCTCGTAGAGGTTGCCGACGGACATGCGGTTGTCGGTGTGCTGGTCGTCTCCGAAGCCGAAGGAGAGGGGTCGCGTGGGCTGTTCGGCGTCGGGTATCATGTTCCAGAAGATCCAGTTGGGGAAGAGTCCGAGGGATGGCCAGCGCGAGGCGAGGTTGACGCCGGTGGCGGAGAGATAGGTGTGGAGGAAGTTGAAGTGCGCCCAGGGATAGGCGCCCATGCAGTAGCCGTGGACGGCGCTGGAGAGTCCGCCGTCGTCGCCGGCGCTGGCGGCGCGGTAGTCGAGGAGGCGGATGAACCAGTCGTAGCCCTTGCGGAGCTGCGCGAGCGCCTGATCGTCGGCGATGCCGTCGCCATAGGCGGCGAGGCCGGCGAACCAGAGGAGCGACTCGACGCCGTAGAAGCCGGTGGAGATGCCGCTGGAGTTCAGTCGGACGATGCGTCGGCCCTGGCGGTTTTCGGTCTGGACCTCATCGACATGGGCGAGGAGCGGGAGGATGATCTCGCGGCGCTGCTCGGGGGTTAGTCCTTCGTGGAGCCAGTCGTAGGCGCAGAGTGCGAGGATGCGCTTGGTGGAGTACCAGCAGACGGCGCGGCCGTTGGCGATGGCCTGTCGGTAGGCGGCGGCGCTGGAGACGAGCATGCGGCGGGCCTTCTCGAGGTAGTCGGGCTTGCCGGTGACTCGCCAGGCGAAGGCGCACTCGGCGGCCTGCCGTCCCCATTCGCTGACTTCGCGGATGGGTGTGTTGGCGGTGACGCGGTGGGTGCCGCTGGCGGTCTTGACCTCGCGGAACTCGACGGGTTCGAAGCCGGAGCAGACGGGGTTGTCGGGGTAGCCGTCGACGCGCTTCAGCAGCATCTCGAACTGCCTGGCGGCGGGGCCGAGGGCGCGCGCCTTCACGGCGGGCCAGGTGTCGGCGTTGAAGAACATCCTGGGATGGTCGGGACGGATGGCCTTGAGCCAGCCATCGTCCTCGGCGGTCAGGGCGACCGTGGACAGCATCATCAGACAGGTCAGCCAATGTCTCATCTTGTCTCCTTGCGCGAGGGTTCTTTCACGGTTGGGGGGAGCAGGAAATCATGCGTGTTCGAGCTGGAGGAGCCGCCGCTTGAGGTCGAGTCCGGCGGCAAAGCCGGTGAGTGAGCCGTCGGCGCCGAGGACGCGATGGCAGGGAACGACGAGCAGGAGCCGGTTGCGGGCGACGGCGGCGCCGACGGCGCGGGCGGCTGCGGGGCGCCCGGTGCGGGCGGCGATGTCGGCGGCGAGGGCGCCGTAGGTGGTGGTTGCGCCGTAGGGCAGGCGCAGGAGGGCGTCGCGGACGAGCTGGGCGAAGGGCGTTGGCGCGGGATGGAGCGTGAGCTCCGCAGGCGCGGGGCGCTGGCCGGCGGCGTAGCGCCGGAGCCAGTCGCAGGCGGCGGCCAGCGGCGGCAGGGCCCCATTCGGGGACAGCGGCGGAATGCCGGGGAGTCCGTCGGCGAAATGGGCCTGTCCGTCGCGCCAGATGCCGAACAGGGCGCGCTCGTCTCCGACGAGCAGGAACCGCCCCAGAGCGGTGACGCACCAGACCGAGCGGAGCGACGGGAGGCCTACGACTGGATGGGAGGTGGTCATGGGAACTGAATATAGCGCAGTCCGAAACACAAAGAAAGCCGGTCTGCAACTTTTTTGCCTGGCGTTTCCGCCTGGTCAGGGGGCGCCGCTGGCGCGGCGCGGAGAGCCTCCGGCCCGACAGGCGGCGTTTCCGCCCGACGGCGGGGGAGCCGTCGGGACAGGCGCAAAAAAAAGCCGGCCTGCAGCGTTGTTGCGTTGCAGTCCGGCGGAGAATGGCTGGTGGGCCCAGCAGGGCTCGAACCTGCGACCAGACGATTATGAGTCGTCAGCTCTAACCACTGAGCTATAGGCCCGTATGGGGAGCTAATGTAGCCTATA
Organism: uncultured Lentisphaeria bacterium; assembly: GCA_945827525.1. Classification (GTDB taxonomy): domain Bacteria; phylum Verrucomicrobiota; class Lentisphaeria; order Oligosphaerales; family Oligosphaeraceae; genus CAAGGB01. Next base: position 17,536 of record CALZPA010000023.1, on the reverse strand, counting down.
TGCCTGGAGTTGTCAAGTGGATGGGGCGGTTTTTCCCGGAGTGAGGCGTCCGCGATGGGGCGTCACTGTTCGCCACGGACCATGATGGTGAAGCGTCGGCAGCGGTCGTAGGCGTCATGGAGGAAGTCGGCGATGTCCTGTGGGCGCTGGTTGGCCTTGAGTTCGGGGTTGTAGAAGGGTGTGCAGCGCATGGCGATCTCGAAGCTGATTTCGCGTGGGTAGCCGGAAGAGGCGATGATGGCCGCGAGCCGGCTCCAGTCGAGCGTTCCCATGAAGGGGGGCTGGTGCTGGTCGGCGAGTCCGTCGTTGTCGTGGAGGTGGAGAGCCATGAGGCGGTGCTTGTCGCGTTCGAGGGCGTCGATGCCGGGGAGGATGCGTCCGTTGGCGTGTCCAGAGTCGTAGCAGATGCCGAGCCGGTTTGCGGGGTAGTCCTGGAGGAGCTGGTGGATGACCTCGAAGGTGTCGGACCACATGTTCTCGACGGCGATGCGGGCGTCGAGGCGGTCGAGGGTGGGCATGAGCTCGTCGAGGGAGCGTCGGAGCGCGGTGACCTGGCGGCGGACCTGCTCGTTGCGTTCGGGTGAGTTTCCGTGCTGGAAGCAGGGGATGTGCATCATGAGGGCGCCGGTGCCGCCCAGGGCGTGGAGCATCTCGAGTCGGTTGCGGACGAGGTCGACGCCGGCCTGTCGGCTGTACTCCTCGGTGGAGAACCAGACCTTCTCCTGTCCGGCGCTGCCGTGGATGTCGAGGAGCCGGAGTCCGTACTCGTGGAGCCAGCGTTCGATCTGGCGGATTTCGGAGGGGCTGTAGAGGAAGTCGGTGCACCAGTGGTGGCACCAGTGGAGGTGGGTGAAGCCGGCCTCGGCGATGGCGCGGAGGGCGGGTTGCGGGCAGCCCTGTCCGGAGAGGAAATCCGTGTTGACGGCGATGTTCATGGGCGTGGTGGTGGTTGTGGTGGCGAGTGTGGGGTGGGGCTATTCGCCGAGGATGTCGGCGACGCAGGCGGCGTCGGAGAAGGGGTGCTTGACGCCGTTGATTTCCTGGTAGTCCTCGTGTCCCTTGCCGGCGATGAGGATGCAGTCGCCGGGCCGGGCGGCGCGGATGGCGTCTCGGATGGCCTGGGCGCGGTCGGCCTGGCGGAGGACGGGATGCGGAGCGGGCGTGGGGATGCCGGCGAGGATGTCGTCGAGGATGCGCTCGGGCGGTTCGGAGCGTGGGTTGTCGGAGGTGACGATGGCGAGGTCCGCGAGCGCGGCGGCGATGGCGCCCATCTGGGGGCGTTTGGTTCGGTCGCGGTCGCCGCCGCAGCCGAAGACGGCGATGAGCCGCGCGGGCGGGGGGATGAGGGTGCGGAGGCAGTTGAGGACGTTGGAGAGGGCGCCCGGGGTATGGGCATAGTCGACGAAGATGGCGAACGGACGGTCACAGGGAAGTTTCTGGAGGCGTCCGGGGGCGGCGAGGCAGGTCGCCAGAGCCTGCTGCACGGTGGGGCGGGGCAGCCCCAGTTCGTGCGCGAGGATGGCGACCCCGGCTAGATTGTAGCCATTATATAATCCGGCGAGAGGCGAGGCCATCGACCAGGTGCCATCGGGAAAGGTCAAAGCACATTCCGTCCCGGTGGCGCTGAGCTTCAGGTCCTTCACGTGTACACAAACCGGTGCACAGAGGTTTTTTAGGCTGAAGCTAACGGTCTGCCGTTCTGCCAGGTTATGAGTCAGTTCGCGCGCCAGGCGCGCGCCGAAGTCGTCATCGGCGTTGATGACGGCGGGTGCGCCTGGCTTGAGGTGATGGGTAAAGAGCCGCTTCTTGGCCTGGAAGTAGTTTTCCAGGGTATGGTGGTAGTCGAGATGATCCTGGGTGAGATTGGTGAAGATGGCGCCGTCGAACGCCATGGTTCCGATACGCTGCTGGTGGAGGGCATGGCTGGAGAGTTCCATGACGCAGGCCTCACAACCATTACTATATATATCCTGAAAGAGTTTTTGCAAGGCGAAAGGTGTGGGAGTTGTGCGGGAGGCGGGCATTTTCTGTCCGTTTCCGAGGTCATACTCGACCGTACCGAGCATGGCGGTTCGGAGACCGCAGCTCTGGAGGACGTGTCTGAGGAGGTAGGCGGAGGTGGTCTTGCCGTTGGTTCCGGTGATGGCGAAGGTGCGGAAGTGGCGCGCGGGGAAGCCGGCGGCAAGCTCGGCGACGACGCCGGCGGCGCGGCGGTCGTCGCTGACGCGGAGGACGGGGAGGCCGGGCGGGACGGCGGTGTCGCCCTGGAGCATGACGGCGGCGGCGCCGGCGGCGTGGGCGTCGGGGATGAGCGTCCGGGCGTCGATGCGCTCGCCGGCGATGGCGCAGAAGAGGGAGCCTGGGGCGACGGCGCGGGAGTCGTCGGTGGCGTTAAGAAGCGGGATCTCGGGGTCGCCGTCGAGGTCGAGGAGGAGGTGCTGCTGGTCGAGGGCGTCGGCGACCTGCGCGAGGGTGAGCGGTCTCCGCTCCATGGAGGTGGCGTGTGGAGTGTTCATTGGAGCTGGAGGTTGAGGTTCCGGTCGAGGTCGAGGTCGAGGACGGCGGAGTCGAGCGCGGCGGGCTGTTCGGGCTGGATGCTGAGGTGCTCGAGGGTGCGTTCGGCGATGGCCTTGAAGACGGGGCCGCAGACGGTTCCGCCGTGCTTGTTGACGCCTTTGAGGGTGACGAGGAGGGTGAAGACGGGGCGTTCGGCGGGGACGAAGCCGGCGAACGAGGAGGTGAAGTACTTGGGCAGATAGCGTCCGTTGACGGCGATTTCGGCGGTTCCGGTCTTGCCGGCGACGGTGAAGCCGTCGAGCCGGGCGCGCTTGCCGGTGCCGTGTTCGCCCTGGACGACCTGGGTCATGGCCTGGGTGATGAGCCTGGCGCCGTGTTCGGTGAGCGGGCGTCCCTTGACGCGTGGGACGGAGCGTCGCTCCTGTCCGTCGGCGGTGACGATGCGATCGATGAGGTAGGGCTGCATCATGGTTCCGCCGTTGGCGATGGCGCCGTAGGCCTGGATCATCTGGAGCGGGGTGACGCCGATGCCCTGTCCGATGGGGAAGCGCGACGGGTGGATCTTCTTCCACTGCTTGAGTGGCAGGAGGAGTCCGTAGGTCTCGCCCTTGAGGAAGCGCTCCTGTCCGACGGCGGGGATATAGCCGAGCCGGACGGGTCTGCCGAAGCCGAATTCGCGGAAGGCGCGGTCGAGCATGTCGTTGCCCATGATTTCGACGGCGAGCTTGGCGGTGCCGATGTTGGAGGAGCGCTCGATGATTTCGGCGATGGTGAGGGTGCCGTTCTGGTGGGTGTCGCGGAGGGTGAAGCCGGCGTAGAACCAGCGTCCGTTCTCCTCGCAGTCGATCTGGGTGTCGAGGGTGACGCGCTCCTGGTCGAGGGCGTAGGCGACGGGGATGCACTTCATGATGGAGCCTGGCTCGAAGCACTCGCCGAGGCAGTGCATCGTGCGCCGACGGAGGAAGCGATTGACGCTTTCCTCGTCGTTGCCCTCGGGCTTCTCGCGGACGTTGGGGTTGTAGCTGGGGTACTGCGCGAGGGCCATGATGGCGCCGGTGCGGGGATCCATCATGATGGCGTAGGCGCTTTCGGGCGAGTAGGTGGCGACGGCCTTGGCGAGCTCCTCCTCGACGATGCGCTGGATGGGCGCCTGGAGCGTGAGGTAGACGTCGGCGCCGTTCTGGGCGGGCTTCTCGACGACGGCGGCGTCGGCGAGCCGGCGTCCCCTGGCGTCGCGGAGGAAGGTGACCTTGCCGGCCTTGGGCTGCATCTCCTCGTCCATGAGCCGCTCGACGCCGGTGAGTCCGGCGTTGCGGCGGATGGTGACGCGCTTGCGCTTGCCGTTGACCTCGCGGGTCTGGACGACATCGACCTCGCCGACCTCGCCGAGCAGGTTGGCCATGAGGCCGCCCTGGAGATGGCAGCGGACGGTGCTGTCGATGGTGCGGAAGGGCACCCGGACGTGCTCGCCGTAGCGCTGCTTCGAGTCAAGCGACCAGGCGGCGAGGCGCTGCTTCATCCGCTCGACGACGGGATACTCGATGTCGCGGGCGACGATGATTTCGCGCGGACGCGCGAGAGCCTTGTCGATGAGGCGGCGGACATCGCGGCGCGACATGCCGACGAAGGGGAGGAGCTGGTCGATGACGGCCTCCAGCTCCTCCTCGGAGATGGCGCGCGGCAGGACGGCCAGGCGTGTCGGGCCGTCGGCGGTCTCGGGCGGGGCGACCCTGACGCCGGGGAGGCGCCAACTGTCGATGAGCCGGGCGTTCGCGGGGTCGAGGCGGTCGCGGAGCGTGACCTCGATGGGCTCCTCCAGGACGTTGCGGATGCGGTTCTCGAGGACGTCGCGGTCGGCGCTGAGCTCCTGGACGAAGATGTCGGTGACGGCGGGAAGGCACTCGCGCGGCAGGTTCTTGGGCTCGAAGTAGACGCTCTGGCTGGCGATGTTGCCGATGAGGAGGACGCTGTTGAAGTCGTAGATGCGTCCGCGCTCGCCGTACATGCGCCGCATGCCGCGCGAGCGCTCGTCCGCCTCCGATACGTAGCGGTCATGCTGGAGCACCTGGAGGTCGTAGACGTGGTAGGCGAGGAGGGCGAAGCAGAGGAGGAAGAAGGCGAAGACGAAGACGCTGCGGGCAAGCAGCGTGCGGCGCTGCGTCTCGTCGGGCTGTGAGGCGCCGTCAGGCGTCAGGCTCATGCCCAGCAGCGGGCGGACGCACCTCAGACCACGGCGCAGCGACTCCGCCAGGCCAGTGAGACGCCTGAGCGGCAGGGCTCCTGGACGGACGGCGGAGGACGTGGTGACAGAGACGTCGGACGGCATGGGTGGACAGAATCTCCGGAGCAGCGGGGTGGACGGGGCGGACAACAGGACGGGAACGGGGCAGGACTGGACTGAACTGGACTGGAGAGGATGCCGGCTCAGTTGCGCATGGTGTCGGGCTGACCGTCGGCGGCGGGTCGGTCGAGGCGGGCGTTGCGGCGTTCGGAGAGGCTGTCCTGGGTGCGGTCCTCGACGCCGTAGGAGCGGCGCTCGAAGAGGAGGCTGGCCACCTTCCGGTTGTCGAAGATGCGCTTTCCGCCCATGTCGAAGGCGACGAGCTGATGCTCCTGCGGCTGGACGAGGCCGAGCTGCGCGGCCTGGGCGCGGAGGGCCTCGCCGGTGACGCTCTCGATCTTGGTGTTGAGGTTGTGGATTTCCTTGTCACGCACCTGGATGACGCGGTGAAGCTCGTCGAGCTTGAGCTGAAGCCCGGTCTGCTCGCTGCGGTACTTCTGGATGCTGACGGCGGTGTAGATGCCGGCTCCCGCGAGAATGGGAAGCGTCAGAACACCTGAAATCACCGAGGACCAATACGTGTTCTTGCCTGTGCTGCTCTTGGCTGTCATGATGGTGTGCCGCTCCTCCCGGGTCTGCTGCTCCCGGGCTCTGTGTCCTTTCTGCCTGTGCTGGTGTGGTCGGGGCGCCGCGGGCCGCTGGCGGTTGCCAGAGGCTCAGGCGCCCGGAAAACTGGGGAAAAGGTCTTATAGGTCTTATAAGGTCTTATGGGTTTTGAATGACGGTGGCCGCCCTGAGCTTGGCGCAGGCGGCTCTGGGGTTGTCCTGGAGTTCCTGCTCGGAGGCGGTGAGGGGCTTTGGGGTGAGGATGCGGAGGGTGCTGACCTTGCCGCAGACGCAGACGGGCAGTCCGGGCGGGCAGGTGCAGGAGGCGGCCTGCTCGCGGAAGAACTGCTTGACGATGCGGTCCTCGAGGGAATGGAAGGTGATGACGGCGATGCGTCCGCCGACGGCGACGAGCCGGACGGCCTGTCGGAGCGTGCGCTCCAGCTCGCCGAGCTCGTCGTTGACGGCGATGCGGAGGGCCTGGAAGCAGCGGGTGGCGGGGGGGAGGCCGTGCTGGTGGGCGCGTCCGACGACGCGCTCGAGCAGTTCGGCCAGTTCGCCGGTGCGCGCCCAGGGGCGCTCGCGGCGGCGGCGAACGATTTCGGCGGCGACCTGCCGGGAGCGGCGCTCCTCGCCGTAGCGGTAGAGGATGTCGGCGAGCTCCCGTTCGGGGAGGGTGTTGAGGAGGTCTGCGGCGGTGGGGCCATGGGAGGGGTCCATGCGCATGTCGAGGGGGCCGTCGAAGCGGAAGGAGAAGCCGCGCTCGGGGAGGTCGAGCTGGGGCGAGGAGACGCCGATGTCCATGAGGAGGGCGTCGATCTGGCTCCAGCCGTGGTCGTGGACGACCTGCTCGAGGGAGGAGAAGGTGGCCTGGACGGCGGTGAGGCGGTCGCCGAAGGGGCGGAGGCGCTCCGTGGCGGCGGCGATGGCGGCGGGGTCGCGGTCGAGTCCGAGGAGGCGGATGTCGGGGCGGCGGGCGAGGAGCGCCTGGCTGTGGCCGCCGCCGCCGAGGGTGGCGTCGACGAAGCGAGTTCCGGGGGTCTCGGCGAGGAGGTCGAGGACGGGGGCGAGGAGGACGGGGATGTGCTGGAAGTCGGTCGGCGTCGTCATGGGGCGGTCCTCTCGGAGCTGAGCTGGCTGATGAAGTCGATGGCCCTCTTGACGGTGAGGCTCTCGAGCTCGTCGTCGGAGAGCGCGTCCTCCTGCTGGGGGGTCAGTTCGGGTTCGGGGTGGTTTCCGAGCCGGATGCGGCGCCAGCGCCCGGGGGCGAAGAGCCGTCCGATGCCGACGCCGGAGACGAATTCGCATTCGCCCTTGCGCTCGATGCCGGCGTAGTGGAGGAGCTCGTCGGGGATGGGGAAGCGCCCGTGGCCGTCGAGCTGGACGCGCTGGGACATCTGCATGTAGATGGAGAGCCAGTTCTGGGCCTGCTCGGTCTGGGGGGCGCGTTCCATGACGCGCATGAGCATGGCGTCGAAGCTGTCGGCGGGGAAGAGCGCGATGGAGCGCGAGAGTCCGGCGGCGAGGACGAACTCGGCCTTCTCGTCCCCGGGCCGACGCCAGCAGCGCGGGAAGACGACGCGGCCCTGGGGATCCACCGTGCCGGTGGCCCCCATGCCGAAAATCCTCACTGGCTGTCCTGCTGTCTCGCCCATGCCCTGATGGCCCCGCGCTGTCCCTAGTCGTCCCTAATCCGCCCTATTCGCCCCTATCTTTCCCTACAATAATAGGGGAACGCGAATTTTCCACAGCAAAGTCACAGAAATTCCAGGTTTTTTTCACATTTTTTGGGGCGGTGGGCACCGGGGTGATTTTCGGCGGGTCATCTTGTCAGAGGGGTATGGAGAGGATATATTTAGGGTTTCAGCCGCGACGGGCATGGTCCGCCGGAGCGCCAGGAGGCGTGGCAGGCTGTGCGCCAGTTGCGTCAAGATTTTGAACCAGAAGCATTTGCATAGGCTTGGAACTGTCATGAAACTGTCTCAGCTAATCGGTCAGCGCCTGAAGGAGGCGCCGAGGGATGCCACCACCGCCAGCCACATCTTCCTTGTGCGCGGCGGGTACTGCCGCCAGGTCTCGACGGGTCTGTTCAGCATTCTGCCGCTGGGCGAGCGGGTGATCCGGCGCATCGAGGGCATCATCCGGGAGGAGATGGACCGGATTGGGGGTCAGGAGATCAAGATGCCGGTGGTGCTGCCGGCGGACCTGTGGGCGGAGTCGGGGCGCCTGGAGACGGTGGGCGCGGAGCTGCTGCGGTTCCGTGACCGCAACGACAAGCTGATGCTGCTGGGCATGACGCACGAGGAGGCGGTGGTGCAGATCGCGCGGACGGAGCTCACGTCCTACAAGCAGCTGCCGTGCATGATGTACCAGATACAGACGAAGTACCGCGACGAGGCGCGCCCGCGGGCCGGCCTCATCCGTGTCCGGGAATTCACCATGAAGGACGCGTACTCGTTCCACACGTCGCAGGCCTCGCTGGAGGAGCACTACCAGCGCGAGTACGAGGCGTACACGCGCATCTTCCGCCGCCTGGGGATGCGCCGCTGCCTGGCGATCCTGTCGGACTCCGGCATGATCGGCGGCAAGGTCTCCCACGAGTTCATGGCCATCGCCGACTGCGGCGAGGACACGATCTTCGTCTCGTCCAAGTACCAGGCGAACCGCGAGGTGGCGACCTCGCGCCTGGAGTACGTGAGGGAGGAGCCGCTGCCGCTGGAGGAGGTGGAGACGCCGGACTGCCGGACGATTGACGAGCTGGCCGCGTTCCTGGGCGTGCCCGCGTCCAGGACCTGCAAGGCGGTCTTCTACAAGGACGGCGAGGGCAAGCTGGTCTTCGTGAACATCCGCGGCGACCTCGAGGTCAACGAGGCGAAGCTGAAGAAGGCGCTGCGCTGCCCCGAGCTGTCGTTCGCGGACGACGAGCTGATTGCCTCCATCGGCGCGGTGCCGGGCTTCGCCTCGCTGCTGAACGTCGACCTGTCCAGGTGCCGCGTCGTCGTGGACCCGTCGGCGGCGGAGTCGTCGAACCTGGTCGTGGGCGCGAACCGCGTCGGCTGGCACGTGCGCAACTTCAACTACGGCCGCGATGTGCGCGACGCCTCGTCGGTGCTGGTGACGGACATCGCGACGGTGCGCGAGGGCGACCCGTGCCCGGTGACGGGCGAGCCGCTGCAGATGCTGAAGGGCATCGAGGTCGGCAACATCTTCCAGCTCGGCGTGAAGTACTCCGAGCCGATGAAGTGCACGTACCTGGACGCGGACGGCAAGTCGAAGCCCATCATCATGGGCTGCTACGGCATCGGCGTCGGCCGCGCCATGGCGGCCGTCGTCGAGCAGAACCACGACGACTACGGCCCGATCTGGCCGATGTCCATCGCGCCCTTCCAGGTGCACATCGTCGGGCTCAACCACAACCAGCCTGCGGTCCGCGAGGCCTGCGCGAAGCTGCACGACGAGCTGGTCGCGCAGGGCATCGACGTCCTGTACGACGACCGCGGCGAGAAGGCGGGCTTCGCGTTCGCGGACGCCGACCTCATCGGCGCGCCGCTGCGCGTGGTCATCTCGCCGAAGACGCTGGCCGAGTCGCAGTGCGAGTTCAAGCGGCGCGACTGGGGCAAGCGCTCCGAGATGCGTCCGCTGGCGGGCATCGCGGACTTCCTGGTGTCCAGCGTCCGCGAGGAGCTGGCCACGTACAGCGGCGACTGAGCCGGCCTCACCGAGCAGCGGCGATGCGGCGTGGGCGGGCGAAACTGACGAGGGGAGGCGCCCGTCCCGCCGTCCGCCGCCGACCTCCGAGCCAACGTCCTCCCTCCGGAACCCACCCTGCTGAGCCATGCCACACTGCACGATCTATGACACGCACGCCGACAAGCTGGCCATCTTCGACACGGAGCCGTTCGGCAGCCAGATTTCGATAGGCCGCTCGTCCCAATGCACCATCAGCCTCAAGGGCGTGGTGAACAACACCATCTCCGGCACGCAGCTGCTGCTGCTGCGCACGGCGTTCGGCTGGAAGATCCGGAACGTCGGGCGGGCGTCGATGTACCACAACTGCATCAAGGTGGAGGAGACGGAGCTCAACGAGGGCGACGTCCTCCGCTTCGGGCAACTGTTCTTCGCCTACGGGGCCCTCGCCCAGCCGTCGGCGTTCGACCTCACCTGGAGCTGCGAGACGGAGGACGGCAGCACGAGCGCGGCGCTCTGGCCGGGGCTCAACTCCGTCGGCGCCTCCCGCGACAACAGCGTCACGGTGCGGACGCCCGACGTGTCGCGCGTCCATGCGTTCGTCAAGGTGGACGGCAACGACGTCACCATCCGTGGCGCCTCGCTGGGAAACGCCACGCTGGTGAACGGCGAGGACATCGGGGAGCGCGAGGTGACGCTACGTCCGAACGACGAGATACAGCTGGCCGACACGACCATCCGGCTGCTCCGGACGGTCCGCCTGTCGCAGCAGACGGCGCCGGTGCAGCGCTCGGTGCGTCCGCTGCAGTCGGCGGCCAACGCGCACAGCCTCAACAATCAGCTCTTCATGTATCTGGTGCTGGGCGTCTTCACCGCCGTGCTCACGCTGCTGGTGTTCCTCGCCCTGCGCCTGCTCTAGCAGCCAGCCATGCCCAGCCGTGACCCGTCCAGCAGCCAAGCCCAGGAGCCGGCGGCGCCGAGGAGGATGCCGCCGCGGCCTGACGTGCCCTCGTACCGGCAGGGGCTGGAGCCGGCCTACCTCCACCAGGTCGGCTCGTTCGACCGGCTCTCCCTCGAGGAGGAGCGACACTTCACCCTCCAGTTGAGCCAGGCGCGCAGCAAGGTCAACGACATCCTCCACCACTTCCCCGCCATCATCCTCCACCAGCTCAGGCACCTCAACGCCATCAAGCACGACATCCGCATCGTCAACTTCATCGACCTGAGCGGGGACGCCGAGGGCGAGCGCTCGGACGCCGACATCCGCATCGTCCTCAGCCAGGTCCTCGACCGCCTGGAGCGGCTGATCGCCGACCAGCCGAACCCCGACGAGAGCCTGCGGGCGCCGTCACCGGCCTTCGCGGCGGCCTTTGAGGAGGCCCTCTCGCCGCTGGCGCTGCGCGACAGCTTCCACGCCGCCTGCCTCCGCCTCGTGGAGCAGCCCGACGAGCGCAGGCAGATGGTCGACGACAGCCTGTGGGAGCGCCACCGCGAGGAGCTGGCGCGGTGGAGCCAACTGCTGCAGGAGGCCCACAGCGCGCTGGTCGAGCGCAATCTGCGGCTGGTCATCTCCATCGCGCAGAACTACGCGCGGGACACGGTGTCCATCCAGGACCTCATCCAGGAGGGGAACATCGGCCTGATGCGCGCGGTCGAGAAGTTCGACCCGACGAAGGGGCACCGCCTGTCGACGTATGCGTCGTACTGGATACGCCAGTTCATCACCCGGTCGCTGACGAACCACTCGCGCACGATACGCATCTCGTCGAGCACGCTGAAGCTGCTCAACCAGGTGCGCCGCTGCGAGCGGGAGCTGCGGCGCGCCAACGGCGCGCCGCCGGAGCCGGAGGACATCGCGGAGCTCGCCGGCATGTCCGTGCCGAAGGTGCGCGCGCTGCTGCGGATGGCGCAGCAGCCCATCTCGCTTCAGGCGGCCATCTCGGAGAACGCCGAGCTGGCGGACATGATTGCGGACAACACGTCGCCGTGTCCGGAGGAGGAGGCGGCCCGGCATGTCCTGCGCTCGTCCATCGTCAAGGCGATGGACTGCCTGGAGGAGCGCGAGCGCTACATCATCGCCCACCGGTACGGCCTCAACGACGCCCCGATGCGGACGCTGGCGCAGCTCTCGCAGGAGCTGGGCCTCTCGTCGGAGCGCATCCGCCAGCTGGAGAATTCCGCCATGCGCAAGCTGCGCTCGAAGGAGGCCACCCAGTTCCTCGACGGGTACCAGTAGCGTCGAGCGCCGCCCTTCCCCGCCGTCCCCTTCCGTCGGCCCACGTCACCTCACCGGCGGGGCCGCAACCACAGCACACAATTGCAGAAGAAGGCAATGTCAGTCATGAACCCAACATTCTGGCAGGAAGAACTTGAAACCATGCCGCGTCCGGCGCTGGAGCGCCTGCAGCTGGAGCGTCTGCAGGAGAGCCTGCGCCGCGCCGCCACGTCCCCCTTCTACTCGCGCCTCTTCCGTGAGCGCAACATCCGTCCGGAGGACATCCGCTCGCTGGCGGACGTCCGGAAGCTGCCCTTCACGGTCAAGGACGACCTGCGCCAGAGCTATCCGTTTGGGCTGCTGACGGTCCCGAAGGACGAGATTGTGCGGATGCACTGCACGTCCGGCACGACGGGCAACCCGGCGGCGGTGCTGTACGACCGCCATGACCTGGACTCGTGGGCGAACCTCATCGCGCGGTCGCTGTACGCGACGGGGGCGCGCCCGAGCGATGTCTTCCAGAACATGTCGGGCTACGGGCTGTTCACGGGCGGTCTCGGCTTCCAGTACGGGGCGGAGAAGCTGGGCATGATGACGATACCGGCGGCGGCCGGCAACTCGAAGCGCCAGATCAAACTGATGCGCGACTTCGGGACGACGTGCGCCCACTCGGTGCCCTCCTACCTGGGGCGCCTCCACGCCGTCTTCGCCGAGCAGGGCCTCGACCCCGCGCGTGACACCCAGCTCAGGCGCCTCTTCATCGGCGCCGAGCCCCACTCCGAGGAGACGCGCCGACGCATCCAGGAGATGTTCGGCTGCAAGGCCTACAACTCCTTCGGCATGACCGAGATGAACGGCCCCGGCGTCGCCTTCGAGTGCGAATGCCAGGCCGACATGCACGTCTGGGAGGACTGCTACCTCATCGAAATCGTCGACCCCGAGACGCTGGAGCCCGTCCCCGACGGCACCGAGGGCGAGATGGTGCTCACCACCCTCGACCGCCACGCCATGCCCCTCATCCGCTACCGCACCCGCGACCTCACCCGCATCATCCCCGAACCCTGCGCCTGCGGACGAACCCACCGCCGCATCGCCCGCATCACCGGACGCTCCGACGACATGTTCATCATCAAGGGCTGCAACGTCTTCCCCATCCAGATCGAGCGCGTCCTCATGCGCATCCCCAACGTCGCCAACGACTACCTCATCACCCTCGACACCAACGAGGAAGGCGACACCATGCTCGTCCAGGCCGAACTCGCCCCCGACTCCTTCTCCGACGACTACAAGCAGCTCGAGACGCTCCGCAAGCGCATCGCCCGCGAGCTCTGCGACGAGATACTCGTGACGCCCACCGTCCAGCTCGTCGCGCCCGGCGCACTGCCCAAGTCGGAGGGCAAGGCCGTCCGCGTCATCGACCGCCGCGTCAAGGTCTGAGAGGCCGCCCGCCATGCGCATCTTCATCGTCACCGACCTGGAAGGCGTCGCCGGCGTGGACACCTTCTACGTCCAGACCTCGCCGGACGGCCCCGGCTACGCCCGCTCGTGCCGCCTGCTGACGGCGGAGGTGAACGCCGCCGTCGCGGGCTTCCTGGCCGGCGGCGCCTCGGACGTCATCGTCTGGGACGGCCATGGCCCGGGCGCCGTCGTCTTCGAGGAGCTTCATCCGCAGGCGCGGCTGCTGGCGGGGCGCCCCTGCCCGCCCAAGCGCGTCTGGGAGCGCACGTTCGCGGAGGCGGACGGCATCGCGTTCGTCGGCCAGCACGCCATGGCCGGAACCCCCGGCGCCAGCCTCGCCCACACCATGAACTCGCGCACCGTCGAGCAATACACGCTCGACGGACGCCCCATCGGCGAATTCGGCCTGTGGGCGCACTTCGCGGGCGCCTACGGCGTGCCCGTCTTCTTCCTCTCGGGCGATGACGCGGCCTGCCGCGAGGCGGAGGCGCTCGTCACGGGCATCGTCACCGCCGTGACCAAGGAGGGCTTCGCCGCCAACTACGCGCTGAGCCTCTCGAAGGAGCGCTCGCGCAGCCTCATCCGCCAGCGCAGCGAGCTTGCCCTGGCGTCGCTCCGGCGCGGATGTCCGCCGCCGCTGTCGCCCGAGGCGCCGCCGCATATGCTCGTCAAGACCTTCCGCACGGAGGCGGACTGCGACGCCGCCTGCCGGAGCCTGCCGCCGTTCGCCGTCCGACAGGACGCGCACGCCGTCCGCTACACGCACGACAGCCTCAAGGAGCTGCTCTTCGCCTGACCCCCTTCCCCCCATTCGCCCCCATGCCTGACCTCATCCACATCGCCGGCGCCTGCCAGCACAACCTCAAGAACATCACCCTGGACATCCCCCGCGACTCCCTGACCGTCATCACGGGGCTATCCGGCTCGGGCAAGTCATCGCTCGCGTTCGACACGCTCTACGCCGAGGGCCAGCGGCGCTACGTCGAGAGCCTCTCCGCCTATGCGCGGCAGTTCCTCGACCGTCTGCAGAAGCCGGCCGTCGACCACATCGACGGCCTGTCGCCGGCCATCGCCATCGAGCAGCGAAGCTCCTCCAGCTCGCCGCGCTCCATCGTGGCCACGACGACCGAAATCTACGACTATCTGCGCCTGCTCTACGCGCACGTCGGCATTCCGCACTGCCCCAAATGCGGCAAGGTCATCCATCCGCAGAGCGCCGAGGCCATCTGCCAGCAGCTCCTCGCCATGCCCGAGGGCCTCAAAATCATGCTGCTTGCGCCCATCGTCAACGGCAAGAAGGGCGAACACCGCGACGTGCTCGAGGCCATCCGTAGCGACGGCTTCGTCCGCGCGCGCCTCGACGGCGACATCCGCAGCCTCGACGACGACCTCGAGCTCGACAAGAACAAGCGCCACACCATCGAGACCGTCGTCGACCGGCTCGTCACCGGACGCGCCAACGCCACCCGCCTCACCGACTCCATCGAGCTGGCCCTGCGCCAGGGCGACGGCAACCTCATCCTCCTCACCGAGGACCACGACGCGCCCGGCGGCTGGCGCGAGGAGCGCCACTCCGAACACCTCGCCTGCCCCGACTGCGGACTCTCCTTCGGCAAGCTCCTCCCGCGCGACTTCTCCTTCAACAGCCCCTACGGCGCCTGCCCCGACTGCGATGGCCTCGGCGTCCGGCTCGTCTTCCTCCCCGAGGACGTCATCCCCGACCCTTCCCTCTCCATCCGGAACGGCGCCATCCCGCTCTGGCGACGCGGCGGCCATCGCCAGATACAGCTCTACAACCACTACCTGCGCTGCCTCGCCAGGCAGTTCGACTTCTCCCTGACGACACCCTGGCGTGACCTGCCCGCCTCCGTCCGCGACATCCTGCTCAACGGCTCCGGCGACACCATCGTCAACTTCGACTTCACGATGCGCGGCAAGCTGAACACCTGGCGCAAGCCCTTCGAGGGCATCATCCCCAATCTCCTCCGCCGCTACCGCGAGACCGAAAGCGAGGACACCCGCGCCAAGCTCCAGGAGTCCATGACCTACGTCACCTGCCCCACCTGCCACGGCGCCAGGCTCAAGCCCGAGTACCTCGCCGTCACCCTCAACGGACTCAGCATCCATCAGTTCTGCTCCCTGCCCGTCGACCGCGCCCGCCACGTCATCACCCACCTCGGGCTGGAGGGCAGCCAGGCCGCCATCGCCCAGGAGCTCGTCCGCGAAATCGAGGCGCGACTCGGCTTCCTCTGCGACGTCGGACTCAACTACCTCACCCTCAACCGCGAATCCGGCACGCTCTCCGGCGGCGAGGCGCAGCGCATCCGCCTCGCCTCCCAAATCGGCTCCGGACTCGTCGGCGTCCTCTACATCCTCGACGAGCCCTCCATCGGACTCCATCAGCGCGACAACGACAAGCTGCTGGCGACGCTGCACCATCTGCGCGACCTCGGCAACACGGTCATCGTCGTAGAGCATGACAGCGACACCATGCGGGCCGCCGACTTCCTGGTCGACCTGGGACCGGGCGCGGGACTCCAGGGCGGCCACGTCATCTGCGCCGGCACGCCCGCCGAGGTCATGGCCTGTCCGGAGTCCGTCACCGGACAGTTCCTCTCCGGCGCCCGCGCCATCCCCGTGCCGACGATACGCCAGCGGGGCAACGGCAAGTCCATCACCATCCGCGGCGCCGCCGAGCACAACCTGAAGGGCATCGACGTCACCATCCCGCTGGGCACGCTCACCTGCGTCACCGGCGTCTCCGGCTCCGGCAAGTCCACCCTCGTCAACCGCATCCTCGTCCGTGCCATCCAGCAGCGCCTCGGACTGAAGACACCGACGCCCGGCAAGCACCTCCGCATCGACCACCTCGACGCCATCGACAAGCTCATCGTCATCGACCAGAGCCCCATCGGACGCACCCCACGCTCCAATCCCGCCACCTACACCGGCATCTTCGACATCATCCGCAGCGTCTTCGCCCAGACGCCCGACGCCAAAGTCCGAGGCTACGCCCCCGGACGCTTCTCCTTCAACGTCAAGGGCGGACGCTGCGAGGAGTGCGCCGGAGACGGCATCCGCAAAATCGAGATGCAGTTCCTCCCCGACATCTTCGTCCCCTGCGAATTCTGCCACGGGCAGCGCTACAACCGCGAGACGCTCACCGTCCACTTCAAGGGCAAGTCCATCGCCGATGTCCTCGACCTCACCGTCGACGAGGCCCTGGAGCTCTTCTCCGCGCATCCGCGCATCGCGTCGCGCCTCAAGACGCTCCACGACGTCGGACTCGGCTACATTCATCTCGGACAGCCCGCGACCACCCTCTCCGGCGGCGAGGCCCAGCGCGTCAAGCTCGCCACCGAACTGGCCAGACGCCCCCAGGGACACACCCTCTACGTCCTCGACGAGCCGACCACCGGACTCCATCTCGCCGACATCGACCAGCTGCTGAAGGTGCTCCTGGCCCTCCGCGACCAGGGCAACACCATCCTGGTCATCGAGCACAACCTGGACGTCATCAAGGTCGCCGACCATCTCATCGACCTCGGCCCAGAGGGCGGCGACCAGGGCGGACAGCTCGTCGCCCAGGGCACGCCCGAACAGGTCGCCGCCTGCCCGCAGTCCGTCACCGGACAGTTCCTCAAGCCCTATCTCCCACGCATCGAGGCTCCCCACGACGAGACTCCCACCACCCCGACTCCCAGAAAGCGCGGCCGACCCAGAAAGCCCGGCAACTAGCTTTCTGCACATAATCGAGGCACAGAATGTGCAGAAACGGCTGGCTTTCTGCATATAGTGGGGGCACGGAATGTGCAGAAGGGGGGACATAGCCATACATTGTCTTCCCCTCATAGGAGCAAGAAACTTGAGCTACCTATTGAGCAGCAGATGGCAGTCTTTATGCTTGTTTAGGAATTTAGATGCTTATCCGTGCCACCTTCTTGAATCAGTCAGATTATTCGTTATGGTAGTATGCAATGCATGGCACCATAACCTTTAGGGAGGAGACATTCATGAAGAGCATCATTCTGCCACACGGGAAGTATCAGGATTTGGAATCGTATAAGAACAGCGTTATCATCTATGCTGCGACACAATATTTCTGCCAGCATTATCTATCGCGCGGGGATCGCACCATAGACCAGATGACACAGGCGGCGCGAAGTGGAAAGCAGAACATCGTCGAGGGATGCATGGCATCAGGTGCCAGCACGGAGACTGAAATAAAGCTCATCAGTGTGGCGCGCGCTAGCCTGGAAGAACTATTGGAGGACTACAAGGACTATCTGAGAACCCATAATCTGCTGTTGTGGAACAAAGACGACATACGTACCATCCAAGTTCGCCAAATGGCGAGGCTGAAGGACAGGAACTATGAAGTCTACCGCCCCATCATTGAAAGCAATTCGCCAGAATACGTCTGCAATGCCATGATTACCCTGATTCATCAGACGAACTTTCTCCTCGACCGGCAGCTTGACAGTCTGCAGCATGCCTTCTGCGCCAAGGGAGGCATGAGAGAGCGAATGTATCAGGCCAGAAAACAGGCACTTCAGAACAACAGTAGGCAAGAGGTCACGGAAAGTCTGGAACTGCTCAGAGTCATCTATCAGAAACTATATGCCAACGAGACGATGCCAGAAGACTTCAAGGCTGACATCCTCTCCTTAGTCACACAAGTCGGCCTTCTCCTCAAGGGAAAATAGCAATAAGACCTATAAGACCTATAAGACCTATAAGACCTATAAGACCTATAAGACCTATAAGACCTA
>CALZPA010000022.1 GCA_945827525.1 uncultured Lentisphaeria bacterium | reverse complement strand
TCGCTGTACTGGCCCCGCCCTGGCCGGCAACTCTGGGCTGGAAAAAGGGCCGTCTGGGGGGCGGGCGCGGCAGCCGTCGTGGGTGGGGGGATGGGAGAGGTGTCCGCGCACAAAGAGGGCGTCGCGGACATCGGGGGGGAGCCTGACGTCCGCGGCGCCCTTGTTGTGCGTGGGGGTGGAGGCGAGGCCCTCGCCATCAGGAGGCGTGAGGGCACCGTCGCGCCGTATGCCGCCGACCGCTTACTTGTGGATGCGGATCTTGCGGATGCGGATGGACTTGGGGGTGACCTCGACGAGCTCATCGTCGTCGATGTAGGCGATGTTCTCCTCGAGGGACATGGTGACGGGGGGCGTGAGGATGATGGCCTCGTCGGAGCCGGAGGCGCGCATGTTGGTGAGCTTCTTGGCCTTGGCGGGGTTGACGAGGAGGTCTCCCTCGCGGCAGTGCTCGCCGACGACCTGTCCCTCGTAGACGTCGATGCCGGGGCCGACGAAGAGCTTGCCGCGCTCCTGGAGGTTGAAGAGGGCGTAGCCGACGGTGGTGCAGGTGCACATGGAGACCATGGCGCCGCGGGTGCGGAAGCGGATTTCGCCGGCGTAGGGCTCGTAGTCGTGGAAGATGTAGTTCATGACGCCGAGTCCCTTGGTGTCGGTGAGGAATTCGGAGCGGTATCCGAGGAGTCCTCGGGTGGGGATGAGGTAGGTGAGCTTGGCCATGCCGTTGGCGGTGTCCATGGTCTGGATGCGTCCCTTGCGAATGCCGAGCTTTTCCATGACGGCGCCCATGCAGGTCTCGTCGACGTCGATGGTGAGTTCCTCGTAGGGCTCCATCTTGACGCCGTTTTCCTCGTGGAAGATGACCTGAGGTCTGGTGACCTGGAATTCGTAGCCCTCGCGGCGCATCTTCTCGATGAGGATGGAGAGGTGGAGCTCGCCTCGTCCGGAGACCTTGAAGCCCATGCCTTCGCCGAGCGGCTCGACCTGGAGGGCGACGTCGGACATGATCTCGCGTGCGAGTCGCTCGGCGAGGTGTCTGGAGGTGACGAAGGTTCCCTCGCGTCCCGAGAAGGGGGAGTCGTTGGGGATGAAGTTCATGGAGATGGTGGGCGGGTCGATCTCGGTGGGGGGGAGTGGGATGGGGTTTTCGGGGTCGGTGTAGGTGCAGCCGACGGTGACGTCGTCCATGCCGGAGATGGCGACGATGTCGCCGCAGATGGCGTGGTCGCAGGGGACCTTCTGGTTGACCTCGAAGCGGAAGACCTTGGTGACGCGGGCGGGCTTCATGGAGCCGTCGCGCATGACGACGGCGATTTCCTTGTTGATGTTGAGCTGTCCGCTGGTGATCTTGCCGATGCCGAGTCGTCCGAGGTAGGGCGAGTAGTCGATGGTGGAGACGAGGACCTGGAGGGGGCCGTCGGGGGAGCCGGAGGGCGGGGGGATGCGCTTGATGATGTGCTCGCAGAGGGGGGTGAGGTCGCGGTGCGGGTCCTCGAGGTTGTCGATGGCGTAGCCGTCGCGTCCGGAGGCGTAGACGACAGGGAAGTCGAGGAGCTCGTCGGGCGCGTCGAGCTTGACGAAGAGGTCGAAGACCTGGTCGACGGCCCAGTGGGGGCGTGCGGCGGGCTTGTCGATCTTGTTGATGACGACGATGATGGGGAGGGCGAGCGCGAGGGCCTTCTTGAGGACGAAGTAGGTCTGGGGCATGGGGCCCTCCTGGGCGTCGACGAGGAGGAGGGCGCCGTCGGCCATCTTGAGGACTCGCTCGACCTGTCCGCCGAAGTCGGCGTGTCCGGGGGTGTCGATGATGTTGATGGTGTAGTCCTTGTAGCGGAAGGAGCCGTTCTTGGAGGTGATGGTGATGCCGCGCTCGCGCTCGAGGTCATTGGAGTCCATGAGGCACTCCTCGACCTGCTGGTTGTCGCGGAAGCTGCCGGAGAACTTGAAGAGTCCGTCGACGATGGTGGTCTTGCCGTGGTCGACGTGCGCGATGATGGCGATGTTGCGGATTTTGTCTTGCTGCATGTGCTGAGGTGGGGTGAGGGTGAAGGGAACCGATCAGCCAAGGAAGGAAGTCATTCAGATATAATGTACATGATTGTCAGGTTTTGTTCAATGGTGTGCGGCGCAAAAAAAGTGCCGTGCCCGATTTTTTGTGTGAGTCGGACACGGCGACGTGTGTGTGGTGGGGTGGCGGTTCAGGGTTTGAAGATGCGGTTTTCGTTCCAGTCGGCCCAGGTGGTCTCGAACCAGGAGGTGTCGGTGGGGAGGGGGCGGACGGGTGTGTCGAGGGCGTCGAAGTCGCAGAGTGTGCCGGGGCGCTTGCGGACTTCGAGGATATGGCTGCGGAGCTCGGCGTTTTCGGGGCGGTGGGGGAGTTCGCGTCCGTGTCGGGAGGAGACGGCGAGGGGGCCGTCGGGGTCGAGGATCATGTAGGCTCCTCGTGAGCCGCCGCCGTGCTGGATGTAGTCGACGATGGCCTTGAGGAAGGCGACGGAGGTGAGGGCGAGATGCCGGTTCTCCTCGGCCTGTGGGAGTTCGCGTGGCGAGCGGCAGGCGATGGCGTGGGCGTCGATGTCGCGGCAGAGTCGGATGGCGTCGTCGAGGGCGCGCTGCGCGGTGTCGAGGGAGCGGATGAAGGCGCCGGCGTGGGACATTCGGTTCTGGATGTCGCGGCGGACGGCGCTGTTGGTGAGGGGGGAGTCGGCTTGGAGGCAGCGCTGGTGGAAGTCGAGTCGCCGTTGGATTTGCGGGAGGGCGTCGGCGGCGAAGTCGGTGGTGGTGGTGGGTGGCTGGGTGTAGACGTGTGCGATGCGCTGGGCGGCGCGGGTGGCGCCGACCTGCGAGGCGTTGAGGGCGCTGCCGCCTGGCCGGACGCCATGGGTGCCGGCGACTTCGCCGATGGCGAAGAGGTGCGGGACGGAGGTTTCCCACCAGAGGTCGGTGGTGATGCCGCCGTTGCAGTGCTGGGCGCAGACAGCGATTTCGAGGGGCTGCCGGAGGTCGACGCCGTGTTCGGCGTAGAGGTCGATGCTCTGCTGGTTCATGTGCTGGAGTCGTCGGTAGGGCGTGTCCTGGGTGGCTCCGGAGCGCTGGAGGTAGTCCTTGGCCTCGGGGAGGAGGGTGTCGAGGCTGAAGGGCTGCATGTCGGGTGCGGGGGTTGGGTTGTGGGTGAAGTCGAGGAAGACGCGTCGTCCGGCGGCGATTTCGTGGTGGACGGCGATGTCGATGATGGAGGAGCCGCCGTTCTGGGTTCTGGCGGCGTGGAAGGGCCACTGGTATCCCTTGAGGAAGATGCTGGTGGCGAGGTGCGGCATGTCGTCGAAGTAGTCGTGGAGGAAGTGTCGGCGGTCGGAGTGTCCGTCGGCGGCGGTAGAGAAGTAGTCGGGGATGACCTGCTGGTAGGTGCCGGAGAGGTTCCAGCGGAAGGCGGTGGAGGCGAGTCCGAACTGGAGTTCGGTGAGGTTGTTGGCTTGTGCGCCGAGGTCGAGGGCGAGGGCGTGCGAGCCGGTCTGTCCGTGTGGCCAGACGGAGATGCGGTAGAGTTCGCCGGGGCCTCCGGTGGCGAGGACGACGTTTCGTGCGTGGATGAGGGTGAGTCCGTGTCCGTCGCGGTAGTGCTGTTCGCGGTTGAGGCAGACGGCGCCGGCGGCGTGACCGTGGCGGTCGGTGAGGATGGCGACGGCGAGGTGGTGGTCGAGGATGGCGGTGGGTGTCTTGCGGACTTCATGGAGGAGCCGTTCGAACATGAAGTGGGAGGTCTTGGGGCCGGCGGAGGTGGCGCGCTGGCGTGGGTCGTGGTCGGTCTTGTAGCCGACGTAGGCACCGAAGGCGTTGTGGGGGAAGGGGACGCCGATGCGGCAGAGATCGAAGAAGGCGGGGAGTGAGCCGAGTGCCTCGGCGTAGGCGATGTCGCCGTGCATCATGCCGCCCTGGAAGAGCGAGCGGGCGAAGTCCATGGGGCTGTCGGGCTCGTCGCCGAAGACGCCGAGCTTGTAGTAGGTCTGCTTGTCGGAGCCGGAGTTGTTGGAGGTTCCGTTTCCGAGTCGGTCGACGACGATGGCGACGTCATGGACGCCGTAGGCGTCGAGCATCTGGGCGCACTTGAGTCCGGCGGCTCCGGCTCCGATGATGAGGGTGTTGACGGTGTGGAGGTCACAGTCGACGGGGCTCTGTCCGAGGCGTTCGAGGGCGATGGTCGAGGTAAGCATGGGGTGTAGCTCCGTGGCGGGTGTGAGGTGCGGTCGTCAGCGTGCGGGCTGCCAGGCGGGGAGTGAGAGGATGGCGCCCTCGGTGATGGGTCTGAAGGAGCCGGTGAGGGTGTCGACGATGACGAGGTCGCGCTTGCCGGCGCGGGCGCGGGTGCAGATGACGTGGCGTCCGTCGGGGGCCCAGGAGGGCGCCTCCCAGTCGCCGGCGGCGGCGGTGACGATTTCGGGCTTGCTGGCGGGGGCGCTCATGTCGAGGACGGCGATGGCGTAGCTGCCGAGGGACTTGGTGGCGAAGACGAGGAGGTTGTTGCGCCGTGACCAGTCGGGGGAGACGGCCTCGCCGCCGCCGGTGACGAGTCGTCTGGCGGGCGCGGAGCCGTCGGCGGGGACGATGTAGAGCCGCGGCGAGCCGATGCCGGTGGCGTCGGAGACGAAGGCGATTTGGCGTCCGTCGGGGGACCAGCAGGGCGAGGACTCGACGGAGGAGTCGTTGGTGAGCTTTCGGGAGGCTCCGGAGGCGAGGTCGAGGACATGGAGGTCGACCTTGCCGTCGCGGGAGAGGGCGAGGGCGACGGAGCGTCCGTCGGGTGAGAGGGCGGCGGAGGCGTTGAGCCCGCGGGCTCGGGAGATGACGCGCTGGCGCTTGTTGTGGTAGTCCATGAGGACGACGGAGAGGGCGTTGTTCTGCGCGAGGGTGTAGACGAGTGCGCCGGCGTGTCCCCAGGCTGGTTCGGTGGAGATGGCGCGGTTGAAGGTGAGCCGTTCCTGTCCGGAGCCGTCGAGGTAGCAGGCGTAGAGTTCCTTGGTGCCGTTGGCGGCCTGTCGGACGAAGGTGATTTTGCGGGAGACGAAGGGTGGGATGGCGAAGAGGGTCTTGAGGATGGCGTCGGTGGCGTTGAGGAGGGTGAGGTGTTCGGAGTCGGCGGTGGCGGAGAAGGGGAAGGACTTTCCGGCGAGGAGGAGTGTTCCGGAGAGGGCGTTGGCGCTGGCGTTGGCGTGGAGTCGGATCTGTGCCTTGGCGGCCTGTTCGGGTGGGAGGACCTTGAGCCAGCCGGAGCGGATGAGGAGTTCCTGGAGCTTGGCCTTCTGCTGTTCGGGGCCGGCGAAGGACTCGATGGCGATGGAGGGGTTGTCGTGAGCCTGCTTGGTGACGGTGGTGGTCTGGGTGAGCGTCTGCGCCTGTGTCTGCGGCTGGAGTGCGGCGGCGAGGAGCAGGGAAGCGGCGAGGCGTAGGAGGTGGCGGTGTCGTCTCATCGTGCGTGGGGTGGTTCGGTGGCTGCGTGGTGGTTGGGGCGGTGGCGGGCGGTGAAAATCAGCCTCCAGAAGGGCCGCTTCTGGAGGCTGCGTAAAATATAGACGGCTAAGCGTCAAGTTTCAATGCCGCGGGATGCGGCGCGGGTGTCGTCAGCGCTTGATTTCGACGGGTCTGGCGGGGTCGCCGGCGAGGTAGAGCGACTGGCTGGGGAAGGCGAATTCGAGTCCGGCGGCGTTGAAGCGCTTGAGGATCTCGAAGTTGATGCGCGACTTTTCGGCGCAGAGCTCGAAGAAGTCGGCGGTCTGGAACCAGGCGATGACGCTGATGTTGAGGGACCAGTCGCGCATTTCGGCGAAGCCGATGCGCGCGGGCTGGCCTTTCTGGTCGATGAGCTTGGAGGAGGCGAAGATGTCGGTGAGGATGTCGATGCCCTTCTGGATTTGCTCGGGTGTGGAGCTGTAGACGAGTCCGATGCTGTAGACCTCCTTGAAGTTGGGCTTGCGGGTGATGTTCTGGATGGCGCACTCGGAGAGTTCCTTGTTGGGGATGATGTGGACGGTTCCGTCCAGGCCGCGGAGGCGGGTGGAGCGCAGTCCGACGGCCTCGACGATGCCGTCGCGTCCGTTGGCGACGATGCGGTCGCCGAGGGCGAAGGGCTTGTCGAGGATGAGGGAGATGACGCCGAAGATGTTGGCGATGGTGTTCTGGGCGGCGAAGGCTACGGCGAGGGAGCAGACGCCGGCGCCGGCGATGAGGGTGGAGACGTCGAGTCCGAAGCTGTTCTGGGCGATGAAGAGGAGTCCGATGCCCCAGATGACGCATTTGGCGACGGCCTCCAGGAGGTCGATGACGAGGAGGTTCAGGCTTTCGGCCTTCTTCTCGGCGGCCTTGTGGAGCTTGCTGGCGGTGCGGTCGGCCAGCTTGAGGATGAGCTGGAGGACGAGGAGGGAGACGAGGAGGACGATGATGTCGCCGATGTGTGCCTGGAGCCAGTTGAGGCAGGTGGAGACGAAGCCGATGCCGTTGGTGGCGATGGCGGCGGTGGTGTCGACGATCTGCTCGGTGACGGCGGCGGGGGTGGCGGCCGGCGCCGGGGCGGCGGAGGGTGCGGCGGCGGCAGTGGCGGCGGGTTCGGCGGCGGCCTGTGCGAGGCAGGGGAGGATGGTCATGAGGGTGGGGTCTCCTGGTGGGTTTCTTCTTTATGGTTGTCGGGCCGGCCAGGCGGCGGGCCATTGTGGATGGGGGGCTAATGCGCCTTGCGGGCGAGGAACGCCTGGAGGCGCGCCCGGAGCGCGGGCGGCAGGAGCGAGGGGGCGTCGGCGGCGTGGGTGGTGGTGGTCGTCGTCGCAGTCGCTGTCATCGGCGGTGCGGGGAGTTGCCGTTCGAGGGTGCGCCAGTCGTCGTCTGGGGAGACGTCGAAGCGCGTGTCGCGGTCGTGGTCGGGCTTTTGGTCTTGGTTGGCGGTCTGGTGGAGGACGGCGGCGGCGACGTGCCGGAGGGCGATGGTGTCGGCGGCGCAGTAGCGGAGGAGATGGGTGCGGGCGCGGGTGTCGTGGTGGGCGTTCCAGCGTTGCCAGAGGTCGATGGCCTCCTGTCCGTCGGTGCCGACGAGGTCGTGTGGTCGTTTGAGTCCGAGGGTTTGCTCGATGGCCTTGAGTCCGCCGGTGAGGTCGCAGCGACGGCAGATCCAGCGGAGGTCGACGTGTGGGGGGAGGAGGTCGGCGGGGAGGGCGAAGGTCTGTCGGATGATGGGGAGGTCGAAGGTGGAGCCGTTGAAGGTGACGAGGAGCTGGGCGTCGAGGAGGAAGTCGGGGAAGTCGTCGAGGTTCTCGCCGTTGACGAAGAGGCGGAGCTGGGTGCCGTTCCAGCAGGCGATGACGGTGATGTCGGCGTCGCGTTCGAGTCCGGCGGTCTCGATGTCGAGGAAGACGCACTGGGGCCAGTGCCGGAGGAGGAGTCGCCAGCGGTCGGCGACGTGGAGACGGTCGATGAAGTGTGCGATGTCTCCGCGCGCGGCGGCGTCGAGGTCGCGCTGTGCCTCGCGCCGGATGGTGGGGATGGCGTTGGCGGGGAGGGTCTGGCGGAGGAGGCTGTCGGGTGCCTGGAGCAGATCTGTCCAGGAGGAGACGCCGAGTTGCCGGAGGGCCTCCAGGCGCACGGGGCCGATGGCGGGCAGATGCCGCAGGGCTTGCTGGAGCTGGAGGTCGCTGGAGGACATGCGGACGGGGAGGAGGCGGGGCTTGCGGGACGCCGGGCGAAAATGGCGAAAGGGCACTTGCGTGCCCTTGGTCGGTGCGGATGGATAATATAGCCGCTGAAGGCGGGGATGCCATTTGCGCGGCGCGGAAGTCTGTCAGCGTGGGGGCGTCGCCGGCGGGAGCTGTCGCCGTTCTCCGGAGGGGAGCTGGGGGCGGTTGTGGCGGTGGCGGAAGGCGCGCGAGAAGTAGGCGTCCATGGCGTGCTGGGTTCGTGTGCGTTCGTCGAGGTCGGGTTCGGGTGGCTGTCCGGCGAGGGTGGCGAGGAGCCGTCCGAGGAGTCCCTGCCGTCGGAGGAGCGACTGGTAGCGGTGTCGGACGCGGACGAGGCGCTGTGGGGGGAGCCGTCGGGCTCCGATGCTGAGGCAGCTCCGGTAGTGTCGGAGCGCCTGGAGGTCGCGTCCGAGGCGGCGCGCGGCCTCGGCGAGATAGAAGTGGTAGAGGATGTTCTGCGGGCTGAGCTCGACGAGGCGCGAGCAGAGGCGGAGGCAGGGATGCCAGCGCTGCTGGTCGAACGCGACCTTGGCCTCGCGGAACATGATGAAGTGGGAGGTCCGCGCCAGGTCGAGCATCAGGGTGGCGAGGGTGGCGGTGGCGGGGGAGAAGTTGTTGCCGACGACGAGTTCCTCGAGGATGTCGTCGGCGATGGAGTCCATGATGTGGCTGTCGGGGATGTGGAAGGAGTTGGTCTGGGGCGTCTGGCAGTCGAGGAGGGCGCGCTGCTCGTCGTAGCGTCGGCGGGTGACAGGGTCGGAGAGGATGTCGAAGGCATTGACGAGCCGCTGGAATTCCTCGGTGGCGTCGGGGCGGTCGGAGAGGTCGGGATGGCACTTCTTGGCTCGGGCGAGGTAGGCGGCTCGGATGTCGTCGAAGGAGGCGCGTGGGGAGACGCCGAGGATGTCGTAGAGGCAGCGGGGCGGCATCAGAGGACGGGGACGGCGTCGGCGTCGATGCCGACGAGGCTGAAGCCGGCGTTGGCGCATTGGGCGAGGAGTCCGGCGGCGCCTCGGCTGAAGGGGAGGTGCTGGGCCTCCAGGACGGGGGTTCCGTCGAGGAAGGCGCGCGCGGTGGAGCCTCGGACCTCGAGTCGGAGGGTGTGGGTCTCGTCGAAGGGCCAGTGGACGTCGGTGGCGTCGAGGATGGTCTCGCCGTAGTGTCGGAGCGCGAGGACGAGTCGGTCGCCGCGTCGGGTGAGGGAGAGGTAACGCTCGGCGCCCTGGTAGAGGGCGATGATGCCGGCGCAGTCGCCGGAGTGGACGCTGACGTGGGCGGAGAGGGTGACGTTGAGCCACCAGCGGTTGCCGATGACGGCGAAGCGCGGGTCGCCGTTGCTGATGAGCCGGAGGAAGGGCTCGGGGTCGTCGGAGAACGGGCCGCGCAGCGTGTCCGCCTTGACGAGCCAGCCGGGCAGGGTGCCGTTGGTCAGGGACAGCCGTGGGAGGCGGAGGGCGACGTGTCCGCCCGCCTGGACGGAGCGGACGGTGAGGGTGGCGCCGACGGGGCCGTCCACGCGGAGGCCGAGGCGGACGACGGGGGCGCCCGCCGTGTCGGGGACGGTGAGGGTTGCTTCCCCGGAGCCGGTGATGGAGGCTCCGGCGCTGAGCCAGCAGGGCGCGTCCGCCGTCTGGCCGGCGATGGCCACGAACGGCGTGGCGGTGACGGAGGCGGGCGCCTCGACGCGCAGCGTGACGGTCATGCCCGGATAGAGCTTGGGGGTTCCGACGACGCGGTAGGCGCTGGCGCTCACCGTGTCGGGCGCGACGGGGGTGGCGACGGTGGCGGTGGCGGCTCGGAGGGTGATGCGGAGGCCGTGGCCGTCGGGGTTGTCGGCGGTGGCGGCGCGGTCGTCCTCGGGCATGAAGCCGTGGACGGCGCCTGGCGCGGCGAAGTCCATCCAGACGGCGGGGACGGGCTCGGTCGAGGTGCGTTCGCCGCGGACGGCGGCGGCGATGGCGGCCATGCGGCGCGCCTCGTTCCAGCAGTCGGTGATGGCGTTGGTGCCGTCGGCGGTGGGGAGGAGGATGCGGTCGGCGATGGGGGCGCGGAAGTCGTAGTCCTCGCAGAGTCGGTCGAGCCCGACGACGAGGGCCATGACGGAGCCGACGTTGGCGGCGTTGCAGTCGGTGTCCCAGCCGGCGGAGTTGACGATGGTCTGCGCCTGGAGGAAGCTGTCGGGCGCGTAGGACCAGGCCATGACCATGACGGCGTGGTTGGGGATGATGTGGCAGTTGCCGCCGTAGCGGTGGTACCCGTACTTGCTCTTGATGCGCTGGAAGGTGGCCCGCCAGTCGTTGTCCTGGCGTCGCCAGGCGCGGACGTCGCGGTGGACGGCGGCGATGAGGGAGTCCTGGGGGATGAGGGAGACGCCGAGGTCGAGGAGCCGCTCCATGTCCTTTTCATGGAAGGCGGCGGCGACCATCGCGGCGACGACGACGGCCCCGTTGACGGCCTCGCCGTCATGGGAGACGGAGGCGGCCCGTCGGGCGAGGTCGGCGGCGAGCGCGGGGTCGCCGCCGGCGACGAGGCCGCAGCCCTCGATGAAGATCTGGGCGCCGATCTGCTCGGCGACGATGCGTCCGTTGAGCGCGATGGAGCCCGACTGTGGGGCGCGGTGGCCCTGGCGGAGTCGGACATAGGCCGTGTGCTCGGTGGAGACGCCGAAGCCGCCCCACCAGAGGATGGTGTCGCGCTCGAGCAGGTAGTTGAGCCAGGTGTCGCCGAAGAACTCGGCCGGGGTGTGCCGTCCCTGTCCGGAGTCCTCGAGGGCGCGGATGAAGGTGAGGGTGCCGGAGATGTCGTCGTCGGCGACGACGATGGGGACCTTGAGCTGAGGGGCGACGTAGGAGGCGATGGGGCCGAGCTGGCTGAGGATGCGCTCGTGCGTCCAGCCTTCGAAGGGGCGTCCCATGTAGACGCCGATGACCTTGCCGAGGATGCCGGTGTAGATGTTCAGGAGGGTGTCTCTGTCCATGATGAGCCAGGTGGGGGTGGAGTGGTTGTCAGGCGGACGGGTGGATGGGTCATTATAGTGTGCCCGCCCGACAAGTCAAGCCCGGCCATCATGGAAAGGCGTGTGGGTGTGGGGCTCAGGCGGCCTGGCCCTTTCTGCGGCAGAGGAAGCGGGAGGCGATGTTGACGGCGAGGATGAGCGTCATGGCGATGAGGGCGGCGCCCCAGCCGGCCTGGTGCATGGACTCGAAGGGGGAGTTGGTGGCGTACTCGGTGATGAGGACGGGGAGGTTCGGGGTGGGCGCGGAGGCGTAGGTGGTGGGCCAGGCGTCGGCGTAGAGGGCGGTGAAGAGGAGGGGGGCGGTCTCGCCGGAGACGCGCGAGATGGCCAGCAGGATGCCGGTGAGGAGTCCGGCGCGGGCGCTCTTGCAGACGATGTGGAGGGTGGTGCGGGCGCGGGTCATGCCGAGGGCGAGCGCGGCCTCGCGGAGGGCGTTGGGGACCATGAGGAGCATGTCCTCGGTGGTGCGCATGATGACGGGCAGCATGATGAGGGCCAGGGCGACGCTGCCGGCCAGTCCGGAGAAGTGTCCGGTCGGCACGACGATGACGAGGTAGACGAAGAGTCCGACGATGACGGAGGGCATGCCCATCATGACGTTGGCGGCGAAGCGGATGGCGGCGGTCAGCCGCGGCCAGTCGTGGAATTCGGCGAGGAAGATGCCGCCGAGGAGGGCGGTCGGGATGGCGATGAGGGCGGCTCCGCCGGTGATGAGGAGGGTGCCGAGGAGGGCGTTGGCGATGCCGTTGTCGGGGAGTCCGAAGGGCTTGGAGGGCTCGGTGAGGAAGGTGGCGCTGATGGCGGGGAGCCCGCGGCGGCAGACGCTGGCGAGGATCCAGAGCATGATGGCGACGGCGAGGAGGACGGCGAGCTGCGAGCAGGCGCCGGCGAGGCGGTCCTGGAGCTTGCGGAAGGTGAGCGTTCTTCTGGTCATGGTGGTCTATTGTTCTCCGCGTCTGTTTCTGCTGGCGTTGAGGTAGTACTGGGCGATGATCTGGATGGTGAGGCAGAGGATGAGGAGCAGGAGCCCGAGGGCGAAGAGTGCGGAGCGCTGGAGTCCGGAGGCCTCGGCGAAGTTGTTGGCGAGGGTGCTGGCGATGGTGGCGGAGCCGGAGAAGAGGCTCTTGGGGAGGCTCATGACGTTGCCGATGACGAACATGACGGCCATGGTCTCGCCGAGGGCTCGCCCGAGTCCGATGAAGGCGCCGCCGAGGAGTCCGCGGATGCCGTAGCGGAGGATGATGTCCCAGGAGGCCTCCCAGCGGGTGCAGCCGAGTCCGTAGGCGGCCTCGCGGAGCATGGGCGGGGTCATGGCGAAGACGTCGCGCATGATGGCGCAGATGTAGGGGAGGATCATGATGGCGAGGATGACGCCGGCGGTGAGGAGTCCGAAGCCGTTGCCCTCCTCGTTGCAGCCGGGGAGACCCCGGAGGAGCGGCTGGACGTGGCGCTGCATGAGCGGCGCGAGGACGAAGAGGCCCCACATGCCGTAGATGACGCTGGGGATGGCGGCGAGGAGGTCGATGGCGTGTCCGAGCGGCGTGGCGAGGGCGGGCGGCGCGTCGGTGAGGAAGAGCGCGGCGGCGAAGGCGAGCGGGAGGGCGATGGCCATGGCGATGGCGGTGGTGAGGAGGGTTCCGACGATGGGCGGGAGGGCGCCGTACTGGTCGGTGACGGGGTTCCAGTCGCAGGAGGCGAGGAAGGCGAGTCCGGTATGCCGCCAGAGGCCCAGGGAGGAGAGGAGAAGCTGTCCGCAGAGGCAGCACAGCAGCAGGGCGATGAGCGTGGCGGCGAGTCCGCAGAGGCTTCTGAAGAGCAGGTCAGTCCTGGGCATGGCGGTGTTCTCCGGTGGTTCAGGTCGTCACTTCAGGACGTTCTTCTTGATGAGTTCGGCGACGTTCTTGGGCAGGGGGACGTAGTTGAGCTGCCTGGCGCTGGCGGGGCCTTCGTCGAGGCACCAGTTGAGGTACTGGAAGAGGGCCTGCTTCTTCTCGGGCGCGGCGTCCTTGCGGAAGAGGATGTAGGTGACTCCGGTGATGGGCCAGGAGTTGTCGCCGGGCTGGTCGGTGAGGACGAGGTAGAAGGAGGGAGCGCCGAGCCAGTCGGCGTTGGCGACGCAGGCGCTGAAGGTCTCGATGCTGGGCTTCAGGAACGTTCCCTTCTGGCTGGGGAGCTGCGCCATGGCGAGCTTGGCCTCGACGGCGTAGGTGTATTCGGTGTAGCCGATGGAGCCGCTGACCTTGGCGACGCTGTTGCAGACGCCGGGGTTCTTCTGTCCGCCGATGCCGACGGGCCACTTGACGGAGGAGCCGCAGCCGACCTTCTCCTTCCACTCGGGGGAGATTTTGGTGAGGTAGTTGGTGAAGATGAAGGAGGTGCCGCTGGCGTCGGCGCGGTGGACGACGGTGACGGCGAGGTCGGGGAGGGCGAGTCCGGGGTTGGCGGCCGCGATGCGGGCGTCATTCCACTTGGTGATCTTGCCGAGGAAGAGGTCGGCGAGGTTCTCGCGGCTGAGGCGGAGCTGTCCGTCCGCGACGCCGGGGAGGTTGACGATGACGACGACGCCGCCGGTCAGCATGGGGAGCTGGGCGAGTCCGGCGTTGGTGAGCTGCTCGGTGGTGAGGGGGTTGTCGGAGCCGGCGAAGTCGATGGTTCCCTCCTTGATCTGGTTGAGGCCGGCGCCGGAGCCGACGCTCTGGTAGCTGACCTTCGGTCCGCGCGCCTGCGAGTAGGTGTAGGTCCAGCTCTGGTAGACGGGGGCGGGGAAGGAGGCGCCGGCGCCGTTCAGGGAGACGGCGGCGGCGGGCACGGCGCCCGCCTGCTCGGCGGGCTTGTTCTCTCCGGTGCATCCGGCGAGCAGGGACAGGGCGGCGGCGGCAAACAGACGGTTGATGTGCCTCAGGTTCATGTTCAGACCTCTTGGTTGTGGTGATGGATGGCCGGACAACGTGTCCTGGCCTGTCCTTTTCTGTCATTGCCCTTACTGTATTGGGCAAGTGCAAGAGGCTGGTTGCGCGTCTGTTAGTTTTTTGTGTGGAGACGGGTCTGCCGTGGCGCGGCGGCCGCGTGGCTCAGCGGAGGAGGGCTGGGAGGACGTCGCGGTGGGTGGCGAGGCGGAGGATGACGTTGGGCCGGAGGGTGATGTCCTCCCAGTGGTAGCGCTCGTGGTGGGGGATGGCGGTGATGTCGTCGAGGCGGCAGAGGATGAAGTCGGGCTCGGCGTCGAGCTTGCGGCGGATGCGCTTGTCCTTGTCGGGGTCGGCGCCCCAGCCACGGAAGTCCATGTAGTCGATGTGGTCGGTCTCGTAGGTGTACCAGGGGAGGGGCCAGTGGTCGATGTAGTCGGTGAGGACGAGGGTGTAGGGTGCCCGCCCGACGGCCTGGGGGAATTTCCGGAGCCGTGCGGGGAGGCGGAGATAGTCGCGCTGGGTGTGGGCGTAGGCCCATGGGTTCCTCGGGTCGGTGGCGAGGCGCGTGAGGGCGTTGCGGCAGTCGGGGAGCCGGAGGGCGGCGGCGACGGCGACGGCGGCCGCCGCGAGCCGGGCGAGGTCGGCGCAGGGGCTGAAGACGAGCGCGGCGAGGCCGGCGCCGGCGGGCAGGGCGAAGGCGTGCAGGATGGAGAGGCAGCACCAGGGCGTCTTGTAGGGGATGCAGGAGTAGAGCAGCAGGAGGATGGGGGCGTGGAGGACGAGGAAGAGCAGCGGGGCGGGGCGGAGGCCGCGGGGACGGAGGCGGGGGAGGGCCAGCAGCAGGACGGCGAGCAGATACCCGGCCAGGATGAGCCACTCGGAGAAGAGGGGCGCGCTCGGGGTGCCGGAGGCCCTGAACCAGAAGAGCCAGCGCAGGTAGGTGGGGAAGGGGGCGGCGAAGGGCGTCTCGGTCGTGGTGCCCTTGTGGGCGTAGTGGAGCCAGCAGCGGAAGAAGTCGGGGATGCCGTGCGGGTTGGCGCCGAACGAGCTGAAGAGGACGCCGGCGACCAGGAGGGCGGCCAGCGCGGCGGCGCCGAGGTCGCGCCAGTCGGCGCGGCGGCTTCGCCAGAGCGCCAGGGCCTCGCGGCGGTGCGCGAGGGCGGTGGCGGCGCCGGCGAGGACGGCGGCCGCCGCGCTGAGGACCCACGTCTCCTTGGTGGCGACGCAGAGCCCGAACGCGGCGCCGCAGGCGATGGCCCAGGGGCGCCCGCCGCCGTCCAGCCAGCGCCAGAGCGACAGCAGCGTCAGGGCCAGGAACGCGGTGAGGAGCATCTCCTGGACGAAATAGGTGCTGTAGTAGGCGAAGCAGGGGGAGAGCGCGAGGGCGACGGCGGCGAGGAGGGGCGCGCCGCGCCCGAGGCGGTTGCCGGCGAGGAGGGGCAGAAGCAGCGTGAGGCAGGCGAAGGCCAGCGGGACGAGCCGGACGGTGGCGAGGTCGAGCTCGGCGCCGGAGAAGACGCCCCGTAGCCAGGCCACCGGCAGGAGGGCGTAGTAGAGGGTGGGGCCGTGATGGTCCTCGGGCCTGAAGCGGTACCCGTGGAAGTCGAGGAGCCGCCGTGCGCTGTAGGCCTGGTTGGCCTCGTCGTGGTGCATGGGGCGGGTCTCCAGCGTGGGGAGCAGGCAGCCGGCGAGGACGAGGGCGCAGAGGAGCGTCAGGAGCAGGGGCAGATGGCGATGGGAAAGACGGGCGAACCGGTTGCTGGGCGTCGGCGTCATGGCGAGGGGCTCCTGGCGGATGGGGACGGCTGCGGGACGGGGGCGAGACGGGCAGGGAGGCTGGCGTGGGCGGGGCACGGCCAGCCTCCCTGCCCGGCGGGTTCAGGAGACGCTTCCTTTCCTGATGGGGAGTGCGTGTGTGGCGGTGGTCAGATGTCCTCGTTGCGCGCGGCGGCGAGGCTCTCCATGACCTTGGAGGAGGCGATGCTGACGTCGTGCTTGATGGCGTCGTCCTCGCCGTTGGCGCGGAGGAAGTCCTCGATCTGGGCGGCGTACTTCTCGGCGATGTTGCGCCGTCTGACCTTGAGCGTGGCGGTGAGGGTGCCGTCCTCGATGTTGAAGTCGGGGAGGATGAGGACGTCCTTGGGCTTCTGGAAGGGCGCGAGGTGGCTGGTGCGGCGGACGATGTCCTCCTTGAGGAGCTTGCGGAGCTCCTCGGGGGTGTGCTTCTCGAGCTCCTCCCTGGGGACGTTGGCGAGGACGTAGACGTTCTTGCACTTCTCGCCGATGACCATGGCCTCGGTGATGAGCTGCGAGGACTTGACGGCGTCCTCGACGCTCTCGGGATGGAGCTTCTCGCCGCCGATGAGGACGATCATGTTGCCCTTGCGCCCGTCGATGAAGAGGTATCCGTCCTCGGTGGCGTAGCCGACGTCGCCGGTGTTGAGCCAGCCGTTCTCCATGGTCTTGGCGGAGGCGTCGGTGTGGCGCCAGTAGCCCTTCATGACGCAGTCGCCCCTGACGAGGAGCTGGCCGTGCTTGTCCTTGCCGAGGTTTCCCTGCTCGTCCTTGAAGGTGTAGTCGCCGCCCCATTCTGGCGTGGCCCACTTGAGGACGCGCCCGATACTGCCGAGGAGGTGGTCGTGCATGAGGTTGGTGGAGACGATGGGCGCGGACTCGGTGAGGCCGTAGCCCTGGAGGAGCGGGATGCCGAGGAACTTGAAGAAGATCTGGAGCTCGAGGTCGAGGGGCGCGCCGCCGCAGACGATGAACTTGAGCCGCCCGCCGAAGACCTGGCGGAATTTGCGGAAGACGAGCGGGTCGTAGAAGATGTGGTGGGTGAGGATGCGGAGGATGCCGCCGTCGAGCCTGGGACGGGCGGTGAAGATGCGGCTGGCGTTGTAGATGGCCTTCTCGACGAGGCGGCGGCGCTTCTCGGGGAGGCGCTCGATCTGCTTGTCCATGAGCTGCTTGAAGGTCTCGATGACGCGCGGGACGACGATCATCTGGGTGGGGCTGTACTTGGCCAGGTTCTTCTTGAAGTCCTTCATGTCCCGGGCGACGGCGCACTGCATGCCCTTGACGGGGACGAGCATGATCTCGCACTCCAGGGCGTAGCTGTGCCAGTAGGGCAGGAGGGACATGATGCGGTCGTTGCCCGCGATGTCGAAGGCGATGTCGACGGCGGTGACGTTGGCGAGGATGTTGCGGTGGGTGAGCATGACGCCCTTGGGCATGCCGGTGGAGCCGCTGGTGTAGATGAGGCAGGCGACGTCCTCCTGGGCGGCGTCGGAGAGGGGGACGTTGGCGGGCGCGCCCTGGAGGCGCTCGGCGCGCGGCATGTCATCGAGGAGGACCTGGGTGACGGCGGTGCCGGTCTCGCGGACGGCCTTGCGGCTGAAGGTGTCGACGAGGATGATGGAGGGCTCGCAGTCCTGGAGGACGAACGTCATCTCGGGCTTGCCGAACGTCTCGCAGATGGGCACGGCGATGGCGCCGAGGTGCCAGCAGGCGTAGAAGAAGCGGAAGTGGTCGGGGCACTTCTGGCTGATCATGGCGACGCGGTCGCCGCGCTTGACGCCATGCTTGGTGAAGAAGTCGGCCCAGGCCAGAACGTCGGCGTAGAGCTCCCGGTAGGTGGTGCAGCCCAGCTCGTTGCGCTCGTTGGCCTGCACAATCAGCACCTTGTCCATGTTGGGCCTGAACCATTCGCGGATGTGCCAGCCCAGATTGTGTTCCTTGTCGTAGTGTTCCTCAGCCATGCTATACCAGCTCCATGAGCATCCAGTGGGTTGTCGTCGTCATCGTGGCGGGGCGAGGCCCTTGGCAAAGCCAAGGCGCCAGGCAAATGGCTTTGCCTGACGCCTTGCTGGGTGGGTCATCCCCTCATCATGGTGTGCGCCCGGTGGCTCGCGTCAGGCCATCTTGGCGACGCGGGCGGCGAGGCGGGCCTTCTTGCGGTCGGCCTTGTTGTGGTGGATGGTGCCCTTGTTGGCGGCCTTGTCAAGCTCGGAGAAGCACTTCTTGAGCAGATCCTGGACGGTCTCCTTGTTGCCGGCCTTGATGGCGTCGTTCAGATGGCCCTCGCTGGTCTTGATGCGGCTCTTGCGCATGCGGTTGACCAGGCGGCATTTCACGTTCTGTCTCAGTCTCTTGGCGGCGGATTTGATGTTAGGCATGTCTTCAGTCTTCCCTTGGGGTTTGCTTATCTGATGTGTTGGGTGGAGAATCTCGAACACCGCGCGGCGGACTCGCCACGCCTGGCTCAGGGCAATCGAACCTCTAATATCGCACCGTTTGCACAAATGTCAATCCAACCCGCGAAATTTCCCTCCGCTCCCACAGCGGAAAAATTTTCTCGCAATCGTTTGCGGAAAGAATTTGCAAACTAGTGATTGCAGATATATGCTATGTCGGCTGACGGAATTTTGTGGTTGCGTGTGTCGGGCGGTTGTCGGTTACAGTGGCATGGCGCGAGCGTGGCGCTGGCGAGGAGGTTGAGCGGCGATGCTGGAGGAGAGTCAGGCACTGGTGGTTCTGAACATGCTTCCGGGCGTGGGTCCTGGTCGGAAGCGGGTGCTGGTGGAGTCGTTCGGGAGCGCGGGCGCGGCGCTGTCGGCGTCCCGGGAGGAGCTGTCGCGTGTGCCTGGGATAGGGGGTCGTGTGGCGGAGCTGGTGAGCGGCTGGGAGCGCCACTGCGACCTGGCGGGCGAGCTGGACCTGGCGCGGCGGTCTGGGGTGACGCTGGTGACGGAGGCGGACGACTCGTATCCGCCGCTGCTGCGCGAGATACACGACCCTCCGGTGTGCCTGTATGTGCTGGGGAGCCTGGAGTGCCTGCGGGAGCGGCAGCGGATGCTGGCGATGGTGGGGAGCCGCCACACGACGCTGTACGGGATGCGGATGGCGGAGAGCCTGGCGTCGGAGGCGGCGCAGTCGGGGTGGACGGTGGTCTCGGGGCTGGCGCGCGGGATTGACACGGCGTCCCATGAGGCGACGCTGCGCGCGGGGGGGACGACGGTGGCGGTGGTGGGCGGTGGGATGCTGTGCCTGTATCCGCAGGAGAATCTGCCGCTGGCTCGGCGGATGGCGGAGAGCGGCGGGGCGGTGGTCAGCGAGAGCCCGATGCGTGCGCGTCCGGACCGCCGGAGCTTCCCGATGCGGAACCGGATCATCTCGGGGATGTGCCGGGGGACGCTGGTGGTTCAGGCGGGGCTGCGCAGCGGCAGCCTGATCACGGCGGCGCAGGCGCTGGAGCAGGGGCGGGCGGTGTTCGCGGTGCCGGGGCCGGCGGACGTGGAGCAGTCGCGCGGCTGCCATGCGCTGCTGCGCGACGGGGCGCGGCTGACGGAGACGTTCGCGGACGTGCTCGACGAGCTGTCGCCGTTCGGGCCGCTGCGGCGCCAGGCCGTCCGCCAGGGCGGGGACGGCGAGGGGAGGGAGGAGGCGAAAGAGACAAAAAGGGCGGCTGCCGAATTGCAAATGTCGGGGCTTGAATTAAAGTTGTGGGAGAAGCTGGCCGATGGCGAGGCCGACCTGGACGAGCTGATCGTGTCCGTCGATGAGGAGGCCGGCGCCGTGATGGCCTGCCTGCTGACGATGGAGCTGCGGCGTCTGGTGCGCCAGCTGCCTGGCAAGCGCGTGGCGCGCAACGACGTCTGAGCTGCGGCGAGGATGGCGGAAGGAAGGAACTGTGTTTAGGGAAGTGCAATGAGCAAGACGTTGGTAGTGGTTGAGTCTCCGGCGAAGGCCCGGACGATTGGGCGTTTCCTGGGCGGCGATGTGCAGGTGCAGGCCTCGATGGGCCATGTGCGCGACCTGCCCGGCGGCCGTCTGGCGGTGGATGTCGAGCACGACTTCCGCCCGGAGTACGAGCTGACCGACAACGGGCGGAAGGTCATCAAGGGCCTTCGCCAGGCGGCCTCGGGCGCGGACTGCGTGTATCTGGCGACCGACCCTGACCGCGAGGGCGAGGCGATCGCCTGGCATCTGCAGGAGCTGCTCAAGGGCGTCTGCCGCGGGCCGTTCCACCGCATCACCTTCCACGAGATCACGCAGGGCGCCATCGCGCGGTCGTTCGAGCAGCCGGGCGAGATCAAGGAGGATCTGGTGGCGGCGCAGCAGGCGCGGCGCGTGCTGGACCGCATCGTCGGGTACCAGGTGAGCCCGCTGCTGTGGCACCATGTGCGGAAGGGGACGAGCGCGGGGCGCGTGCAGTCGGTCGCGCTGCGCCTCGTCGTCGAGCGCGAGCGCGAGATCCAGGCGTTCAGGCCGGAGGAGTACTGGAACCTGGACGCGGTGTTCGGCCTGGACGGTTCGGCGCGCCTGAAGATGCGCCTGTCGCGCCTGAACGGCGAGAAGGCCGCCGTGCGCTCGGAGGCGGAGGCCACCGCGCTGGCCGCCGCCCTGGAGGCGCCCGGCGTGTCGCACCGCATCGTCGGCGTGACGGGGACGCCCCGGCGCCAGAGCGCGCCGCCCCCCTTCATCACCAGCACGCTGCAGCAGGCCTGCGGCACGGCCCTCCACCTCGGCGCCAGCCAGACCATGCGCATCGCCCAGGAGCTCTATGAGGGCATCGACATCGGCGGCGGCGGCCCCGTCGGTCTCATCACCTATATGCGAACCGACTCCGTCAACATCGCCCGCGAGGCGCAGGAGGCGGCGCGTGGCTACATCGCGGCCACCTACGGCAAGGAGTACGTGCCGGAGAAGCCCAACGTCTACCGTTCGCGCAAGACCGCCCAGGAGGCGCACGAGGCCATCCGCCCCACCGACGTGACCCGCACGCCGGACAGCCTCTCGCCGTACCTGTCGGCGCAGCAGCTCAAGGTCTACCGCATCGTCTGGAACCGCTTCGTGGCCAGCCAGATGGCGCCCGCCAGGCAGATTGACCACGTCATCGAGCTGGAGAGCTCGGGCGGCGCCCTCGCCGCCCTCGTCTTCCCCCCCGTGGGCGAGGAGGAGGCGAGGAGCATGGTGGCGCCCCCCCCCCGCGGCGTGGCGTGCACGTTCCGGGCGTCGGCGCGCGAGACGCTGTTCCAGGGGTATCTGCGGGTGTACAGCCTGCGTGACCTGGGTGACGAGGAGGCCCAGGACGAGCTGGCGGGGACGCTGCCGAAGGTGAGCGTGGGGATGATGTGCCGGCTGCTGGAGCTGCTGCCCGAGCAGTGCTTCACGAACCCGCCGAGCCGCTACAACGAGGCGAGCCTGGTGAAGGCGCTGGAGGCGAACGGCGTCGGGCGCCCGTCGACGTTCGCGACGACGGTGAACACAATCCAGGACCGCGACTATGTGGCGAAGGAGAAGGGCAAGGGGAGCCTGCATCCGACGGAGCTGGGCTTCCAGGTCAACGACTTCCTGGTGCAGCAGTTGCCGGAGGTCTTCAACATCGCGTTCACCTCGCAGATGGAGGAGGAGCTGGACGACGTGGAGGAGGGCAAGCGCAACTGGGTCGAGATGCTGCGCGAGTTCTACACCAAGTTCCGTGGCTGGCAGCGCGAGCATGACACGGGCGGGACGAAGCTGTCGGAGGAGGCGGCGAGGGCGCTGCTGGGCGCGTTCCCGGAGGGCTTCGAGTTCGACCCGCCCGTCCAGCGCGGGATGCGCAGCATCGACGACGGGAAGTTCCTGCGGAGCGTGTCGAACCAGCTGGAGAAGGGCAAGGAGCTGTCGGAGCGCCAGATGACGGCGCTGCTGCGCCTGGCGGCGAACTACTGCGGCCGGGTTCCTGGGCTGGAGGCCGTCATTGGGGAGTACGGGCTGGGCGAGGCGGTGTCGGAGTATCGGCGCCAGTTGGAGGAGGAGGCGTCGCGTCCGCCGGTGGAGATACCGCCGGCGCTGCTGGAGCTGTTCGGGCGGATGTCGTCGCTGGAGTGGGAGGCGCCGGTGAAGCGTGGGACGCGGGTCTACGACGACGGCAAGTTCGTGCGGTCGCTGCAGCGTCAGGTCGAGGGCGGCAAGCCGCTGTCGGACAGCCAGATGTCGGCGCTGCTGAAGATCGCCGGCAAGTACGCGGCGAAGATCGAGGGCTACGCGGAGCTGATGGCGCGGCTGGCGCCCGGCGATGCGGCCTCGGCGTCCTCCGGCGAGGAGCGGACGGCGGTCGCGGTGGCGGCGCCGTCGGAGGCGACGGTGGCGGGCATCCGCGGGCTGCTGGCGATGGTGGACGAGATCCGCGAGTGGCGCGCGGCCTCGACGCGCGGACGCCGCACGTTCGACGACCATGAGTTCGTGCAGTCGGTGGCGCGTCAGTTCGAGCTGAAGGGAAGCCTCTCCGACCGGCAGATCGCGGCGTTGCGCAAGATGCTGGCCAAGTACGCCGCGCAGATCGAGAACTTCGAGGAGCGCTCGAAGGCGCTGGGCATCGGCGAGGAGGCGCAGCCGCGCCAACTGGACGAGGTGTGCCCCGACTGCGGGGCGCCGCTCGTCGAGCGCATGGGGCGCGGACGCCCCTTCATCGGCTGCTCCGCGTTCCCCAAGTGCCGCTACCTCAAGCCGCGCGACAAGGAGGCGTAGGAAGGCGCGCCGTCGTGCGGTGGCTCCGAGTGAGGTGAGTCGCCGATTGTCCGTCATGGCTCCCCGCCGCCCAGGCCGGCGGGGCGTCCCTGTCCCATACCACCAGAGGAAGAGAGCATGAGTGTCTGTGATGTATCCATCGTGATGCTGGCGCACAACGGGGCGGAGTTCACCCGCCATGCGCTGGAGGGAATTCTGGCCGCCGAGACTCACCCGTGGGAGATGTTCCTCGTCGACAACTGCTCGGACGACGCGACGCCGGAGCTGATACGCGAGTTCGGGCCGCGCTTCCGCGAGGCGGGCATCGCGTTCACCACCTGGCGCAACGGCGAGAACAAGGGCTGCTCCCTGGCCCGCAACGAGGCCTGGGTCAAGGCCACCAGCCGGTACACCGTCCTCATCGACAACGACGCCGTCGTCTGCACCCGCGACTGGCTGGCGAAGTTCATCCGCCAGTTCGAGGAGCACGAGCGCCTGGGCATCGTCGGGGCGAAGATGATCTACCCGTACCAGCCGCACCGCATCCAGTGCGCGGGCGTCGGCATCAGCCGCCTGGGGCGCATCGCGTTCCGGGGGCGCGGCGCCGACCGTCACGACCCGCGCTACCAGCAGTACTGGCCGACCTGGGCGCTCATCAGCGCCTGCTGGATGATGCGCACCGACCTGCGCGACAGCGTCGGGCTGCTGGACGAGCTGTTCCATCCCGTCCAGTACGAGGATCTGGACCTCTGCGTCCGCGCCCGGCTCAAGGGCTACGAGGTCGCCTACACCCCCGACGTCGAGATGTACCACTTCGAGGGCATCACGACCGCCTCCTTCGGCCAGGACGAGTACAAGGTCAACATCGCCAGAAACTCGCTCAAGTTCCGCGAGCGCTACCACGAGCTGTTCCGGACGTTCACGGACGAGCTGCCGGCGGAGGAGTTCCGCTGGCTGAAGCGGAGCGAGCTGGGGCTGCGCCCCGAGCTCGACCTCGCCCTGTGCTGAGGCGCGTGGCGGCCATGCAGAGGACTGGAGGAGGCTGAAGGAAGATGTCGTCCGAGCTGCTGAGACTGGAGGAGGCGCGCCGTCCGGCGCTGCCGTGCCCGCACTTTCCGGCGCCGTTCCAGGCGGTGCTGTTCCGCAACTGGGGGATGGTGCCGCTGGAGCGTCTGGCGCAGGTGCTGGACTGCACGGTCGAGGAGGCCGTGGCGGCCGGTCGCGAGCTGGGCCTTGAGCCGGACGAGGCGCTGTGCCCGCTGTGGCTGGAGCGCGGGTACCAGACCCTCATCCGCCAGAACTGGCACCTGCTGTCGTGGCGGCAGCTCCTGCTCGCCCTCGACTGGACAGCGGAGCGGCTCGCCTACATCCTCAAGGAGGACGACTTCCTCTGGATCAAGCTCGGTCGCTGCAAGCCGCTCGTCGAGGAGCCGCGCCTCCGTCCGCTCTCGCCGGACGAGCGGGCACGGACGGCGCGGCTGCGCGCACTGCGCCAGGAGCTGCTGGACGGACTGCCCGCCCGGACGCAGGCCCCGTTCGACTTCCTGGCCGCGCCCGCCGCGCCCGTCGGCCCGCCCGACAACGGCGCACCCGGCCTGCGGCTGCTGTACGCCTACTCGGCCCTGTACGGCGACCCGCTGGCGGAGGACGCGGCCGACCCGTTCCCCGACCATCAGCTGGACGCCTATGCGGCAGCCGGCGTCAACGCCCTCTGGCTGCAGGCGGTGCTCTACACGCTGGTTCCCTGGATGGACGACGGGCCGGTGACGGCGGAGCTGTCCCGGGGCTGGGAGGGCCGTCTGCGGCGGCTGCGCGGGCTGGCGCGGCGGATGGCGCGCCGTGGCATCAGGCTGATGCTGTATCTGAACGAGCCGCGGACGCTGCCGGAGGCGTTCTTCCGCGACCATGGGGACTGGCGCGGCCATCAGGGTGAGGGAGAGCCGTTCCCGTGCCTGTGCACGAGCGTCCCGGAGGTGCTGGCGCGGCTGAAGGACGGTGTGCGGCGGCTGTTCGAGGCGGTTCCCGAGCTGGGCGGGCTGTTCTGCATCACGCGCTCGGAGAACCGGACGAGCTGCTGGAGCCATGCGTCGGCGGCGCGTCCGCCGTCGTGCCCCCGGTGCGCGGGGCGTCGTCCCGAGGCGGTCATCGCGGAGGTCATCCGCGCCCTGGCGGAGGGCGCCTGGGCGGGGCGTCCGGACGCGGAGGTCATCGCCTGGAACTGGGGCTGGCCGCCCGAGTGGTCGGCGGGCATCCTCGACGGGCTGCCGCAGGGCGTCCGAGTCCAGTGCGTCAGCGAGACGGACCTGCCGACGTGCGAGGGCGGCTGCCATGGACGCGTCGCGGACTACTCGATGTCGAAGCCGGGGCCGGGGCCGCTGTCCCAGGCGGTCTGGCGCCTGGCGTCAGAGCGCGGGCTGCGCTGCGCGGCGAAGGTGCAGCTGAACTGCACCTGGGAGCTGTCGGCCGTCCCCTGGATACCCGTCTGGGGACTCGTCCACGAGCACCTGCAGAACCTCCGGCGCCTCGGCGTCGGCGACTTCATGCTCAGCTGGACGCTCGGCGGCTACCCCGGCGGCAATCTCCGGCTGCTCACCCGGACGCCCGGACAGCTCGCCTCGGAGGAATTCGGCGCCGCCGTCGCCCCGCGCGTGCTGCAGGCCATCGGGCAGTTCGACGCCGCGTTCCGGCACTTCCCCCTGGACGGCACCGCGACGCTCTACCACGCCCCGCAGAACTTCGGCCCCATGACGCTCCTCCATCCGGAGCCGACCGGCTGGCAGGCCACCATGGTCGGCTTCCCCTATGACGACCTCGCCTCCTGGCGAGGCGCCGCGTTCCCCGAGGACGTGTTCGAGGAGGCGTTCCGGCAGGTCAGCGTCGGCTGGAGCCGGGGCTGCGCCGTGCTGCGCCGCATCCGGCACGAGGAGCTTCCCGACGAGGCGT
This sequence comes from uncultured Lentisphaeria bacterium, assembly GCA_945827525.1. Classification (GTDB taxonomy): domain Bacteria; phylum Verrucomicrobiota; class Lentisphaeria; order Oligosphaerales; family Oligosphaeraceae; genus CAAGGB01. The sequence continues at coordinate 1,476 of CALZPA010000022.1, read as the reverse complement.
CGCGCCGCCGCTTCGCCGACCTGCTGAGCGTCGCCGAGGCGGCGGACTGCCATTTCCGCTCGGCCTGGCAGCAGATTGTCTTCGTGCGCCGCCGGAACGCGGGCGACTGGACGGCCATGCGCGAGGCCGTCGAGGACGAGGCGTGCACCGCGCGGCGGATGCTCTCCCTGGTGCGCGCGGACGCTCGGCTGGGCTACGAGGCCTCCAACCACTACCTCTACACCGAGGCCGCGCTCGTCGAGAAGCTGTACAGTTGCCGCTGGACGCTCGACTGGCTTCAGCGGCGCCAGCCGCAGGCGCAGCCATGAGCACCGCCGAAGACCAGGACGGACGCCAGTTGACCCTGACGCCCATCGGCGTCTTCCATGCCGACGCCGTCTTCACCTACGACGTGCCCCGGCAGGGGGCGCTGGCCGGCGCCAACACGGGGCGCGTCGAGCTGTTTCCCGGCCATAACTTCGAGCAGGCGCTGGCCGACCTGGAGGGCTTCTCGCACCTCTGGCTGCTCTTCTGGTTCGACCGCAATGGCCGCTGGCGTCCCAAAATTCAGCCGCCGCGCCATCTGACGCGCAAGGTGGGCGTCTTCGCCAGCCGCTCGCCCTACCGTCCCAACCCCATCGGCATGAGCGCCGTCCGCCTGCTGGCCGTCCGGGGACGTGACCTCCTCGTCGCCGGACATGACCTCCTCGACGGCACCCCCATCCTCGACGTCAAGCCCTATCTGCCCTACGCCGACGCCTTCCCCGACGCCTCGCCCGGCTGGACGGCGCAGGGCGCCGACCGCGCCTGTCGCGTGGAGCTGTCGGCCCGTGCGGAGTCGCAGTTGGCCTGGCTGGAGTCGCATGGCGTGCGGTGTCTGCGTCCGTTCATTCTCGACCAGTTGTCCGACGAGCCCACGGAGGCACGTCATCATCGGCTGGTGCGCCGTCCCGATGGGGGGCTTGCCCTGGCCTACCGCACCTGGCGCGCCGTCTTCAGCGCCGACGCCGACGCCCGGCTGGTGACGGTCAGCGAGCTGCTCTCCGGCTATTCCGCGTCCGACCTCGCCGACCCCACCGACCGCTACGGCGACAAACAGCTCCATCGCGAATTCCTGGATGCCTGGAGGACGTGAGCGCCTTTCTCTCGACGCTTCAGTTCCGCCTCGCTTCGCTCGGCGGGTTTTTCTCTCTCGTCACTCTCGTCGCTTTTTTCCGCCTCGCTTCGCTCGGCGGGTTTACGCTCGTTTGTGTTGTTTTGTGTGTTTTTTTCCCATAGGGCTCATAGGGCTCATTGCCCTAGGCTTCCTCCGCGGAAGGCTCATAGCCCTCCGGGGCTAGGGGCGCCGCTTCGCGGCTTTTTTTCCGTCTTGCTTCGCTCGGCTGGTTTACGCTCGTCTTGTGTTGTTTTGTGTGTTTTTTTCCCATAGGGCTCATAGGGCTCATAGGGCTCATAGGGCTCATAGGGCTCATTGCCCTAGGCTTCCTCCGAGGAAGG
>CALZPA010000021.1 GCA_945827525.1 uncultured Lentisphaeria bacterium | reverse complement strand
ATTCGCCGTGGAGTGAGTAGAGCTATGGGTGCAGACGTAGAAGTCATCGGCAGTTTTGTGCCTGGCGGACATGTATTTGGCAGACGACCTTTTGGAATCATCGACTTCCTGCTCCATCCCGAGCTCCTGGATTGAACGGCCGCTACAGCCCCTCGACCAGCGGGTGGTCGAGGAGCCGGATAACGGGCGTCCCGATGGCCTCGCACTCGCAGACCTCGACGACGTTCTCGCCCTGCCTCAGGAAGGACGCCGGGACAAACAGCGTGTGGAAGGGGCCACGACGGTCATAGCGCCCCAGCAGCCGTCCGTTGACCCGGCAGAAGCCGCGGGTGCCGTCCGGAATCTGCAGGAAGGTGTCCGCCGGGGCGCCGTCGATGTCAAAGGAGGCGCGGAAGAAGCCCAGGCAGCTCTGGACGGGGAAGGGAGGCAGGTCGCGGTAGTCGAGTCCGGAGGTGTCCTCCATGGGCATGGCCGCGCACGTCCAGCCATGCTGGTACTGCTGTCCGTTGAGGATGACGCCGTCGGTGATGCCCTTGCGGTTCTGCTCAAGATTGCAGAAGAAGTTGGTTCGGGCCTGGTTCTCGACGATGATCTCGAGCGTCCCACCCTGCGGGCCGGTCTCGACCTGGCAGGCGGGGTCTTCGCGGGTGATGAATTTGACGAAGGCGCCGTTGTAGAAGACCCAGGCGCAGTCGTCGAGACCGGCCACTTGGATGGGCAGTGTGAAGCGCTGGGGGCTGAGTCGGGTGGTATAGCGGGCGAAGCCGTAGTCGCCGCCGATGTCCTCCAGGGAGAGCGGGCAGGGCGACGTGGTGACGTGGACGGAGAGCGCGTCGAGGTTGTCGATGAGCGGCGCGAACGCCGTCAGGGGGACCTCGCCATAGTCGGCCTTGGGGCTGTCGGGGGGGATGGGCGTGTCGAGTGAGAAGTCGGGGTTGTACTGTGCGAACAGGGGTCGGTACAGGCGATAGAGCTCGCGGATGTCGCCGGCCTCGCTGACGGGCGCGGCGACGTCATAGCTGGTGACGAACCGTCGATAGTGTTGTCCGTCGAGGCTGCGCATGGCGCCGCTCATGAAGCCGAAGCTGGTGCCGCCGTGGAACATATAGAGGTTGATGTGCGCCCCCATCTCGAGCGCCAGCCGCAGTTGGTCGACGATGAGATGCGGATCACGGGGGCGGATGTCGTTGCCGACGCTGATGCCCTGGCCGTTCCAGTACTCGATGATGAAGAGCGGCTTGTCGGGCTGTTCGGCCTGCAGGAATTCGAGCTGTGGGCGTGGGTCTGTGCGTCCGCACATGAGCGTTTTCCAGACGCCCTCGGGCATGTCGTTGGCGATGCGGGTGTCGCTGTCGCCGTCGGCGGCGATGATGACGTTCCGGAAGCCGCTGTCCATGACGAGCCGGCAGAGGAAGCGGTAGTAGTCCATGTCGTTGCCGTAGGAGGCGTAGCCGTTCTCGATCTGCATGGCGATGACGTTGCGGTCATAGAAGTCGCTGACCTGCTCGAACACGGCCTTGAGGTAGCGCTCGACGAAGTGGAGGTAGTTCGGCTCGGAGCAGCGCAGACGCAGGCCCCTCACCGCGAGGAGCCAGGCGGGGAAGCCGCCGAATTCCCATTCGGAGCAGATGTACGGGCCGGGGCGGAGAACCACCCGGAGCCCCAGCTCGTCCGCCAGCGCGAGGAAGCTCCTCACATCCAGGTTGCCGCTGAAGTCGAAGGTGCCCTGCCGGCGCTCGTGGAGGTTCCAGGGCATGTAGGTCGCCACCGTGTTGAGGCCACAGGCCTTGAGCTTGACCAGACGGTCGCGCCAGCAGTCGCGCGGAATGCGGAAGTAGTGCATCTCACCGGAGAGGATGCGGAAGGGAATGCCGTCCAGAAGAAATTGCCGTTCCTTGATTTCCGTTCTCATACGTCCTGTTCCTTTGTCTGTGTGGTGTTCCGGGGTCGCCTCAGGCGTTCGGCGAGCATGGTCTGGCGCTGCATGGGACGGTCGTTGCGGACGGCGACCGCCAGTGCGCGGTACCCGCCGACCATGATGAGCAGCTTCTTCGCGCGCGTCATGCCCGTGTAGACCAGATTGCGCTGCAGCATGATGTAGTGCTGGTTCAGCACCGGCATCAGCACCACCGGATACTCGCTCCCCTGCGACTTGTGGACCGTCACCGCATACGCCAGCGACAGCTCGTCGAAGTCCGACGAGTCATACTCGGCCATCACGGCGTCGAACTGGACGGTGAACTTGCGGCTGGACTCGTCGACGAAGATGACGCGTCCCTGCTCGCCGTTGAAGACGTTCTTGTCGTAGTTGTTGCGGGTCTGCATGACGCGGTCTCCGGTGCGGAAGAGGTGTTCGCCGAAGCGGAGTTCGGCGCGGTCGGGTCCAGGCGGGTTGAGCGCGGCCTGGAGCCGCTCGTTCATGGCGAGGGTTCCGCACTCGCCCTTGCGCATGGGCGAGAGGACCTGGACATCGGTCATGGGGTCGAAGCCGAACGCCTTGGGGATGCGCTCGACGGTCATGCGGACAATCATGGCGGCGGCCTGCTCGGGGCTGTCGAGCTCGACCCAGTAGAAGTCGCCGAGGGTGCCCTTGGGCAGCGGCCGGCAGTCGGGCATGCGTCCGCGGTTGACGGCGTGGGCGTTGGTGATGATGCGGCTGTCGCCGGCCTGGCGGTAGACCTCGGTGAGTTCGGTGACGGGGACGCGCCCGCAGGCGATGAGGTCATGGAGGACGGCGCCCGGCCCGACGCTGGGCAACTGGTCCTTGTCCCCGACCAGCACGACATGCGTGCCGCCCCGCACCGCCCGGAACAGGCTGCTGGCCAACTGCGTGTCCAGCATCGACACCTCGTCCACGACGAGCAGCCTGCAGTCGAGGGGCGAGTCGGCGTCGTGGAGGAAACGGTGCTCCTGCGGGTCCCACTGGAGCAGCCGGTGGATGGTGACGGCCTTCTGGCCGGTGGCCTCGCTGAGCCGCTTGGCGGCGCGGCCCGTCGGCGCGGCCAGCAGCATCTCCATGCGCAGCCGCCGCCCCAGGGCGACGATCTGGCCGACCACGGTGGTCTTGCCGACGCCGGGGCCGCCGGTGATGATGCTGAAGCCGGATGTGAACGCGCGCTCGACGCCCTGCCGCTGGGCGGCGTTGAGGCGCGCGAAGTCCTCGCCGAGTCCCTCGGTGGAGACCTCGAGCCGTGCGGCGCCCTGCGCCAGCAGCAGGTTGACGGCCTCGGCGAGCTCGACCTCGGCCTGATACATCCGGCGCGTGTAGTACATGCCCTCGCCGCCATGCGCGGGCGACGCCTCGCAGACGATGCGCCCCTGCCCCAGCGCCTCCTTCAGCCCCGCCTCCAGCGCCTCGTCACCGACGTTCAGCTTCGCCTTGGCGGACTCGAGCAACTGCATCCCCGTCACGCAGACATGCCCGTTCGCCTGGAATTCCTCCAGGGCGAAGACCATGCCGGCGCAGAGCCGAAGCGGGCTGTCCTCGGCAAAGCCGAGACGCGAGGCGATGCGGTCGGCGCTGAGGAAGCCGATGCCGCGGACATCCGCGGCCAGCCGGTACGGGTTGCGGCGCACCATCTCGGCGGCGGCCTCCAGCCCATAGCGCTGCTTGATGGACGTGCAGAGCGCCGTGCTGAGCCCCAGCCCCTGCAGAAAGACGTCCGTCTCGCGTCCGTCATGCTGCTCCTTCCAGGCGGCGCGTATCTCCTCCATGCGCTTCTTGCCGATGCCGGGCACCTCGCGCAGACGCTCCGAGTAGCGGTCGAGCACCGTGAGCGTCTCCAGCCCGAACGTGTCGACCATGCGGTTGGCGTAGACCTCGCCGATGCCGGGCAGGACGCCCGAGGCCAGATAGCGCCGGATGCCCTCCTCCGTGTTCGGCAGGACAGCCTGGCACGACGTGACGCGGAACTGCCGGCCATGCTCGCGGTGCTGCTCCCAGCGTCCCTCGACCTCAATCGTCTGCCCCTCCAGGACGTGCCCGAGCGCCCCGACGAGCGTCTGCTCCTGGCCGCTCGTGTCCGTCAGGCGCAGCACGGTGTAGCTGCCGTCCGGACTGCTGTACACGATGCGACGCACATCGCCGCGCAGACGGAACGTCGCCACGGACAGATAGGGGTCGTCGGCGGCGGGCGCCTCCTGCGCCGGCAGCACCGGCGGCCCGTCCTCCCAGAAGCCCTCGTCCGCGTGGAAATCCGTCGTCGTCGTCATGCCCGTCTCGCTCCCTCCCTTCAGTCCGCGATGCCCAGCGCGGCGAAAATCTTGTGGTTGGCCTTGGGGAACGCGAAGTCGCGCACCTGCGCGGGGCGTATCCACTGGCTGGGACGGTCGCAGCGGAGCTGCTCGCGCGGCGACTCCAGGGCGCAGGCGAACGCGTGCATCGTGATGCGGAAATGGCTGTAGGCGTGGCGGACGACGGCGACCTCACGCCGCGCGGCCACGTTCAGCCCCGTCTCCTCCAGCGTCTCGCGCACGGCCGCCTCGGCCGCCGTCTCGCCCGGCTCCAGCTTGCCGCCGGGGAACTCCCACAGCCCGCCCAGCATCTGCTCCTCGCTGCGGCGCAGGATCAGCATCTCGCCTCCATCCTCGATGATGGCCACCGCCACATGCAGATGCGGCACCGCCGCTCGCTCCGTACGCACGGGATACGCCGTCTCGCGCCCCTGCGCGTGCGCCACACAGTCCCCCGACACCGGACACGACGCGCAGTCCGGCGACGTCGGATGGCACACCAGTGCGCCCAGCTCCATCATCGCCTGGTTGAACCGCGACGGGCTCCGCACCGACGACACCGCCGGCAGCAGCCGCTCGTAGTGGCGGCGGCGCGTCTCCTGACGGTCGATGCAGCCCTCGTCCGCCAGCATCCGGCTGCGGAACCGCAGCACATTGCCGTCCACGACGGGGACGGGGCGGTCGAACGCGATGCTGGCCACGGCGGCCGCCGTGTACGGGCCGATGCCGGGCAGCCGCGCCAGCCCCGCCGCGTCCTGCGGGAAGCCCTCCGCGCAGATGGTCTGCGCACACTGGTGCAGGCGGCGGGCGCGGGCGTAGTAGCCCAGCCCCTCCCAGTGCTTGAGCACCTCGTCCACCGAGGCGGACGCCAGCGCCTCGACCGTCGGAAACGCCTCCAGAAAGCGGCTGAAGTAGGGCAGGACGGTCGCGACCTGCGTCTGCTGCAGCATGAACTCGGAGACGAGGACGCGATAGGGCGTGGGCTCATCCCGCCAGGGAAGCACCCGCCGATGCGCCTCGAACCAGTCCAGCAGCCGTTCCGTCCAGCCTTGCTCCATGCGTGTCATTCTCCGTCGTCCTCGTCTTCTCTCGTTCGTCTGTCCTGTCCTGTGTGCCACCCTGCCCTAGGACCGGGGCAGGATGCCGTCGGTCTGCGCGAGCCGTCCGAGCACCCAGTCGCGGAGGGCGAGCCAGTTGTCGTCGCGGAGGGCGGGCACGGGGCCGCCGAGCGCCATGTCGACGAGCACCTGGCACTGGCGCGTCTGCTGCGGCTGGGCGGCGTCGGCCTCCAGCAGCCCGTTCTCGTTCATGTAAACGAGCAGCACGCCCGTCTGGACGGCGACGGGGGGCACGTCGCAGGCCGCCAGGCGCACAAACGCCACGCGCAGGCTCCGGAAGGTGAACTCCGCCGCCTGTCCGGGCAGCACGTTCCCCAGCGCGAACTGCGCCAGCCAGCAGGCGCACTCGTATCCCTGGTAGTCGCGCGTCAGCGGCGTGTAGTCCTCCAGCAGCTCCGCCTCGTCCACCGCCTGAAGGTCGCGCTCGCGCGGCGTGAACGAGACGCGCAGACGGCGGAACAGCCCGAAGGGCGAGCGGCCGCGGCGACCGCAGCGCAGCGCCCCGCCGACCAGGAACGACAGCCGCCCATGCTGCGGCGAGACGCCCGCGACAATCATGCTGTTCTCGCTGTACGGCGTTGTCCGCAGGGCCAGGAATTCGGTCTCCTCCGCGTCGGGGGACACCTTCATGTTCATGGGCGTCCCTCCGCGTCGGACAGCCAGCCGTTCCAGTAGTCGAGGAGGGCGCCGAGGGCCTCGGCGTCGCCGCAGAGCCGCGCGGTCATCTCGCGGTAGACGGCCAGGTCGACGAGGCTGGCGGTCTCCTGCGGCGAGTGGTTGCCGCGCGTCGGCAGCAGCAGCGCCAGCGCCGGCGACACCACGCCCGCCTTCGGGAACGCCGCCGCATCCGTGCCGCTGTAGTTGTAGGCCTCGAACGCCAGCGGCAGCCCCCAGCGCCCGAACAGCCGCGACAGCAGCGGCAGCAGCGACGGCGCCTGCAGCGTCGACTTGTCCGAGACGGTCAGCACCGGACCGCCGCCCAGCGCGACGCCCTGTCCGACATTCTCGTACGTCGCGTCAAGGCAGACGACGAGGGACGCCCGGACCTGGGCGGCCAGGACAGCCGCGCCGAAGCCGGTCATCTCCTCCTGCGCCGTCGCCGCCACGATGACATTGGCCCGCTGACGGCCGCCCTGCCCCAGCAGCTCCGCCAGACGGCACAGCGCCCAGCAGCCCGCGCGGTTGTCCAGAAACGGCGTGACGACCAGCCCCTCCGCCTCGTCCACCGCAAACTGCGGCGCGAACCAGACGCGATCACCCAGCTCGGGACGGCGCCCGTCCAGGACGCTCACCTCCATCTCGTCCTCGCCGAGACAGCGCAGCGCACCCGCGTACTCGCCGCCATCGCGCCCACGCAGCCTGACGGCCATCTCGCCGTCAGGCTGCGGATGCGGATGACCGAGCGCGACACAGTGAGTCGCCCCCTCGGACGCCGCGACGTCGACGATGAAGCCGGGCGAGTCAAGATGGGCGCACACCAGCACGGTCGGACGACCCTCCAGCCATTCCGGCGAACGCGCGTACACCGCGTACCGCCCCAGAGCCTCCGGACGCCAGCCAGCCGCGCGCCACCGCGACGCGACCAGACGCGCCAGCGGCACCTCATCGCCCGGCGTCGAGCCGCACGCGCACAGCTCCCGCAGCAGCTCCAGCTCACCCTCCGACACCCCCCGCGCCTGGTTCTCCGTCATGTTCAGTTTCCCCTTCTGTCCTGTTCTGTCTTGTCTTTACTCATCCCCGGCTCAATGCCATCCGCTGACGTGCGCCCCGACCTCGCTGTAGGAGGGGAGTCCGCCTCCCCGGACGGCGTGCCGCTGCTGGCTTCTCATCGTGCGCCGGCAGACGTTGAGGACAAGCCCCACGCACATCAGCAGCGACATCATGCTGGAGCCGCCGTAGCTGACGAAGGGCGCCGTCACGCCGGTCGTGGGCAGCCAGCCGCTGATGACGCCGATGTTGGTGATGGACTGCATGGCGACCAGGATGCCGAAGCCCATGCAGATCAGCGTCCCCGTCCGCTCGCGGCTGAGCAGCGCGATGCCGAACAGGCTGCCCAGCAGCGCGAAGTAGCAGAGCAGCACGCCCAGCATGCCCCAGAAGCCCATCTCCTCGCCCCAGATGGCCAGGATGAAGTCCGTGTGCTTCTCGGGCAGATACCCGGTCTTCATCAGGCTGCGGGAGAAGCCGCGGCCCTCAAGCCCTCCGCCGCCCAGAGCCAACTGGGACAGGTAGAGCTGGTAGCCGTCCCCGTCCTTGGTCGCGGCCGCGTTCTGGAAGGACGTGATGCGGCTGATGCGCTCCGGGCTGGTCAGCACCATCGCCGAGCCGGCGACGGCGGCCAGCGCCAGCACCATCAGCAGATAGCGGAAGCGCACGCCGCCGCAGAACATCAGCCCGCCGAACATCACCGCCGTCACCACCGTCGTGCTCAGATCCTTGCCCAGCATGATCAGCACCAGCACCGCCCCGCCGGCCAGCACCGGCTTCAGCACCCCGCCCACAAACGAGTTCACCACCGCCTGGCTGCGCGTCCCGTAGTACACGCTCAGATACAGCAGCAGCGCGAACTTCGCGAACTCCGACGGCTGCAGCCGCAGCGAGCCGTACTTCAGCCAGCGGAAGCTGCCCTTCGTCGCGCCCCCCCCCAGAAACGGCATCATCTCCACCGCCTGCTCTCCCAGACACTTGTTCACCACCACCCCCGCGACCAGATACGCCAGCGCCAGCCCCACGCACAGCAGCAGCAGATTCGCGTGCCGCGCCAGAAACTCCAGCCGCACGCCCACCACCGCCAGGCACAGCGCACCGCCCAGCCCAATCCAGATGCCCTGCTTCTCGATGAGCTCCATCCCGCTCGTGTCATACGTCGTCGAGAACACCGTGATGACGCCCACCGACAGCAGCGCCATCACCGACACCAGCAGCACCAACGTCAAGATCCGCAGCAGCATCGACCCGTTCCCTCGCCTCACCTCACCACCGCTCGACACGGTACGCCGAGGCCGACCGCAGCGACGCCGCCCCGTCCGTCTCCTCCAGCGTCACGCGCAGCCGGCGCACGGCGCACAGCGGGAAGCGCACGATGGCCTTGTGGCCCAGGCTCTCGCCCTGCCCCAGCAGCACCCACGTCCCGAGATGGTTCGGGTTGCACTCGACGCGCCAGCGCCGCACATGCTCGCCGTCCGCCAGCTCCTCCTGCAGGACCAGATGGTCGAGCAGCGTCGGCTCGGGCAGGCTCATCTCGTAGCGTCGTCCGTCCTCGGAGCGCGTGAAGTCGGCGAGCGTGCGGACGGGGCAGCGGAAGCGGCGCTGCACCTCGCGCCCGAAGTCGAGCAGGCTGCGGACATCGCGCTCGGGGAGGAGCCCTCGGCGGTCGGGACCGATGTTCAGCAGCAGGTTGCAGCCGCGTCCGACGCTCAGGTAGTAGAGTCCCATCAGCTCGGCGGGCGACTTGACGGTCTCCTCGTCCGCGTCGCTGTAGAACCAGTTCTGGAGCCTCATGCGGCAGTCGCACTCGGCGGGCAGCCAGACGGGGACGGCCTGCTCGGACTGCTGTGCCGTGTCCATGGCGAACGGGGCCCGCCGGACGGTGTTCCAGCAGGGTGACGGGGCCATGCCCAGCTCGTTGCCGACCCAGCGGAAGTCGGGGTCGCCCATGCTGAAGATGAGCACCTCCGGCTGCATCCGGCGTATCTCGCCACAGATGCGCGGCCAGTCGTAGGTGTGGCCTGCCGAGCCGCAGCCGTCGAACCAGAGGATGTCGATCTTGCCGTAGGGGACGAGCAGCTCGCTGATCTGGCTGATGAAGTAGTCGTCGTAGGCGCAGTCGTCGTCGTAGGTCTTGCCGCTGGCGTCCATGGGCGAGTAGTAGAGGCCGACCTTGAGGCCATGGCGGCGGCAGGCGTCGGTGAACTCCCGCACGACATCGCCCTTGCCGCCGCGCCAGGAGGACTTGGCGACGCTGAAGTCGGTGTACTTGGAGGGCCAGTTGGCGAAGCCGTCGTGGTGCTTGGCGGTGAGGACCATGTAGCGCGCGCCGGCGGCGGCCGCCGTGGCGGCCCACTGGTCGCAGTCGAGCTCGGTGGGCAGGAAGCGGGCGGGATCCATGGGCTGACCGTCCCAGTCGCGGTGCCCCTCGTGGAACGTCCGGATGCCGAAGTGCACAAAGACGCCGAACTCCCAGTCCTGGTACTCCAGTTGGCGCGCGTCGGGGCGTGGGTGGTCGGTCATGGTCGGTTCCTTCTTGCCTGTACGTGGGATGGACTTGCTAAACTAAAAACGAAAAAAGGGAGAGTTCCTGGTCAGTCGTCGTCGCCCGGGCGCGGTGCGCGCCGCTGGCGCTTGGTGAGGGAGCGCCGCGCCTTGAGCTCCAGCCGAACCTGCTTGGAGATGCGCGGCACCTTGGTGCGGACGCGCGGGCGCGGCGGCGTCAGCGCCTTCAGCACCAGCTCCACGAACCGCTCGCGCACCGCCGCGCGGTTCCGGAGCTGTCGGCGGTACTTGCAGCAGTCCAGGAGCAGCCAGCCGTCCGACGTGACGCTCCGCCCGGCGATGGCCAGCAGCCGCACGCGCACCTCGTCGGGCAGCGACGGCGACCCCAGCACATGGAAGCGCAGCTGCACTGCCGTGTCCGTCACGTTCACGTGCTGCCCGCCAGGCCCTGACGCACGGCTGCACTGATACTCCAGCTCGGACTCCGGGATGGCCAGCCGCCCACCTATCCACAATTTCCGCCCCTCGGTCATCCTGACGCTTCCTCCTCTCTGAATTTCCCACCCGCCCCGCTTTGCCTTTCGGGCGACGCCACTATATTATCTTTGTCCCGGCACGCTCCCGCTCCCGCTCGTCCGGACGACGCCAGAGCGGCGGCAACGGCAATAATTAAGAAATATAGCACGGGCTGAACCGTTTACTACCTAGCCACCCCACACTTCCCCCCGACCATGCCCCACGACGACACCAGGCCCGACACCCTCGACGACCTCACCCCGCACGTCTGCTCCATCTGCGGCTGGACCTACGACCCCAAGACCGGAGACCCCGCCAAGGGCATCCCCCAAAACACCCCCTTCAGCCGCCTCCGACCCGACTGGACCTGCTACGTCTGCAGCGCCGAGAAGCGCGACTTCAGCCCGCGACCGACGACGCCGCAGCCATGACCATCTCACCGGCCGCCCAGCGACTCCTCCAGCGGCTCCTCGACACCGCGCCTGACGCCGACGCCATCGCCTTCGACGGCGCCGTCGGCAACTGCCGCGCCTCCGTCCCGCTCCTCCGGGCCGTCCGCAGCCAGCCGCCGCACACCACCGCCCGCCACATCCACCCCTTCACCTTCTTCGTCCACGACGACTACCTCGCCGTCTTCGACGCCGCCACCCTCGACTACCAGGACGGACTCTTCGCCCGAGGACTCCACCTCACCTGGCCACACCGCGACGGCGGCTGCCCCAACTGCGCCTTCGACTAGACCCCAGACGCCCTGAAATCCCACCCACCCACCGCATCCATCCCCCCAGGCCAGCCAGCATCATGTACCCCACTCAGGCCGTCATCGACCGACAGGCGCTCAAAGACAACCTCTCCTTCTTCCGCCAGCAGCTCGGCGACACGCAGCCCGTCCCCATCGTCAAGTCGGACGCCTACGGCCACGGCGCCGCCGAGGCCACCCGCGCGTTTGCCGCGGCCGGCGCCCGCCAGTGCGCCGTCTTCCGCGTCGACGAGGCCCTCAGCCTGCGCGAGGCCGGCGTCGACATCCCCCTCTGGGTCCTCCTCGGCGCCCTCCCCCACGAGGCCGACCGCGCCGTCGGCCAGCGCCTCACCCTCGCCGTCTGGTCCCTGGAGCAGGCGCGCGCCCTCCACGACGCCGCCCTCCGCCACCACACCGTCCAGGACATCCACCTCGCCCTCGACACCGGACTCGGACGGCTCGGCTTCCTCCCCGCCGACCTACCACGCCTCCTCCCACAGCTGGCCGCGCTCCCCGCCCTCCGCATCACCGGCGCCTTCTCCCACATGGCCTGCGCCGGACAGCCCGACCACCCCACCACCCGACAGCAGCTCCGCGAACTCGACGCGCTCCTCCCGCTCCTCCCGCCTGGCTGCACCCAAGTCCACGCCTACGCCACCGCCGCCATCCTCGAGCACTACCAGCCCACCCTCCCCTTCGCGCGACCCGGCATCGGACTCTACGGCCTCTGGCCCGACGGCGTCCAGCATCCCACCCACACCCTGACTCCCGCCCTCACCTTCAAGTCCGCCATCGTCTCCCTCAAGCGACTCCCCGCCGGCGCCGCCATCTCCTACGGCAGCTCCGTCGTCCTCTCCCGTGACTCCCTCGTCGCCATCGCACCCGTCGGCTACGCCAGCGGACTCCCGCGCATCCTCTCCCGGCAATGCCAGGCCCTCGTCCGCGGACGACGCGTCAGCGCCCTCGGAACCATCTGCATGGACATGACCATGTTCGACCTCACCGATGTCCCCGACGCCGCCATCGACGACGACATCATCCTCATCGGACGACAGGGACACGAGGAAATCACCGCCTGGGACCTCGCCCACACCGCGCAGACCAACGCCTACGAAATCCTCTGCCACATCGGCATGACCCAGCCGCGAACCTACATCAACTGACCCCCATCCCACACACTCCATGACGCGACCGCTCCTCGCCCTGCTCCTCCTGCCGCTCCTGGCGCTCGCCGCCGAGCCCGCCCCCACGCCTGCGACGGCCGCACCCGCCTTCACCCTCGACATCCTCTGCGACAACGCCCAGGTCGACCGCCTCGTCATCGGCTGCCATCCCGACGCGACCCCCGCCCAGGACCCCAGACTCGACATCCCCGTCCCGCCCTTCGCCATCGACACCGCCACCGTCGGACTCCGCCCCGCAACACCCACGGCGCCCATCCTCTACCGCGACCTCCGACCCACCACCCTCCCACAGACCTGGCACCTCGACGTCACCAACACCACCAAACGACTCGTCAGGCTCTCCTGGAACCCCGCCAAGCTCCCCCAGGGCGTCACCCTCACCATCCGCCGCCCCGACGGACGCATCGCCAACATGCGGCAGGCCAGCGCCTGCCCCGTCTTCGGCAACGGCACCGCAACCATCACCGCCGCACCCACCCCATGAAATACCAGAACGTCGCCCTCACGACGCCCGTCGCCGCGCTCCCCCCCAACACCCTCGACAGCGACGAGCTCGAACGGCAGCTCCAGCCCGCCTACCAGGCCGCCGGCTTCTCGCCCGGCCGACTCGAATTCATGACCGGCATCCGACAGCGCCGACTCTGGAACCCCGGCACCCGACCCAGCGACGCCGCCGCACAGGCCGGACTCCTCGCCCTCCGGCAGGCCGCACTCCCGCCCTCCGCCATCGACGCACTCCTCTTCTGCTCCGTCTCCCGCGACTGCCTCGAGCCCGCCTCCGCCACCTACGTCCACCATGCCCTCGGCCTCCGACCCGACGCCCTCAACTTCGACCTCTCCAACGCCTGCCTCGGCATGGCCTCCGGCATCGTCACCCTCGCCGCCATGGTCGAGGCCGGCGCCATCCGCGCCGGACTCGCCGTCTCCGGCGAAAACGCCGGCCCGCTCCTCCGCAGCACGGTCCAGCACCTCAACCAGGCCCGCTACAGCCGCCGAGACTTCCGCCCGCACTTCGCCTCCCTCACCATCGGCTCCGCCGCCACCGCCGTCGTCGTCGCCCGACGCGACCTCGCGCCACACCCACTCCTCGCCGCCGTCTCCCTCGCCGACACCGCCTCCAGCCAGCTCTGCCAGGGCGACGGCTCCGGCGGCATGACTGACGGCGCCGCGCCACTCATGCAGACCGACTCGCCCGAACTCCTCCAGAAGGGCGTCCGGCTCGCCGCGCAGATGTGGGACGCCTTCAAAGACACCCTCGGCTGGCACGACGACACCCCAGACCTCATCTGCACCCACCAGGTCGGAAAGGGACACCGAGCCCTCCTCTACGACACCCTCCACCTCAACCCCGACCGCGACTTCTCAACCTTCCCCTTCCTCGGAAACTGCGGCTCCGCCTCCCTCACCGCCACCCTCGCCCTCGCCGCACAGGAACGCACCCTCCACCCAGGCGCACACGTCGCCCTCCTCGGCATCGGCTCCGGCATCAACTGCTGCGGACTCGCCCTCCAGTGGTAGCCACACCCCACCACCACGCCCACCTCCACCATCCCCCCAGCCATGACCCTCATCCAAGACGTCACCACCCGAGAAATCCTCAACGAACGCGGCGAACCCACCCTGGAGGCCGACGTCTCCCTCGCCTGCGGCGCACTCGGACGCGCCAGCGTCCCCGCCGACGTCCGCGACGAACTCCGCGACCGCGACGACGACACACGCTACTTCGGACGCGGCGTCCAGCGCGCCCTCGAACAGGTCCGAGACCGCATCTGCCTCGTCGTCCGCGGCCTCGACGCCCTCGACCAGGTCGCCGTCGACCACGAGCTCGGCACCCTCGAGCGCCTCGGCGGCAACGCCCGCCTCGTCGTCTCCATGGCCACCGCCCAGGCCGCCGCACTCGCCCTCGAAATCCCCCTCCACCGACACCTCGGCGGACTCTGCCTCCATCCCTTCCCACGCCCGCTCGTCTCCGTCGCCCACCTCCTCCCCCACGCCCCCGACGCACCCCTCGCCGACCTCATGCTCGCGCCCCAGCGCCACGACTGGCCCTTCCGCGACGCCCTCCGCGCCTGCGCCGAAGTCTCCCACGCCCTCGACAGCCTCCCCGCGCCCCCCACCTCCGTCCAGGACGCCCTCGACGAACTCCGCCACGCCATCGAGACCTGCGGGTACCACCCCGACGCCGACCTCGCCCCCGCCGCCGAACTCTCCCCCAACGCCTCCCCCGAGGCCATCCTCCCACTCCTCGACGCCTCCCCACTCCCACTCCTCCTCGCCGACCTCGCAACCCTCGACCACGACTTCCGCGCCGCCCTCGACGCACAGCCCGGACTCACCCTCGCCAACACCGGCAGGCCTTCCCCACACGACCCCGCGCGCACCCTCGCACTCCGGCACTTCACCAACGTCACCGACTGCCTCCGAGCCGCCGCCGACGCCCACCGCAACGGCACCGCCATCATCCTCGACGCCGACGCGCCCGCCACCGACGACTCCTTCGAGGCCGACCTCGCCATCGCCGCCGGCGCCACCCTCATCCGCACCGGCCCCCTCGCCTCCCTCCGAGCCGCCACACGCTGCAACCACCTCCTCCGTCTCGCATGACATTTCCTGACAACGGACGACGGCTCACACTTGAGCGACCGCTCCCCGCGCATTATATTACCTTGACTCACTTTCCGTCCTGACCCGACGCGGCCCACCCCGCGCACGAGTCCCACAGCACATCACCTTTTTCCGGGAACCCGTCATCATGGCTTCACAGACACTCATCGAGAAAATCCTGCGCGCGCACCTCGTCGAGGGCGACTGCGTGCCCGGCCAGGAGATACGCATCCGCATCGACCAGACGCTCTGCCAGGACGCCACCGGCACCATGGCCTTCCTCGAGCTGGAGGCCATGGGCATCGACCGCGTCAAGACCGAGCTGTCCGTCCAGTACATCGACCACAACACCAGCCAGTTCGGACCCGAGAACCCCAACGACCACCTCTACCTCCAGAGCGTCTGCGCCGCCAAGGGCGTCCGACTCTCCAGACCCGGCAACGGCATCTGCCACCAGGTCCACCTCGAACGCTTCGGCATCCCAGGAAAGACCCTCCTCGGCTCCGACTCCCACACCACCACCGGCGGCGGCATCGGCATGATCGCCATGGGAGCCGGCGGACTCGACGTCGCCCTCGCCATGGCCGGAAAGCCCTACAAGCTCGTCTTCCCGCGCGTCATCGGCATCCGCCTCACCGGACACCTCCAGCCCTGGGTCTCCGCCAAGGACGTCATCCTCAAGGTCCTCTCCATCCTCGGCTCCAAGGGCAACGTCGGCTTCGCCTGCGAGTACTTCGGCCCCGGCGTCGCCACCCTCTCCGTCCCCGAGCGCGCCACCATCGCCAACATGGGCACCGAACTCGGCGTCACCTGCTCCATCTTCCCCTCCGACGAGCAGACCCGCGCCTTCCTCAAGGCCGAACAGCGCGAACAGGACTTCGCGCCGCTCGCCGCCGATGACGACGCCCCCTACGAGCGCATCATCGACATCAACCTCGACGAGCTCGTCCCCATGGCCGCCTGCCCCTCCAACCCCGGCAACGTCAAGACCATCGCCGAAATCGGCGCCCTCCCCGTCTCGCAGGTCCTCATCGGCTCCTGCACCAACTCCTCCCTCAAGGATCTCCGCATGGTCGCCGAAGTCCTCCGCGGACGGCTCGTCTCCGAGGCCTGCTCCGTCGGCATCGCCCCCGGCTCCCGACAGGTCCTCACCATGCTCGCCAACGAGGGCGCGCTCTCCGACCTCATCAGCGCCGGCTGCCGCATCCTCGAGTCCGCCTGCGGCCCCTGCATCGGACAGGGCTTCTCGCCCGCCTCCGGAACCGTCTCCGTCCGCACCTTCAACCGCAACTTCCTCAACCGCACCGGAACCAAGAACGACCAGTGCTACCTCGTCAGCCCCGAGACCGCCGTCGCCACCGCCCTCACCGGACATCTCACCGACCCGCGCACCCTCGGCATCCCCTACCCCGAATGGCACCAGCCCGAGCAGTTCGCCATCGATGACCGCATGATCATCGTCCCCCCCGCCCCCGGACAGGCCCCCGACATCATCCGCAAGGAGACCATCGGCGAACCCCCGCACTGCTCGCCGCTCCCCGACACCCTCGTGGGCGAAGTCCTCCTCAAGCTCGGCGACAAGATCACCACCGACCACATCTCCCCCGCCGGCGCCAACCTCAAGTTCCGCTCCAACATCCCACGCTACGCCCAGGTCGTCTTCGACTGCTTCAACGAACCCGGAAAGCCCACCTTCGCCGAACGAGCCGCCGCCGTCCGCGACGCCGGCAAGGTCGGCATCGTCGCCGCAGCCGAAAGCTACGGACAGGGCTCCAGCCGCGAACACGCCGCCATCTGCCCGCTCTATCTCGGCGTCCGCTGCATCATCGCCCTCGGCATCGAGCGCATCCACGCCGCCAACCTCATCAACTTCGGCATCCTCCCCCTCCGCTTCGCCTCCCGAGACGAACTCGACAAGCTCCAGCCCGGAGACACCATCGTCATCGACAACCTCCGCGAGCAGCTCCGCGCCGGCCATGACCTCCGCGCTCAGCTCAAGCGCCCCGACGGCACCACCGCCGAACTCAACCTCACCCACGACCTCTCCGAACAGGACCGCGAACTCGTCCTCAAGGGCGGTGTCCTCGCCTGACACTCCCCCCATTCACCCCCACACACAGATCAGGATCAGACCTGACCCGCGCCATGCCCATCGGACAACCATTCAACCGGCTCGGCGAACTCGCCGTCGGCGGCATCGCCGTCCTCACCCGCGTCATGCTCGGGGACGGCACGCCAGCCGTGCTGCGCGAACTCCAGTCCGGCAAGGTGCTCAGTCTGCGACAGCAGCGCACCTTCCGGCGCGGCACCCAGGTCCGCGAACTGCTCTCACCCCATCCCAACCTCGTCTGCTCGCTGGAGCGCGGCGCCCACGGCCTGCGCCCCTACGAGCTCATCGAGTACGTCGAGGGCAAGAACCTCAAGGTCCTCATGAACAGCCGCGCCGAGGTCATCCGGCAGGATTGGCCCTTCATCCTCTCCGAATGCGCCGAGGCGCTCGCCTGGGTCCACCGCAACCGCTTCATGCACCTCGACGTCAAGCCCGAGAACTTCCTCGTCCAGCTCACCAAGTCACGACCCGTCATCAAGCTCACCGACTTCGACCTCGCCCTCAAGGCCTCCGAGAACAGCCCGCGACCGCAGATGGGAACACCCGCCTACATGGCGCCCGAACAGCTCCGCGACAAGACCGCCTTCCCCGCCTCCGACGTCTTCGCCTTCGCCATCCTCGCCTATCAGCTCCTCACCGGCAGACACCCCTTCCCCGGAGACACACCCAAGGAGTCCCTCCGCCGACAGTCCTCGCCCTCCTTCATCCCCAAGCCGCCCGCCGACATCGTCCCCGAACTCAACCCCAGACTCAGCCAGCTCGTCATGGCCGGACTCGAGAAGTCACGCGAACGGCGACTCCCCGACATGGACGCCTTCCTCTCCGCCCTCCGAGCCTGCTCCATCACCTAGCCAGCCACCCCTCCCCTCCAGCCCCCGCACCCGACGCCAGCCACCATGCTCCCCTTCATCGCCAACTACCTCAGCACCCACGTCTGGGGCCCCTTCCGACTCCTCGACTCCTTCATGGTGCTGATGGGCTTCGGCGCCCTCCTCGGGGCCTTCCTCACCTGGCTCCTCCTTCCACGACTCTGGGACCGCCTCCCCCATGACCACGGCAAGGCACTCACCGCCGACGGCACCGCCTCACGCGGAAAGCCCACCGGCGCCGGCATCATCCTCTCAACCCTCGCCGTCGCCATCCTCCTCATCGTCATGCCCTGGTCCTGGCGACTCCTCGGCGTCCTCCTCTGCCTCATCCTCATCTCCCTCTTCGGCTACCTCGACGACGCCGCCAAGGTCTCCTGGAGCCGAACCAAAAAGGGACTCCTCGACGCCCTCGTCGCCGTCGTCGCCGCCGCCTTCTTCTCCGAGGGCCAGGACGTCCGCGTCTGGCTCCCCTTCACCCAGAACGTCTACTGGATGTCCCCGCTCCTCTTCATCCCCCTCGCCGCGTTCCTCCTCTTCATCTGCATCAACGTCGCCAACTGCTGCGACGGCATCGACTCCCTCGCCGGCTCCCTCGCCACCGTCTCGCTCCTCGAACTCGCCGCCTTCCTCTACCTCGTCACCGGACACAACCAGTTCGCCGACTACTTCGGCGTCCCGCACTACGGCAGCGGCGCCTCCTGGGCCATCATGATGGTCGTCTCCGCCGGCTGCCTCGCCGGCTACATCTGGCACAACGCCTTCCCCTCAGCCGTCCTCATGGGCGACGCCGGCTCGCGCTTCCTCGGACTCCTCATCGGCATCGGCGCCCTCGCCACCGGAAACATGCTCTCCTTCCTCATCGTCGCCCCCATCATGCTTGCCAACGGCGGCGGCGGACTCCTCAAAATCCTCATCCTCAAGGCTCTCCGCAAACTCGGCTGCGACACCAGAACGCCACTCCGCAAATTCCCCAACACCAAAACACCCGAACTCTACGCCTCCGACGAGGAGGCCGCCCGCCAGAATCCCATCGTCCGCGCCCTCCACCGCGTACGCTTCCCCCTCCACGACCAGTGCCGCCGCGAATGGGGCTGGAGCCCCGCCCAGGTCGTCGTCCGCTTCATGCTCCTCCAGAGCTTCCTCTCCCCCATCCTCTTCCTCATCCTCATCAAGCTGCGCTGACCCCCACGCGCCACCCACCGTCCCGTCCCCGATGCCCCACACCTCTGGGGACTCCTTTGCACGAACAGCTCGCGGAGCCATCCGCACTGCGCATCGAGTCCACGCTTCTTACACATTTTACGTTTTTGTGCCTTTTTGTGTCTTTTGTGGACTCTTTCACAGCCGTCCCATAACGTTCATTTCGTGTAGTTTTGTGTAGTTTGCGGACACGAAAAAAGGTGACATCATGCATCTTGGTCGGATTCTGTTAGCCATGCTTGTCTGTGGCAGTTGTCTCGTGTCGGAGGAGTCGCTGCTGGCCGCCGACGGCGCCGGAGCCAAGACCTATCCCACGCCGGTACCGCCCCGGGGCGCCCGGCAGACGATGTGGGAGCTCGAACGCCTCTCCCGGACGCCGGAGACGTTCCCCGTCACGACGGCGCCCTTCGACGCGATGTCGGGCGAGGCGGTGCGTCCGCTGATGTACGCGGGCGAGCCCTACCGTGGGCGTCCGACCCGCGTCTTCGCCTGGATGGGCTTTCCGGCCAACGCCTCTCCGTCCTCGCCCGTCCCGGGCATCGTGCTCGTCCACGGGGGCGGCGGGACGGCGTTCCGCACCTGGGTGCGCACCTGGAACGAGCGCGGCTACGCCGCCATCGCCATGGACACCTGCGGTCATCTGCCGCTGCCGCTCGACACGGACGGCAAGCCCTGGCCCGCCCACGAATGGTCCGGCCCCGCCGGCTGGGGCGGCTTCGCCAGCGTCGGCGACGACCCGCACGACCAGTGGACGTACCATGCCGTCGCCGCCGTCATCCTCGGCCACAGCCTCCTCCGCGCCCAGCCGCAGGTCGACGCCACGCGCATCGGCATCACCGGCATCTCCTGGGGCGGCTACCTGACCAACATCGTCGCCGGCGTCGACACGCGCCTCCGCTTCGCCGTCCCCGTCTACGGCTGCGGCTTCATCGGCGAGGGCTCCGCCTGGTCGCTGCGCAACCTGGGCGACGACCAGGCGCAGCGCTGGGTCCGCCTCTGGGATCCCGCCATGTACGTCGGCGGCGCCACCATGCCCATGCTCTTCTGCAACGGCACCAACGACCGCTTCTACCGGCCGCCCATCTGGCACCGAACCACCCTCCTCCCGCAGGGCCCCGTCACCCGCGCCTATAAGATGCGCATGCCCCACGGCCACGGCGCGGCCGGCGACCCGCCCGAAATCCGCGCCTTCGCCGACGCCCTCTGCCGCAACGCCACGCCGCTTCCCTCCTGGACGTCCCTCCGCGTCGACGGCCGGCGGCTGACCGCCACCATCCGCGCCCACGGCGCAGCCCCCATCGCGGCGACGCGCCTCGTCTTCACCACCGGACGCGAGCCCTGGCCCGACCGCCACTGGCAGGCCATCCCCGCCCATCTCGACCCGCAGACCGGCACCGTCACCGCCACCGCGCCCGCCGACGCGCAGGCCGCCTACCTCGACGCCACCGACCAACGCGGACTCCTCACCAGCTCCGAACTCGCCTTCCTCGCAAAATAGTCGCCGCACCACAGGGCATTTGGACATTCAGGCATTATATTGCCTTGTTTCAACTTCCCTGTGGCCACGGCCACACACAGACATCCACCCTTTGACGAGCGACAGCAGGACCGGCAGCATGGCAGACGATTCATTCAAGGAACGTAGTTTGGCGTATCACGAGCAACCCACGGCGGGCAAAATCCACGTCGTCTCCAGCAAGCCCTGCGAGACGGCCGACGAGCTGTCCATGGCCTACACGCCCGGCGTCGCGCAGCCCTGCCTCGCCATCAAGGACGACCCCGCCAAGGTCTACTCCTACACCAGCAAGGGCAACCTCGTCGCCGTCGTCAGCGACGGCACCGCCGTCCTCGGACTCGGCAACATCGGCCCCGCCGCCGGACTCCCCGTCATGGAGGGCAAGGCCGTCCTCTTCAAGCGCTACGCCGACATCGACGCCATCCCGCTCTGCCTCGGCTCCTGCGCCGGCCCCGACGGACGCACCGACGCCGACAAGCTCATCGAGATGACCGCCTGCCTCGAGCCCACCTTCGGCGGCATCAACCTCGAGGACATCGCCGCCCCCGCCTGCTTCAAGGTCGAGACCGTCCTCAAGAAGCGCATGAACATCCCCGTCTTCCACGACGACCAGCACGGCACCGCCATCATCTCGCTCGCCGCGCTCCTCAACGCCGCCGAACTCACTGGCCGGAAGCTCGACCAGATGACCGTCGTCGTCAACGGCGCCGGCGCCGCCGGTTGCGCCTGCGCCGAATTCTACATCGCCGCCGGCGTCAGACGCGAGAACGTCGTCATGTGCGACAGCAAGGGCGTCATCCACAAGGGACGCCCCGGACTCAACGCCGAAAAGGAGCGCCTCGCCACCGACAAGCCCTGCCGCACCCTCGCCGAGGCCCTCGTCGGCGCCGACATGTTCCTCGGCTGCTCCGTCGGCAACTGCGTCACGCCCGAGATGGTCGCCTCCATGGCCCCTCGCCCCATCGTCTTCGCCATGGCCAACCCCGTCCCCGAAATCTACCCCGACGTCGCCGTCAAGGCCGGCGCCTACGTCGTCGGCACCGGACGCACCGACTTCCCCAACCAGATCAACAACGTCCTCGGCTTCCCCGGCATCTTCCGCGGCGCCCTCGACACCCGCGCCAGCGACATCAACGAGGACATGAAGCGCGCCGCCTCGCACGCCCTCGCCGAGGTCGCCCGCATGCCCATCCCCGCCGACGTCAAGGCCATCCTCGCCAACGCCTACCCGCAGGACGCCGCCGACGGCATGTTCGACCCCGAGTGCCCCCTCAGCAACCGCTATGTCATCCCCAAGCCCTTCGACCCGCGCGTCGTCCCCCACGTCGCCCGCCGCGTCGCCGAGGCCGCCATGGCCTCCGGCGTCGCCGGACGAGCCATCGAGGACCTCGACGCCTACGAGGCCGAGCTGACCCGCCGTCTCGCCCGCAAAGGCTGAGGCGCACCATCCCCATCCAGCCATCATCACGAAGTCACACACCGAGAGGAGGGACGCACCCGATGAGAAGACGCCTGACGAGCCTGTTGACGCTGTGCCTGGGACTGCTGTTCGAGGCCAGCCTAGCCGCCCAGACCGCGGCCACCTCCGTGCCGGCCGCCGATAACGCCCAGGCAGCCGAGGCCGCGCCCGCGCAGATAACCCCCCTGATGATCATGGAGGAGGGCGGCGTCCTCATGTACGTCATCGCGGGGCTCTCCCTCGTCGCCATCGCGCTCACCGTGTTCTACGCGCTGACCCTCCGCGCCAGCCTCCTCTATCCGCGCTCCTTCCTCCTCGAGGCGCAGGACGCCGCCGAGGCCGGAGACCTCCCCGCGCTCAAGGAGCTCTGCAGCGACAGCAACTGCGTCGCGGCGCGCATCCTCGGCGCCTCCCTCGAGCAGTGCCAGGAGGGACAGCCCGTCGAGTACGCCTTCCTCCGCGACGGCATCGAGGACGAGGGCGGGCGGCAGGCCAGCCTCCTCTGGCAGCGCCTCCAGTACCTCATGGACATCGCCGTCATCGCCCCCATGGTCGGCCTCCTCGGCACCATCTGGGGCATGATGCTCTCCTTCCAGAACTTCACCGAGAGCGACATCTCGGCCAAAGTCCAGCAGCTCACCAGCGGCGTCAGCACCGCCATGTACACCACGTTCGGCGGACTCGTCGTCGGCATCTTCTCCATGGCCATGTACGACCTGCTGCGCGGGCACCTGAACAAGCTCATCGGCGGCATGGAGAGCGCCTGCGGCTCCGTCCTCCGGCGCCTGTCCCCCAAGATTCGCAAGTGACGCGCGGGCGGCAGTCCACCGTCTCCCCCCACACACCCAACAGAACCCCATCCCCATTGTCATTGTTGCATTGCAAGGAGTTGAACATGCCTGTCAAGTATGATGTCGAAAAGATTGGCGAAGGTATCAAGGTGCGTCTGGCCCTGATGAGCGGCTGGTTCGGGGACCTCAGCCACCCCGAGATGGTCGAGCAGGTCGCCGCCTACGGCTTCACCGCGTTCGAGAACCTCGGCGCCGGAAAGTGGGACGACAAGGAGGCCGTCCGCGCCAAGTGCGAGGAGCTCGGCGTAACCCCCGGCGCCATCAGCTGCGGCGGCACCATCAATGGCGACGGCCCCGTCAATCCCGCCTACCACGACACCTTCGAGGCCAGCGTCAAGCAGGCCATCGCCGACGGCAAGGCCCTCGGCACCAACGTCCTTCTCGCCCTCACCGGCGCCCAGCGCTTCGACATGACCATCGAACAGCAGATGGAGAACGTCGCCATCGCCAGCCGCCGCGTCGCCCCGCTCCTCGAGGACGCCGGCATGACCATGGTCTACGAGACCCTGAACATCAAGGTCGACCACGCCGGCTACGCCCTCGTCACCTCCAAGCAGGGCGCCGAACTCGCCCGCGCCGTCAACAGCCCCAACGTCAAATTCCTCTTCGACGTCTACCACCAGCAGATCACCGAGGGCGACGTCTGCCGCAACATCAAGGCCTACATCAACGAAATCGGACACTTCCACTTCGGCGACAACCCCGGACGCCGCGAGCCCGGAACCGGTGAGCTCAACTACCGCAACATCTTCAAGACCATCGCCGAAACCGGCTACACCGGACTCGTCTCCGCCGAATTCAGCAAGTCCAAGGACCTCGCCGTCGAAGACCTCCTCCGCATCCTCGCCGACTGCGCCAGGTGGTAGGCTGACCGCCACCACGGCTTAGCCAAGCCACAAGCCCAAAGGCAGACAGGCCCGGGAACGACTCGCTCGCTCCCGGGCCTGTCTGCCTTGTCGCCTCAGTCCCCAAAATGCGTGATGCGGAAATGCGCCGCGCCTTTCACGGGAAACACCTGCTCCCCCCATGGCTGATGCCACCGCAAATCGCCCACCAGGCGGTTCTCCGGATCATACACACCATACTGCAGTGCGCTGACCGCGGGCAGCAGCCCCGTCCCCGACTCGAAGTTGAGCGTGCCGACCGTGACAGCGCACGGCCCCTTCTCATGCCCGAACAGACGCTCCGTCGTCGTCGCCAGGATCATCCGGTTGTGCTGCGCGGTGATGTGCGCGATGGACGTGATATGCGAGCTGTCATGGAAGACCACGCCCTGCTCGCAGTTGTGGACATAGAGGTAGTCCGCCACGACATGCTCGCCCAGCACAAAGCCATAGCGGAAGCCCTGCGCGGCGACGTTCGTGAGCGTGTTGTCGTCGTTCTGGTCTCCCGAGGTCATGAGTCCGACGGTATGGCAGGGATTCGGCTGGAGCTCCAGCCCCAAATCGGTGTCGCCTATGTTGTCGTCCAGGCAGAACTGCGAGTGGCTGACATGGACGCGCGACACGTTCTGAAGATTGACGGCGCTCTGCGTCGGGTACATCCGCCCGTGGTCGAGATGGACTTGCCATTCGAGATTGGCGATGGAGACGCACGAGACGCTGAAATGCCCTTTGCAACTGTCGCCCTCCGGCGCCGCCAGCATCGACCACGGACGCGCCTCCGCCTTATGCTCCTCCGGTGCCTCCCACGTCGAGAAGAGCCGTGTGTTGTTGCGGCGCAGCGTGCCGAACCGCGTCGGCTTGAAGATGGGCGCCGACGTGCGCGGACGCACGATGTACGCATTGAGGAGCCGACAGGGCATCTCGCCCTCCAGCAGCACATTGGCGTCGCCCTGGGGAAGCTCGAGCTGCGCCCGCAGCGGACGTCCATCCCGGCTCAGTTCCCGTCCCGGCGAGGCCAGCCGATAGCCCTCCGGCGTGAACGGAAAGAGAATGCGTCCGCCGCCGCGCTGGGCGGCCGCGTCAATCGCCGCCTGGATGGCCGGCGTGTCGTCGGCGACGCCATCGCCCTTCGCCCCGAAGTCCATGACGTTGAGACCAAACTTGCTACTCATGCCCTGATGCTCTCCTGTGGCTGAAAAGCCTGTGCGATAGCGCCCAATGCGAGATGACGTTCCCTGCGCGGAGGCGCGCCGCGCCAACGGCGCCTGTCCCGACGGCGCCCCCGCCGTCGGGCGAAAACCGAATCAGGCGAGAAAAAAACGCGCCGCGCCAGCGGCGCCTGTCCCGACGGCGCCCCCGCCGTCGGGCTGAAACGCCGGCCACGGGGCTAGACGTTCTCCGCACGGAGGCACGGGAAAGCGCCGCTGATGAGCCGACGCCACGGGAGAAAGGGTCATCCCTTGTCGAACACAATCGCTCCAGCGAACCTAATGGAAGAACGCGGGGATGGCGGTGGTGTCGACGAAGGCGTCGCAGGTGTCGTGGAGCTGCTTCCGCAGGCCGAAGTCGTTGGTGACGACCCAGATGCGCGCGTCAGGACAATTGGTGCGCAGCGTCCGTGCGCGTTCGATGATACAGTTGTCGGCATCGTGTTCGCCATGGATGTAGGCGGAGTAGATGAGGTTGACGTTGGCGACGTCGGCGTCCTTCTCGATGGTCATGGTCGTGCCGCGGCCATCGAAGACGAGCTCCACCTGCTGGAAGAAGTGCGCCTGGCGCTTGATGGTCGCGACGAACTCGTAGCGCGCGACGTCGAAGAACCGCTGCTGCTCGTAGGACTTCCAGGGCTCGTTGCGCTTCATGGTGTTGTAGCCGTCGAAGATGATGGTGACCTTGTGCATGTCGCCGATGAAGCGCCCCAACTGCATGATGGAGATGGGCTCTGGCGCCGACACGGTGTCGGCGGCCTCGCGCTCGGCCTTTGCCTTCAGTCGCATCTGGACGCGCCGCTGCTCGTTGAGCATGGCGAGACGCTCGTTGATGAGCTTCTGGAGGCCCTTGGACTCCTTGTCGGTGAGCAGCTCATGCTCGAGGGCCTGCTGGACGAAGGCGCTGCCCTCCCGGAGCAGCCCGTCCGCCTCGTCGTCCAGCTTGATGGACTGGATGTACGCCTCGAACTGGGCGAACGCCAGCGAATACGCGAGATGCTCGGACGTGACCGGCTCGCCGGCCTCCTGCAGGCGGCGGTTGATGGCCGCCAGCTGCTGTTCCGCGCTCTGGATGACGCCGGCGACGTTCTTGGCCGCCAGCACCGAGTCGTCCACGGCGGCGCGCAGCTCGTCGAGCGCGGCGGTCAGCTCCCGGCGCTGCTGGCGGAGGGCGTTCTTGGTTCCGGCCTTCTGGTTCAGCGCGAGCTGGGCGGCGGTCGCCGAGCGAAGCTGTCGGATGATGTCGCCCGTCGCCGTGCTCTCCTGGCCGGAGGCTCCCGCGACGCCGGCGTCGAAGAGGAAGGTCTGGCGCAGGAATTCGTCAAGCTGACGCTCATAGTGCTGCCGTGCGGCGTCGGCGCAGTTGTCGAGTTCGCGCAGATGGTTCTGCTGGCTGGCGGCGTGCCGCTGTCCGAGCTGGCTGAGCTGCTGCTGCGCCTCCTCGAGCTGCCGTTTGGTCTCCTTGAGTTCGGCTGCCAGCCGCTTGCGTTCGGCCGCGCCCTTCTGCTCCTGCTCGTTGCGTCCGCGGTTGTACTCGCTGTTCAGTTGCTTCTGGAGCTCCGACTCGTCCATGCCCCCCTTCTTGTCCTTTCCCTTGGACTTCCTCAGGTTCTCCTCGGTGCAGAAGGCTTCCTCCACCGCCGCGAAGATATCGCTCAGCCTAGTCAGAAACGCCTCTGAGACCGTCCCCTCCTCGCTGCTGGCCGGATGCCAGGCCTGCGGACACTTGCACAGCCGCATCGCCAGACGATGCTGCCAGGTCCCCTGACGAAACCCCAGCAGCGCCGCAATCACAATCCCTGGCTGCATCGCGTTCCGCACCAGCTCGCGCCAATGCTTGCGGAGCACATCGTCCTGCATCGAGCTGAACACCACATGCAGCTTCCGCCAGACGCCTTGCGTCTGGTTGATGAGCCGCACAAACGACATGGCCTCCCCCACATTCCGCTGCAGCGCCTGCCGTATGCGCTCCCGCTGCAACTGCAGCGACTGCTCCGTGAAGCGCATCCCCCCGCTCGACAGCGTCTTCCGCAACGACGCGAAGTCATTGCTCCGCGGATTCAGCAGCAGTTGATGGTTGAAGTTGCGGAAAAACCAGTAGTAGGCTTCGTCGCAGAGGACGCGGTTGGAATGGGCCATGATGCGCTAAACGGGGGCTGAAGGTGAAACGGACTGGCGACGGACGCTCGCGCCCGACGACGAAGGTTGCTTGCCCCATACAATAGGACTGCTTGCCGGCTTTCCCAATGCCCCACACACTTTTTTTTCGCTCAACAGTCCGCGCCTCCCGCCGCCGACTCGCTCACCTGCCCGTCCAGCAGCAGCCGCACAATCGTCGGCCGGACATGGAACGCGCCCATCAGGGCGCGCACCTCGGACACCCGCGCTCGCGAACCGACTCCGACACCGGCGACCGCACCGCCCGCAGCAGCAGATTCTTCGGGGTGTGCGACAGGTC
>CALZPA010000020.1 GCA_945827525.1 uncultured Lentisphaeria bacterium | reverse complement strand
TCGATTGAGTCGCTTTTCGCCCGACGGCGGGGGCGCCGTCGGGACAGGCCTCGCTTCGCTCGTCGGCAAAAGGTTGGCTTGAAAAATAGATTTATCCATGTATTTTATAATAAACAACTTAGCTCAATCCTCAATCAAAGACAAAACTTCATTTAGACCTCATGGGCATCGACTATTCGATCATCACCGTCTGTAGGAACGCGAGTCAGGACATCGGCAGAACGATAGAGTCAGTGTGCCGGCAACAGGTGGATATGAGCCTGGTTGAAATGGTGATTGTCGATGGCGCGAGCACGGACAATACCGCTGAGGTGGTGCACGGATATGAGTCGCTGACCCAAAAGGTGGGACTGACGCTCCGCTTCCGCAGCGAACCAGACCAGGGCATCTATGACGCCATGAACAAAGGCGCGACCCGAGCTCAGGGAACCTGGTGCCTCTTCCTCAATGCCGGCGACATCTTCTTCAACGAACAGTCACTCAATAGCCTCGTCCAGGTCGACAAGCACACGGAGACCGTCGTCTATGGCGACTACGAAATGCACTATCGCGGAAAATATCACTATTGCCGAGCCACCGACGCCGACAAGCTGACCTTCAATCAGGGCACCGAACACAAAATGGGCTTCTGTCATCAGTCCGCGCTGATTCGACGCGACTATCTCCTCACACATCCCTACTCCACCCAATACAGAATCGCCAGCGACCACGACTTCTTCCTGAGGGCGTTCCGCGCAGGAGCCCATTTCAAGCGCGTCCCCGCCATCATCTGCATCTTCGATATGGAAGGACTGTCCGTCTGCAACTATCAACTGACGCTCAGAGAGGCCACAGACGTCATCTTCAAGAACGGACTCATCTCCCAAGAGGAACATGATGCCCAGCTTCAGGCGTTGCAGCGAAAGCTGAAAATGCGTGCGCTGGTGCCGAAATTCCTCATCAGGCTGCGTCGCTGGCTGGTGATGTGGCGCGACACGCGGAACTGGAGCCGTCAGCCCTACGAGCCGCAGAACTGAAGCCCCCTACCCTTCCCCGCTCATGACCGCCGTCTCCTCCAAAATGAGGCAGGAGACGGCGGTTTCCATTTCGTCGCGTCAGAAGTCAAAGGCCTCGTTGATGGGCCAGTCGGTGAGGAAGGCCGCCGCAAAGGACAGCGTGAGGTGGAAGAGCGAGGTGTTCCATTTGGAGTCCTTGCCCCAGCCCTCAAAGGTGCGGGTGCCACCCTCCGCCAGGATGTTGCGCCAGGTGGTCGGATCCGTCAGCAGGTCGTGGACTAGCGCCTCCTCGCCCTCGCGGAGCAGGAAGGACAACATCGGGAACGGCACGAACAGCAAGGCGTGGGCAAGGCGCTTCTCGCGGATGAGCGCGATGACCGCACGCTTGCAGACATCGTCGGGCAACAGCTCGTAGAAGGCGGCGAAGACGTTGGCGGGCAGCGAGATGTGGGAAGAGCGGACACTGTCTCGGAAAAGATGGCGGTCGGCGTCGTAGAAGGCGTCGAGGAAGGCCTGCTGGAGCTGTGGGAGGTCGGTGCGGTAGGGAGGGAGGCCGAGCAGGTCGGCGATGCGGTTGAGGGCCTTGATGGCGCCCAGGTAGTAGGCGTTGATGGCATTGTGCTTGTCGGTGCAGACCTTGCCCTCCTCGATGTCGGCGTCGTAGCCGTCGCGGAAGTTCTTGGGCCATTCGACGACACACCACTTGTCGAGGTTGTTGAGGAGTCCGTCGGCTTCGGCGTACTGGTCGCGGTAGAAGTCGAGGATGGCGGTGAGCTGGCTGAAGCGCGTGCGGATGAAGTCGCGGTTGCCGGTGACGGTGAGGTAGGGGAGGATGGTGGTGATCATGATGAGCGGGTACTCGGCGATCTCCTGCATGAAGGCACAGTCGGCGCAGGTCATGAGGCCTGGGTTGATGAAGGCGGTGTCGAGGCAGTCGTCGATGAACTTCTCCATGAGCGAGAAGTCGCGCTGGAGGAGGCAATAGGTGAGGAGGGAGTAGCAGCCGTCGCCCATGTAGTAGCCCTTCTCGCGGTCCATGCAGTCCTGGATGACCTCCTGGACGCCGTAGCGGAGGGTGTCGACACAGAGGTTCCAGACGGCGAGGGCCTCGGGGTCGCGGTACTTGGGCTGGGCGGCGAGGTGGAAGGGGTAGTGTCGGGCGATGAGGCGGAGGTGCTGGACGGCGATGTCGGTGTCGGGTGGGAGGAGGAGTTCGACATAACGGAAGGACTTGTAGTCGAACTGGTTGAGGGAGTCGGCGCCGCCGGAGAGCACCATATGCTCGACATAGTCGCAGTTGCAGCGCATGGCGTGTCGGACGGAGGCGTCGGGGTTGAGCTCCTGTCCGAAGCGGAGGGTGATTTCGGCGTCGCGCGGGCCTTTGGCGATGAGGGCCAGGTAGCCGACGTAGATGGCGCCGAAGTCGATGCGGACGAGCTGTCCGTCGCGCTGGACGGAGGCGGGTGGGATGAGTTCGAAGTCGAGTTGCCGGGAGGGTTGCGGGACGGGGTTCCAGTCGGGGTTGCGGCGGAGGGCGGCGCGTGGCCAGGCGCGGTCGTCGAAGGTGGGGAGGAAGAAGCGGCACTCGGGGGCGCGGGCGTCGTAGCGTTCGAGGAACTGGGTCTTGTAGCCGACGATGCCGTCGGCGGAGTAGGCGGTGTGGGGGTGGCAGCGGAAGGAGGTGTCGGAGGCGAGGAGGAGCTGTCCGCCGTCGTTGGTGACGAGGTCGAGGAGGAGTCCGTGCCGGTTGTCGCCGGAGACCCAGACGCGGTTGACGAGTCCCTGGTAGTAGGTGTGGATGGCGATGGTGTTCTCGCCGGGGAGGAGGAAGCGGGTGACGTCGACGGAGTTGTAGTAGTAGCGGAAGGGGTAGGCGGGTGCGGGTCCCTGGGTGACGAACTGGCCGTTGAGGTACAGCTTGTAGTAGTCGTCAGCGGTGATGTGGATGGTGGTGGGCTCGACGGCGTCGAGGAGGAACTTGCGGCGGAAGAGGACGTGGCGGTTGGCGACGTCGGCGTGCGGGTTGGGCGGCTGGCTGCGGTCGAGCTGTCGGTGGAAGACGTTGTGGACGGGCATCTCGGCGAGCTCGGGGCTGGTGATCCACTGACCCGCGAACGTATGGCTGGACATGGGGAACCTCTGACTGACTGACTGGCTGAAAGAACCGATGTGGCATAGCAAAAACAAACTTTCAAATTATAGTATGTCAGACCGTGAAAGGCAAACATAGGCAAGGGCAAAAAAACAGAGAGCTATGGCAAAGAAGACGAACAGCGTGAGGCAGAAGGCGTCGGGGGCGATGTTGCCGACGTGGGATTTGACCGCCATCTATGCGGAGGAGACGCAGTGGGAGTCCGACTTCGGTCGGCTGCCGGAGCTGGCGGAGCGTTTCAGCGGCTATGCGGGTCGGCTGGGCGAGTCGGCGGAGACGCTGCGCGAGGCGCTGGAGGCGGGCGAGGCGTTTGAGCGTCTGGCCGACCGGCTGCAGTCGTATGCGAGCCTCAAGTCGGACGAGGACACGCGCGTGTCGGAGAACCGGGAGCGCGTGGGTCGGCTGGGGGCGTGTCTGGCGCGGCTGGCGCCGTCGTTCGCGTGGTTTGAGCCGGAGCTGCTGTCGCTGGACGAGGGGAAGGTGGCGTCGTTTCTGGCGGAGCCGGGGCTGGCGTTCTGGCGTCGTCATGTGGAGGAGACGCTGCGGTCGCGGGCGCATACGCTGAGCGAGCCGGAGGAGCGTCTGCTGGGGCAGCTGTCGGATGTGCTGAATGCGTCGTCGACCACGTTTGAGGCGCTGAATGACAGCGACCTCACGTTTGGGCGTCTGCGCGATGGCGACGGCCATCTGGTGACGCTGACGCACGGCAGTTACCATTGTCTGATGGAGGACGGCTCGCGGGCTGTCCGCGAGGCCGCGTTCCGGCGACTCTATCGGCGCTACCGCGAATTTCGGACGACGTTCGCGTCGACGCTGGACGCGACGATGCGTCTGCACGCGACGGCGGCGCGCATCCGGCATTTTCCGTCATCGCTGGAGTCGGCTCTGTTTGGCGACCGAGTGCCTCGGGAGGTGTATGAGCGTCTGATTGGGACGGTACACGAGCGTCTGGGTCATCTGCACCGCTACATGGAGCTGCGTCGTCGGGCGCTGAAGCTGGAGTCGCTGGACATGTGGGACGTCTACAACCCGCTGTTGCCGGACTGTCGGCGGACGGTGGCGTGGTCGGAGGCGGTCGAGATGGTTCAGACGGCGCTGCAGCCGCTGGGCGAGGAGTATCTGGGGATTGTGGGGCAGGCGTTCGAGCAGCGCTGGATAGACGCGGCGGAGCGTCCCGGCAAGCGTTCGGGCGGCTATTCGGGCGGCTCCTACGACACCTATCCGTACATTCTCCTCAACTACCAGGGGACGCTGGACGATGTGTTCACGCTGATACACGAGCTGGGCCATTCCGTCCATTCGCACTATTCGCGCCGGACGCAGGCGTACACCTACGCCAACTACCGCATCTTCGTGGCGGAGGTGGCCTCGACCACCAACGAGATTCTGCTGGCCGAGCATCTGCTCCGGACGACCCGTGACCGCGCCATGCGCCTCCATCTGCTGGAGCATCTCATCAACGAGATACGCCTGACCATCTACCGCCAGACGATGTTCGCGGAGTTCGAGATGGCGCTCCACGAGCGCGCCGAGCGTGGCGAGCCGCTGACGGCCGACTCGCTGGAGCAGTCGTACTATGAGCTCAACGAGCGCTACCACGGCTTCACCGCCGACCGTCTCATCGGGCTGGAGTGGGCGCGCATCCCGCACTTCTACTACGACTTCTACGTGTATCAGTACGCGACGGGGATGTCGGCGGCGATACAGCTGGCGAAGCGTCTGCTGACGGGCGGCGAGCAGGCGCGCGAGGACTATCTGGGCTTCCTCAAGGCGGGCTGCTCGCGCGATGTGCTCGACATCCTGCGCGGCGCCGGCGTGGATCTCTCGACGCCCGAGCCCGTCGCCGCCGCCCTGGACTACTTCGGCTCCCTGGTCGACCAGCTGGAGCGGGAGATGGGGCTATAAGCCCTATGGGCTCAGAAGAAGAAGCCACCCAGAGAACCGAGGCTCTCTGGGTGGCTTGTGTGTGGGGGGGTGGGCTGGGGTGGACTAGACTAGATCATCCTAGAAGTAGCCGCCCTTGGCGATGATTTCGGAGATGGAGTCGCCCTGGTGGACCCAGGAGAAGATGTCGACCTCGTTTCGTTCGATGCCCTCGGCTCGGAGGAGGACCTGGTAGGCGATTTCGCGGGGGATGCAGAGGACGCCGTCGATGTCTCCGAAGATGATGTCACCGGGTCTGACGGTGACCTTTCCGATGCGGACGGGAACCTGGTAGTGGGTGATCATGCAGCGTCCGAGCGAGCCGTTGGAGGTGCGGTACTTGTAGAAGACGGGGAAGTTCTGCTCGAGGATCTGCTTGGTGTCGCGGATGCCGCCGGCGATGACGGCGCCGCGGATCTGCTTGGACTTGGCGGTTGCGGTCATGACGCCGCCCCAGAGGGAGGCCTCGGTGTCCTCGGAGGTGTCCCAGACGACGACGCCCTGCGGCTTCATGTCGTCGAGCATCTGGGCGCGGAAGGTCATTTCGCCCTCGATCATGCAGTTGGGGGCGGACTTGACGGTGAAGGCCTCGCCGCAGACGACC
Source organism: uncultured Lentisphaeria bacterium (assembly GCA_945827525.1). GTDB lineage: Bacteria > Verrucomicrobiota > Lentisphaeria > Oligosphaerales > Oligosphaeraceae > CAAGGB01. The sequence continues at coordinate 21,799 of CALZPA010000020.1, read as the reverse complement.
ATTTCGTCGCGGAGGGGCATGATGTCGGAGGGGAGGTTCTGGTTGAGGAGGCAGTTTTCGCGGAGGACATCATTGATGCAACCGGTGTAGAGCTTCTCGTAGCGTTCGCAGAGTTCGGCGACGGGGATGGGGAATTCGTTGGTTGGGATGTGCTGGCGGTTCTCGATGAGCTTGTCGAGCTTCATGAGTCCGGCCTCCTTGGCCTTTTCCCGCATGTCCTGGAGTGACGGCATGGTGTGGTTTCTCCTTGGTGTGTTGAGAGGGGGATGTGGTTATGGGGATGTGTGTGTCTGTCGGGCGGGCGGTGTCAGGACCACTGGCGGTCGTTGGACCATTCCTTGTCCCACTGTTCGGTGGACTCCCAGGCGACGGGGAAGTCGGGATGGAGCTTTTCGGCGATGAGTTCCTCGTTGAGTTCGTCGAAGCCGAGTCCGGGCTTGTCGGGGACGGTGATGAAGCCGTCCTTGATTTCGAGTGCGGGCTTGATGATGTCCTTCCACCAGGGGACGTCGACGGAGTGGACTTCGAGTGCCATGAAGTTACGGGTGGCGGCGGCGACGTGGACGGCGGCGAGGCAGGCGACGGGGCTTTCGGCCATGTGGATGGACATCTGGACGGCGTGTTCCTCGGCGAGGTCGCCGATGCGCTTGGTCTCGAGGATGCCTCCGGCGGTGAGGATGTCGGGATGGATGACGGCGAGAGCGCCGGACTCGAGGAGCGGTTTGAAGGACTCCTTGAGGTACATGTCCTCGCCGGTGCCGATGGGGGTGGTGGTGGCGTTGGCGAGCCGGACGTACTGCTGGGTGTACTGCCATGGGACGGGGTCTTCCATCCAGGCGAGGTTGAATTTCTCGAGTCGCTTGGCGAGCTTGATGCAGTCCTCGAGGGGGATGTGTCCGAGGTGGTCGATGGCGATGGGGATTTCGTAGCCGACGGCCTCACGGCACTCGCGCATGTAGTTCTCGAGGTAGTCGAGTCCGATTTCGGTGAGGTGGATGCCGGTGAAGGGGTGTGCGAGGTTGAAGAGGTCGTAGGCCTCGCCGCGCATGGCGCGCGGGTCGATGGAGCCGTGCGGGGTGGTGAAGACGGTCTTCTTGTACTCGCGCATCTTCTCGAGGAAGCCGCCGGGGGCGCAGAGGGCGCCGGGGACGTTCATGAGGAGCTCGATGCCGAGATCCATCTTGAGGAAGGTGTAGCCCTGCGCGACGCGCTCCTTGAGGGCGAGTCCCATGTCGCGGCCGCCGCCTTCGCTGTCGGTGTCGCAGTAGATGCGGATCTTGTCGCGGAATTTGCCGCCGAGCATCTGCCAGACAGGGACGCCCCAGGCCTTGCCGGCGAGGTCCCAGCAGGCGACTTCGAGGGCGCAGACGCCGCCGGCCTGTCGGGAGTCGCCGCCGAACTGCTTGAGTCGGCGGAAGATTTTTTCGACATTGCAGGGGTTTTCGCCGAGGATGCGGCTTTTGAGCATGGCGGCGTAGGTTCTGCTGGAGGCGTCGCGGACTTCGCCGTAGCCGACGAGTCCCTGGTTGGTGTAGACTTTGACGAGGGTGCAGCGCTTGGGTGCGCCGTCGATGTCGGCGAAGCGGACATCGGTGATTTTGAGTTCGGCGGGGTTGATGCTCATGGTTTCTTGGGGATGGTGGGAGGGAGGGTAATGGATCGCGGCGTGCGCTAGGGCAGCCTGGGTTTAAGGACGATGGTGACGTTGGGGTGTCGGGTGGGCTGTGGTCGGGTCTCGAGGATGGCGTGGAGGGTGTCGCTGACGCTTTCGGGGTCAGGGGAGTCGAGGACGGTGGCGCCCTGCGACCAGTTGATGACGATGTTGCCCTCGGCGTCGGCGAGGAATTTGCCCTGATGGATGCCGGAGCCGGTGAAGGTCCAGCCTCGGCGTTTGAGGGGCTGTTGGGTGCGGAGGTCGAGGATCCAGTCCTCGACGGGTGAGCGGTGCGGGGTGTCCTGGTCGTCCGTCCACTCGATGTCGATGTCGACGAGGGTACCCTGTCGGAGTTTGGGGTTCTGGTCGGTTCGGGCGCCGTTGCGGGCGCGGAGGAGATAGAGTGCGGTCTGGACGGCGACGGCGGAGACGTCGGTGACGAGGAGCGTCTCATGGAGTCGGCCGTTGGGTCGTGCGACGATGACCTCGAGGGCGCCCTCCTTGAGGGCGAAGCGTCCGGGGAAGGCGAGTTCGCGCTGGGCGGCTCGGACGGTGACGCCGTCGATGAGGGCGTTGCCGTCGGGGAGTCGCTGGAGTGTTCCGCGGGCGGCGGCGGGTGTTCCTGGCGCTGTGTCGTCGGCGGCGGGGAGCGGTGCGGCGAGCGCGAGGAGGAGCGTGGTCAGGGTGGTTGCGGTGATGGCGTGGTGGGGGAGCAGCATGTCACTTCTTCTTGATTTTGACGAAGGAGTTTTCCTTGCCCTGGATGAGTCGGATGATGTTTTCCTTGTGTCGGATGACGACGAGTGCGGCGAGTGCGTCGACGAGGAGTGCGGTGAGGAGGGGGATGTTGCCGTAGTTTGTGGCCCACATGGCGGTGGCGGCGATGGCCATGACGGCGACGGCGCCGATGGAGGCGACGGAGACGATGCGTCGGCAGGAGTAGAAGAGGATGGCCCAGGCGACGAGTCCGGCGAGGAAGGGCACGAGGGCGAGGCCGGCGACGACGCCGAGGGTGGTGGCGACGCCTTTGCCGCCCTTGAAGTGGAGCCAGAAGGGGAAGACGTGTCCGCAGACGGCGGCGGCGGCGGCGGTGATGCCGCCGAGGGCGTAGCCGCAGGCCCACTGGGCGCCGAGTCCGTGTCCGATGAGGACGACGGGGAGGAAGCCCTTGAGGAAGTCGAGTGAGAAGCAGAGGATGGCCCAGTCCCGGCCGAGGATGCGTCGGACATTGGTGGCGCCGATGTTATGGCTTCCGTGCTGTCGGATATCGAGTCCGTTGAAGCGTCCGATGAGGTATCCGTTTGGGATGCTGCCAAGGAGGTATGACCAGAAGGCGACGGCGAGGAGGCTGAAGATGAAGTGCATGGTGTGGTATGGCCTTGTCCAGAGCGGTGTTCGGGTGTGGGGGGTGGAGTCGGGTCAGAGACCGTTTCGTCTGAGGTTGTAGCAGTCGAGGCAGCGGAAGGCCTCGAGTCCGTAGACGGTGGTTTTTTCTTCGAGCTGTCGGATGCGCAGTCTGGCGCCGGAGTCGAGGGTGCGGATATGGGGGTCGTTGTCGGCGACGACTTCGGCGGGGCCTCGGATGAGTTCGACGGCGATGCTGGCGTCGGGTGGGATGATGGAGAAGCCGGCGAGGTCCATGGCGTTGGGGAAGGCGAGTCCGAGTCCGGTGAGGAAGGTTCCTCGGGTGATGCTCTGGAAGTAGCCGGTGGAGCCGAAGGGGGTGGCGACGACGAGGCTGTCGGCGACGACCTGAGGTCGGAAGAGGTGTCCGTCGAGCCAGATGCGGTAGCGGATGGCGCTGGCGATTTGCTGTCTGGCGATGACGATGTCGTTGATGCCGCAGAGTCTGGAGCCGTCCTCGAATTCGACGGTGAGTTTAGGGAGCTGGGTGACGTCGAGTTCGCCACGGAAGAGCTTTTCGAGGATGGAGAGGTCGGCGTGGGCGGGGCACTTGGGGTTTTGGCGGAAGTCTCGGAGGGGGCATTTGGGGATGCCGGGGAAGCGCTGTTCGGCGCCGAGGAGGGAGCCGTCCCCGCCGTAGGAGATGACGAGGTCGGGGTTTTCGTCGACGACGTCGGCGGGGAAGAGCCGGAGCATGGGGAGGAGGTCATCGAGGTTGCGTCCGGTGACGGCGACCCTGAGTCTGGCGTTGGCGAACAGCGCGTCCATGGTGGTTAGGTGTGTTCGGCTCAGACGAGCTTGAGGATGTTCTCGGTGGTGACGGGCTCGAGGGGTTCGGGCTTATGGGCGTCGGAGCCGGGGTTGGGGAGGTACTCGGCGGGCGCGACGAAGCGGATGGCGTTGCCGAGGATGCGGACGACGTTCGGGTCGTGGTAGATGGGGTACATCTCGTGGCCGGGGGAGAAGTAGAAGATCTTGCCGTTGCGGCGCTGGAAGAGGACGCCGGAGCGGAAGACGTTGCCGCCCTCGTACCAGGAGGAGAAGATGATCTTGCCGTCGTCGGGGATGTCGAAGGGCTCGCCGTACATCTCGGTGTGGGGGAGCGCGAAGGAGGAGGGGACGCCCTTGGCGATGGGATGGCCGGGGCAGACCGTCCAGACGCGCTCCTTCTCGGCGATGTCGCGCCAGAGCAGCGAGCAGGGCGTGCCCAGCATCTTGCGGAAGATCTTGGAGTAGTGGCCGGAGTGGAGGACGATGAGGCCCATGCCGTTGTGGATGCGGCGCTGGATGCGGTTGACCAGGCCGTCGTCAACCTTGTCGTGGGCGCAGTGACCCCACCACATCAGCACGTCCGTGTCGTTCAGCAGCTCGTCCGGAAGACCCTGTTCCGGCTGGTCCAGAGAGACCGCGCGGATCTCCAGGTCGTCGGCCGACAGCTCGTCCTTCAGCGCGTTGTGGATGCCCTGCGGGTAGAACTGACGAATGTAGGCGCCCTGCTTGTCGTCGCCCTTCTCATGAACATACTCATTCCAGATGGTCACCTTTATGGCCATGATGCTCAATCCTTTCTGTCGTTTTTTGGGGTGGTTGGTTCTTGGGTAAAGTACACTACACTATCTCACACTACACTACCTCGGTTCAATCACCTCTGACGATGACGTTTTGGACATATCCGGCGAGGATTTGCTGAGCGTCATGGAGTGCGGAGGGTCTGGTACGAGGTTGGAGTCGCAGTGCGGGGTCTGGGAGATTATCGTGTGGGATGAAGGCCTGGAGGGCGTAGGTTTTTGCGCCCTGGACGGCTTTTCCCATATCGTGGAAGTCTTCGGGAGCGAAGTATGGTTCGACGAGTGTGGTTCTGAATTCGTAGTCTTTGGCGTGGTCGATGAGGAGTCGGATGGAGGTGCGGACAGCGTTTTCGTCGTTGAAGTCGACGAGTTCGTGGTAGCGATGGATGGGGCACTTGATGTCCATGGCGACGTAGTCGACGAGGGGGAGGAGTTGCTGGAGGGCTTGGGGGTTGGAGCCGTTGGAGTCGAGTTTGACGGCGAAGCCTCTGTCCTTGATGAAGGCGATGGTGTCGAGGAGGGCTGGTTGGAGGGTTGGTTCTCCGCCGGAGATGGTGACGGCGGAGGTCCACTGTCTGCGGAAGGTGTCGAGGATATCGGCGAGCTGTCGGAAGGAGTACGTTTTGGCGTGGTGGCTACCGAGAGTGGCGAAGTTATGGCAGTATCCGCAGCGGAAGTTGCATCCGGCGGTGAACATGAGTGCGGCCATTTTGCCGGGGTAGTCGATGAGCGTGGCCTGCTGCATGACGCTGTTGATGGCGGAGGGCGCGTCGGGGTCGAGGCGCCATATGGGGTCTGCGTGGCTGCTCATGGGCATATGTGTCAGTCAGTCAGTCAAAGTCAGTCAGTGGTCTGCGGGGGCGGCGTCGAGGATGTGTCGGATCATGTCGGGAGTGATGATGCCCTTACCCTCGTCGGAGTAGTCGGTCTGGATGCCGAGGTACTGGTAGAGTTTGGAGTTGCCGCAGACGGGGTCATTGGCGCCCGGGGTTGGGTTTTCGAGGTATTTGCCGTCTGGGGTGGCGAGGATCATGGCGGGGACGCGGTTGGGGTTGACGCACTGTGCGAGGCAGAAGTTGACGAGTCCTTCCTCTGTGGAGAGGTCGTCGTAGTGCTTGACGAAGCGTCCGTGGTAGGGTTCGGTTTCGAGGAGGGCGTCGAGTCGGCGCTGGAGCATGGCGCACTTGGCGCAGCCGGGCTTGCCGAAGACGTGAACGATGTAGGTGGGGTCGGGCATGGGCAGGAAAGGGTCTGGATGTTTATTGATTAGAGGGTTTGGAAGAATTCGATGATTTCGCCGTCGGGTCCCTTGACGAAGGCGAGGGTGACGGGGAGCGGTTCGGGTTGGCTGGGGATGGTGAGGGTGGTGACGGGCTTGACTTCGGGTGCTCCGAGTGAGCGTGCGAGGTCGAAGGCGGCCTGTGTGTCGTCGACTCGGATGGCGAAGTGGATGACGAAGCCCTCGGGCTTGTCTCCGGGAGCGCCGCCGGCGAAGAGTTCGAGGTAGTTGCCGTTGCCGAGGTGGAGCATGCAGGCGCGTCCGTCGCCCTCTCCCCAGGAGCGTTCGAGTTCGATGCCGAGGGCCTGATAGAAGGCGATGCTGCGGTCGAGGTCCTGGCATTTGATGGCGATATGGTGGAAGCCCAAGGTCTTCATGATGTGGGTGTCTCCGGGGTGATTTGTGTGGGGGGGGCAGCGGTGTGCGTGTGCGCCTGCTGCGTGGTGCGCGGGCGCCCTGCCCTGCCCTGCCCCATGCTGTGCTATGCTGTCTTTAGTGTTTGCGGGCCTGTTTGCGGGCCTGCTTTTCCTTTTTCTTCTTGGCGGCGTTTTTGCTGCGCTGCACGGCGGAGAGGGTCTGGGGTGTGCCGGGCATGGCGGGCATGCGTGTGGGGATGCCGCCCATTCCGGGCATGGGTGGCATTTGCGGGAGTCGTCCGCCGCCGAAGAGTCCGCCGCCGCCGTTTCCGAGCTGTGACATGATCTGTCGCATCTGCATGAAGTTCTTGATGAGTGTCTGGACTTCGGAGAGGGGGACGCCGGCGCCCTTGGCGATGCGGTTGCGGCGTGAGGGCGAGAGGTTTTCGGGGTGTCGGCGTTCGTCGGGCGTCATGCTGTTGATGATGCCTTCGATGCGGTTGAAGGAGGCGTCGCTGAGCATGTCGTTGACGGGGAGGTTGGAGAAGCCGGGGATGAATTTGAGGAGGGACATGAGTCCGCCCATCTTGCGGATTTTGGCGATTTGGCCGAGGAAGTCATCGAAGCCGAAGGTGTTTTTGCGGAGTCGCTCCTCGAGTTTTTCGGCCTCGTCGGCCTCGAACTGTTCGGCGGCCTTTTCGACGAGGGAGACGATGTCGCCCATGCCGAGGATGCGCGAGGCCATGCGGTCGGGGTGGAACTGCTCGAGGTCGATGGGTCGTTCGCCGACGGTGACGAATTTGATGGGTCTGCCGGTGACCTGGTGCATGGAGAGTGCGGCGCCGCCTCGGGCGTCGCCGTCCATCTTGGTGAGGATGATGCCGGTGATGCCGAGGGCTTGGTCGAAGTGTTCGGCGACGGAGACGGCCTCCTGTCCGAGGGCGGAGTCGCCGACGAGGAGGATTTCCTGTGGGTCGAGGCGCTTCTTGACCTGCACGAGTTCCTGGACGAGGGTGTCGTCGATCTGGAGTCGTCCGGCGGTGTCGACGATGAGGACGTCGGCGTTTTCGACGCGGGCCTTCATGAGAGCGGCCTCGGCGACCTGCGGGACGTTCTTGGAGAGTCGTTCGGTGAAGACGGGGATGCCGAGTTCGTTGGCGAGGATTTCGAGCTGGTCGATGGCGGCGGGTCTCTGGAGGTCGCAGGCGGCGAGCATGACGCGCTTCTTGAGCTTGTCTCGGAGGTGGAGGGCGAGCTTGGCGGCGGTGGTGGTCTTGCCGGCGCCGTGGAGTCCGCAGAGCATGATGACGGCGGGTGCGCCCTTGAGGTCGAGGGGCGCGGCGTTTTCGCCGAGGAGGGCGACGAGCTTGTCGTTGACGATTTTGACGACCTGCTGTCCGGGGGTTACGCTCTTCATGACCGTTTCGCCGAGGCACTCGGTGCGGACGTCGGCGATGAATTTCTTGACGACGGCGTAGTTGACGTCCGCATCGAGGAGAGCGGTGCGGATTTCGGCCATGGCGTCGGTGATGTTGCTTTCTGTCAGTCGTCCGCGTCCGGTGAGGTTGCGGAACGTCTGCTGAAAACGGTCAGTGAGGTTGTTGAACATGGGCAGTCAGGTCGTCGTGTGGGGGAGGGAGGGAGGTGGGGATGGCGGTGCGGGGCGTGAGGGGGTGCGTCAGATGATGGCGGCGCCCTCGGCGGCCTCGCAGATCATGGCCTGAGTCTCGAGTCCGGTGCGTTCCTTGTAGGCCTTGACGAGCTGGTCGCGGTACTGTTCGGCGGTGTCCTTGCGGACGAGGTGGACGGTGATGCCTCCGAAGCCGCCGCCGGAGAGTCGGGCGCCGTAGGCGCCGGGGAGGGTCTTGGCGATGTCGACGAGGGTGTCGAGTTCGGGGATGGAGTTCTCGAAGTTGTCGATGGAGCTCTGGTGGGACTCGAACATGAGCTGTCCGAAGACGTCGAGGCGTCCGTTGGCGAGGGCTTCGGAGCCTCTGGCGACGCGGTCGATTTCGCCGACGACGTGGAGTGCGCGGCGGAAGGAGATGGGGTTGAGGCGGTCTTTGGCGGCGAGGAGCTGTTCGGGGGAGACGTCGCGGAGGGCCTTGACGCCGAGGGTTCGTGCGGCGTCCTCGCAGGCTTCGCGGCGCTCGTTGTACTCGTTGGTGAGGTTATGCTTGACCATGCAGTTGGCGACGACGAAGGCGGCGCCTTCGGGCATGGGGACGTTGTGGACTTCCATGGAGCGGAAGTCGGAGCAGACGAGCTGGCTATGGCGTCCGCGGAGTGAGGAGACCTGGTCGAGGAGTCCGGTGTTGGCGCCGACGTAGCGGTTTTCGGCGGCCTGTCCGATCTTGGCCTGGTCGAGCCAGGAGAGGTTGGCGCCGGTGAGGTTCTGGAGAGCGATGACCATGGCCATTTCGAGTGCGGCGGAGGAGCTCATGCCGGCGGAGAGTGGGACGGTTCCGGCGAGGGTGGCCTGGAAGGCGGGGACATCGATGCCGCGGCGCTGGAATTCGAGGACGATGCCCTTGATGTAGTTGGCCCAGTCGCCCTTGGTGGCGGGGCCGATGCTGGCGGCGTCGAAGGAGCGTGAGGAACTGATGATGTCGTCGTAGAGTTCGCAGATGGTGCCCTGGGTCTTGCCGGCGGCGATGGTCATGGCGCGGTCGACGGCGACGCTGAGGACGGTGCCCTCGTTGTAGTCGGTGTGGTTGCCGAGGATTTCCAGGCGTCCGGGGGCGCGGACGACGACATCGGGCTGGCGGCCAAACTTCTTCTCGAATGCGGCGATGACTCTCTGCTTCATGGTGGTTTCTATGTGTGGTGTTTGTGGGGGTGGATGGAGGGTGGGACTATTTCTGGAGTGCGGCGTCGCGTCCGGCGGCGAAGGCGGCGAGGTTGCTGTCGACGACCTTCTGTCCCTTTCGCGCGAACATGTCAGCGACGGCGTTCTGGAGGAGTTCGGGGGGGAGGTCGAGGAAGGCGGAGACGGCGCCGAGCATGACCATGTTCATGGCTCGTGCGGAGCCGGCGGTGGCGGTGGCGATGCCCTCGGCGTCGAGGACGACGGCCTTGGGTCGGCGCTTGAGCTGGTCGAGGATGGCGTTGGTGTCGGGGTAGTCGGGGATGTTGCGGACGGGGTTGGCGTTGGCGAGGACGGCGCCGTCGGGGGCGAGGCAGGCGAGTTGCCGGAGGGCCTCCATGGGTTCGACGGCGAGGATGACGTCAGCGGTGCCGGGGGCGATGAGGTCGCTGTGGATGGGGTTGGAGGAGAGTCGGAGGTGTGCCTCGACGGAGCCTCCGCGCTGGGACATGCCGTGGACTTCGGACTGCTTGGCGTGGAGTCCGGCCTGCATGGCGGCCCGGGCGATGATGGCCGCGATGGTGAGGATGCCCTGTCCGCCGACGCCGGCTAGGACGATGTCGTTCTTCATGGTGGTGGTGCTGCTATGTGTGGGGGGTGGTTTGATCGGGTCGGGAGTGTGTGGGTGTGGGCCGGCGGGTCTACTTCTTGCGTCGGAGGGTCTGGATGCACTCGCGTCGGGCGATGATGACGGAGAGTCCGCGGAAGGCGAGTTCGGCCTTGAAGGTCTCGACGTTCTTGGCGTGCTGGTTGGGGAGCGGGGTGATGACGTGGATGTGGTCGGGGTCGGCGCCGAGTCCGGCGCAGATGTCCTCGAGTCGTCCGGCGCCGATGGAGGTCTGTCCGCCGGTCATGCCGGTGGTTCCGTTGTCGAGGATGACGACGGTGATGGGAGCCTTTTCCCAGATGGCGTCGAGGAGTCCGGTCATGCCGGAGTGGGTGAAGGTGGAGTCGCCGATGACGGCGACGGGGGTGGTGACGCCGGCGTCCGCGGCGCCCTTGGCCATGGTGATGGAGGCGCCCATGTCGACGCAGGTGCTGATGGCGCTGAAGGGCGGGAGGGCGCCGAGGGTGTAGCAGCCGATGTCGCCGAAGACGCGGTGGTCGTCGAAGTCCTTGAGTGCCTCGGTGAGGGCCTGGTAGGTGGAGATGTGGGGGCAGCCGTCGCAGAGTCGCGGCGGGCGGTTGCGGACGAGTGCGGAGGCGTCGGGGAGTTCGGGGAGCGGGAGGTGGAACATCTGGGCGACGAGCCTGGGGTTGAGTTCGCCCGTGCGTGGGAGGTCGCCGGAGAGGCGTCCGTGGATGCTGGGGTCGTTGAGGGGGCTGCGGAGCTGGGTCTCGACGAAGGGCATGCCCTCCTCGATGACGTAGATTTCGTCGCAGTCGTCGAGGAGCTTGCGGAGCTGTCGCTGGGGGAGCGGGTACTGTGCGAGCTTGAGGATGGGGTATGGGCAGTCGCCGCCGAAGGCCTCCATGAGGTAGTTGTAGGCGATGCCGGTGGTGACGATGCCGATGGCGTTGTCGCGTCCGGGGATGAGCTGGTTGAGGGAGGAGTCCTCGCTGGCCTGGATGAAGTCGGCCTGCTTGTCGCAGAGGCGTGCGTAGTTCTGCTTGGCGATGCCTGGGAGGAGGACGAAGCGTCTGGGGTTCTCGGGGTCGTGGCGGTCGTTCTGCGGGGTTCGCTCCTCGCCGCGGACGATGTCGGCGCGGGAGTGTGAGAGTCGTGTGGTGAGTCGGATGAGAACGGGGGTCTGGAGTCGTTCGGAGAGTTCGAAGGCGAGTCGTGGCGCCTGGTAGGCCTCCTGCTGTGAGGAGGGTTCGAGGCAGGGTATCATGGCGAACTGTGCGTAGTAGCGGGAGTCCTGCTCGTTCTGGGAGGAGTGCATGGAGGGGTCGTCGGCGGCGACGACGATGAGTCCGCCGTTGCTGCCGGTGACGGCGGCGTTGACGAAGCCGTCGCCGCAGACGTTCATGCCGACGTGCTTCATGCAGACCATGGCTCGCTTTCCGGCGTAGGACATGCCGAGGGCCTCCTCCATGGCGGTCTTCTCGTTGGCGGACCATTCGCGGTGGACGCCGGCCGTGGCGGCCTCGGGCGAGTTCTGGAGGAATTCCATGATTTCGGTGGAGGGAGTGCCGGGGTAGGCGTAGCAGCCAGAGAGTCCGGCGTCCAGGGCGCCCAGGGCGAGGGCCTCGTCACCAAGAAGCAACTGTTGTGGCATGGTCGGATGTGTGTGGGGTGTGGGTGGGGAGGTTCTGTGAGTGGGGGACATGCCGCCGGGAGGGCGGGTGAAAATTCGTCTCGACGTAATGGAAAAATATATATCTTGAAACGGAATTGGCAAAATGCGTGGGCGGTGTGGGGGCGGATGGCGGGGCGCGGTGAGAAGTCGATGAGGAGGCGACTAGCGAAGCGCGGGTCAAGGTGCTATATTATAATTGGTATTTCTTTGTCAGGGGGGCGACTGGCCGTCCTCTGGAGACCCGTAATCACCTGTATTGAGCGTATAAGGCGCACGAGCCATGAGAGTATCCGATTTGCTGACGCCCCAACTGATAAAGATGGAGCTGGAGTCCACAGACAGGGAGGGTGTGTTTGAGGAGCTGGTGTCTCTGATGCTGCGCCAGGGTGTGATACACGACCGTGAGCAGGCGCTGTCGAAGCTGCGCGAGCGCGAGGCGAAGATGTCGACGGGGATTTCGCGGGGGCTGGCGCTGCCGCACGGGAAGCTGTCCGACGTGAATGGGGTGGCGATGTGCGTGGGGCTGTCGCGCGAGGGGATTGACTATGGCTCTCTGGATCATGAGCCGGTTCATGTGGTGGTGATGGTGTTTTCGGAGACGGGCAATCCGGGGCCGCACATCCAGGCGCTGTCGGAGATAGCGCGGATGTTTGGGGACGAGGGGTTCATGCGTCAGGTTTGCGCGGCGCGGTCGGCGGAGGAGATCCTGCGGCTGATACGCGGCGAGGAGTGAGTCGCGCGCCGTGCGGCGCGCGTGGCCCTGGTGGTTCTGTCGAAGGTTTAAGGTCTGGGGTTTTTCGCGATTATGGATGATTTGCTGAAGCGGATGCTGGCGGTGGAGCAGGAGGCGGACGCGCTGGTGGCGTCGGCGACGGAGGAGTCGCGGCGTGTGCTGGCGGAGGCCCGTCGCCAGGCGAACGAGGAGTCGTCGCGTGAACAGTCGGCGACGTCTGCGGCGTATGCGTCGGTGGTGGAGGAGGCGGTGTCGGCTGCGGAGACGGAGCGGGCGCGTCTGCTGGCGGCGGCGGAGACGGAGCAGTCGGCCCGTGCGGCGCGTCTGCTGTCGTCGATACGGGGTCATCGTGGCCGTGTGGTGGATGCCCTGCTGGGGCTGGGCGAGGCGTAGTCGAGAGTCGTGGTAGCAGCAGAGCTTGGGAGCTTCAGGGAATGTCGTCGTCATCAGGAGCGGAGATAACGGTCAGCCATGAGTACATGTTTGCGCGTCTTCATGGTCTGTGGTCGCACCTGGTGCGTGGGGAGGCGCTGGAGGCGCTGATACGGTCGGAGGACGAGGAGCATCTGGTCCGGCAGCTTCGCGGTCTGGGCATCGAGTGCGAGAAGTACGACACGTTCCACCGGCAGCTCAAGGTTCGCGAGATGCGGCTGCTCGACGGCATCCGCCGGCAGGTGGGCGGCGCGGTGGGCGAGTTCTACCGGGCGCTGATGCGGCATCAGTTCTTCACCAACGTGAAGACGCTGCTGCATCAGCGCAGCGACTATTTCCACGAGCACCGCCACGACGTCGGGCCGCAGCTGGTCGAGCTGCCGTTCGAGGAGCCCATCGACGTGGAGGCGGCGCTGAACGCGCAGGATGCGGCGTCGTTTCTGGCGGCGCTGCGGCTGTCGCCGGACTCGGTGGAGGGGGTGACGGCGTGCGTCGCGGAGTTTCAGCGGACGAAGGACATTCTGCTGGCGGAGGCGCGTCTGGACCGGCTGTCGTATGCGGAGCAGCATACGGCGGCGGCGGCGTTGCCGCGTGGGCTTCGCGAGGCGGCGCTGTCGCTGACGGGCGAGGAGATTGACATTCTGAACATCGGGATGCTGCTGCGGTCGGTGCGGACGTACCGGTTTGGCTCGGAGCGACTGTCGGAGCTGTGGCTGCGCGACGGTGCGCTGCTGACTCCGGAGCGTCTGTCGGCGCTGTCGGGTCTGGGGTCGGTGCCGCAGGTGGTGTCGCAGTTGCCTCGCGAGTATGGTGGGGCGCTGTCGGCGCTGTCTCATGGCGAGCTGTATCTGCTGGAGAACCGTCTGCGCTGCGGGCTGTATCGTCGTGCGCTGCGGATGCTGCGCTCGTCGCAGGACTTTGAGCGGATACTGGTTGCGTTCCCGTATCTGCTGCGCTTTGAGCGCGTGAACATCGGGCGTGTGTTTGAGGGGGTGCACTTTGGGGTTCAGGCGCGGGAGATGTTCGACATGATGATAGGATAAGAGGCGTGGCGCGGTGGTGGCGGGTTCCGTTGGGAGGCTGTCGCCGGCGAGCGAGAGGAAGCGTGAGTGAGTGTTCTGGCAAAGGCGTCCGGCGACGTGGCGCGATGGAGAATGGCGAGCGATGTTCAAGCCTGAAGAGATGTGCAAGATCAATGTCCTGGTGCTGAATCGGCACCTGACGGAGATGACCCGTCGTCTGGGCGAGCAGGGGCTGGTGCACCTGGTCGACGCGGTGCCTCAGTCGGAGGGGGGGCTGCTGAACACGGTGGACGACGGCGCGGAGCAGGAGGCGCTGCAGCGTCTGCTGGAGCGCTGCGGGCTGCTGATGTCGCAGTTGGGGGTGGACGCGGATGCGTCGGTGCCGCCGCTGGAGCATGAGATGGGCCGTCCGGACATCGAGGCGCTGCTGAAGCGCATCGGCGACGAGCTGGCGGTTCAGAATGGGGTGATTCAGCGTCTGGTGTCGGAGGCGGGCGGCGTGGAGGAGCGCCGTGGCCGTCTGGAGGGGTATCCGGTGAAGGACGTGCCGCTGGACGTGCTGCAGTCGCTGTCGCACTTTCACATTCTGGCGGGTCGTCTGGCGCCGTCACTGCTGCCGAGCGCGCGAGGGATGCTGGAGGGTCGAGCGCTGGTGGTTGAGGCGGACGGGCGTGACGGCAATGTGCTGATCCTGTGTTCGCGTCGGAGCCGCTGGGTGGTTGAGGACGAGCTGCGGAAGCTGGGCTTCGCGTCGGCGGACATGCCGTCGGACGTGGAGGGGAGCGTGGACGAGGCGTGCCGTCGTCTGGACGACGAGCTGGAGCTGCTGCGTTCGCGTCTGGAGGCGGCGCGGTTGCTGGTGCTGAAGCTGGGCGAGAAGTACAGCGGGGTGCTGCTGGGGGTGCGGATGCAGTTGCGCAGCCTGCTGGCGGTCGAGCAGACGCGCCGGCACTTTGGCCGTCTGGAGCATCTGGCGTGCATCTCGGGCTGGATACCGAAGGCGGACGAGCCGGCGGTGCGCCAGCTTGTCGAGCGGGTGACGGGCGGCACGGGCATCATGGTGGTCGTTGAGGCGGACGAGGACGAGCGGGTGAAGGCCGGTCTGGAGCAGGTTCCGACGAAGATGTCGGGCAATGCGCTGGCGCGTCCCTTCCAGATGCTCGTGCAGAATTTCGGTGTTCCGACGTACCATGAGATTGACCCGACGGTGTTTGTGGGCATCACCTATGTGATACTGTTTGGGTATATGTTCGGTGACGTCGGCCAGGGTCTGGTGCTGGCGCTGTTCGGCCTGTGGCTGAAGTTCTCGAAGCGCGAGACGCTGACGGAGGGCGCCCGCGACGCGGGCGTGCTGCTGTCGCTGTGCGGGGCGTCGGCGATGGCGTTTGGCGCGGCGTACGGGAGTGTGTTCGGGTACGAGCACTGGCTGCCGGCGCTGTGGGTGAACCCGATGAAGACGACGGACATGGGCAAGCTGCTGATGACGGCGATCGGCGTCGGCACGGTCTTCACGTCGGTGGCCATCATCATCAACATCGTCAACCACTTCATGGCCAGGAAGTACTTTGAGGGGACGTTTGACCGCTTTGGCATCATCGGTCTGGCGTTCTACTGGGTGAGCCTGGGTCTTGGGGTGTGGATGCTGTGCGGGGGTCAGTGGCGCGACTGGATGGTGCTGCTGCCGCTGGTGCCGCTGTTCCTGCTGCTGCTGAAGGAGCCTCTGCACAACGTGATGCACCGTCATGGCGTGTTCCATGGCGGCGCGATCGGCGTGGTGCTGGAGTCGTGCCTGGGCGTGATGGAGACGCTGACGGGGTATCTGAGCGGGACGGTGTCGTTTGTGCGTGTGGGCGCGTTTGCGATTTCGCATGCGTCGCTGTGCTTTGCGGTGTTCAAGATTGCGGAGCTGCTGGAGAAGCTGCCCCTGTCGGGTCTGTTCCAGTTGCTGGTGATTGTGCTGGGGAACGCGCTGGTCATCTGCTTTGAGGGGATGGTGGCGATGATCCAGGGCGTCCGTCTCGAGTACTACGAGCTGTTCGGGAAGTTCTTCACGGGCGGCGGTGTGGAGTACCGTCCCTTCAGCCTGCGGGAGCGGCAGGAAGGCGGCAAGGGCGGTCGCCCGTGAGGGGGATGCCCTGCCCTTTCCGTCAGCGTGTGTGATGTTTTTGGGTAATTTTATTGTCAGGTCGCCACGAGATTTCGATTTTAGGTTTTAGAGGAAACGGGCCTTTAGCGAAGGCGGGGCCGCAAGCAACAGGAGCTAGAAAAGAGATGAAACTGAGCAAAGTGATGACGATGTCCCATGTTCTGACGATGGCGATGTGCGCGGTGGTTTTTGGTCTGAGCCTGTCGGCGCAGGCGTCGCCGGAGGCGGCGGCCGAGGCGTCCGAGGCGGTGGCGAAGGCGCCGGTGACGGACATGGTGGCGATGTCGAAGAATCTGGCGATTGCGCTGACGATGGGCTGCGGCAGCTTTGCGGCGGCTCTGGCGGTCGGCAAGATTGGCGTTGCGGCGATGGGCGCGGCGGCGGAGAAGCCGGAGGTCCTGGGCAAGGCGATTGCGTTTGTGGGCCTTGGCGAGGGCATTGCGCTGTTCGGGTTCCTGGTCAGCCTGTTCCTGCTGATGTTCTGAGGAGCGCCCGGAGGGCGGATCCATGTCGTATCATATCATCGGCGACCAGGACACGGTGCTGGGGTACCGCTTTGCGGGCGTCACGGGCGATGTCGTGGAGACGGAGGAGGAGGCCCGCGCGGCGTTTCGCGCGGCGCTGGCTGACCGCAGTCTCATGATACTGCTGCTGACGGAGGCGGTGGAGGACATGCTGGGTGCGGAGGTGACTGCGCACCGCATGGCCGCCATCCCGCCCTATGTGACCATCGTGCAGGACATCTGGGGGCCGCGCGGGAACCGCCGCAGCCTCCAGGAGCTCATCGGCGAGGCCGTCGGCGTCAAGATTGCCAGGAATGACGGGGACGAAGCATGAACGAACAGGAAAGCAAGCTGCATGAGGAGATCATCGCCGAGGCGAAGAGCAAGGCGGAGCATCTGCTGGCGCGGGCGCGCAACGAGGCGGATGGCGTCATCGGCGCGGCCCGCGAGGCGGCTCGCCAGAAGCGCGAGGAGCGTTTGGCGGAGGCCAGGGAGGTGGCGGCGAAGCGCAGTCACGCGATCGTGTCCGGCGTGGAGCTGGAGACGGCGCGGCGCTGGCTGCTGCGGCAGGAGTCGTGCATCGACGAGGTTCTGGCGGAGGCGCTGAAGGAGGCGGAGGGCGTGGAGGGCGCGCGTCGCGAGGCGTCGCTGCGGTCGCTGGCGCTGGAGGCTCTTCGCGCCATCGGGGATGCGTCGTGTGCGGTTCGGGTGTCTCCGGGGGTGTCGGAGGTGGTGACGCCGGCGTGGCTGTCGGCGTTGGCGTCGGAGGTGTATCCTGGGAGCTCGTCGTCGTTCACGGTGACGACGGATGCGTCGCTGGGCTTTGGTCTGGTGCTGGAGACGTCGGATGGGCGGCGGTCGTTTGACAACACGTGTCGCCGTCGTCTGGAGCGTCTGCGTGACGGTCTCCGCCTGATGCTGGCGGAGGGCGTGGCCGAGTGAGTCGGGAGCGAATGGTATTAGGTCAGGGTATGGACAACGAGACAAGACAGAATGTGGGTCGCATCACGCGGGTGAACGGCCCGATCGTCGAGGCCTGCGACATGGAGCGCGCGGGGATGCTCGAGGTGGTCGAGGTCGGCGAGCTGCGTCTGATAGGCGAGGTCATCCGGGTTCGCGGCAAGGGGCTGGCGACAGTCCAGGTGTACGAGAACACGAGCGGCCTGCATCCGGGCGAGCCTGTGTACTGCACGGGGCGTCCGCTGTCCGTGCGCCTGGGCCCGGGGCTGCTGGGGACCATCTACGACGGCATCCAGCGTCCGCTGGAGCGCCTGGCCGAGGCGTCGGGCGCGATGCTGAAGCGCGGCGACAAGTCGGAGAGTCTGGATGTGGAGCGGCGCTGGTCGTTCAAGCCGCTGCTGAAGGTGGGCGACGAGGTGTGCGGTGGGACGGTGTACGGCGAAGTCCAGGAGACGCTGTCGGTGCTTCACCGGGTGATGGTGGAGCCGGGTGTCTCGGGGCGGATTGTGTCGCTGGTTGAGGCCGGCGAGTACACGGGCGAGGAGACGCTGTGCGTGGTGGAGCAGGCGGACGGCCGCCGTCGTGAGCTGACGATGTTCACGCACTGGCCGCTGCGCCGTCCGCGTCCGGTGCGTGAGCGTCAGGCGCTGACGCGTCCGCTGCTGACGGGTCTGCGGGTGGTCGATGCGTTCTTCCCGATAGCGAAGGGCGGCGCCTCGGCGATACCTGGCGGGTTTGGCACGGGCAAGACGATGACGCAGCAGGCGCTGGCGAAGTGGTCGGACGCGGACATCATCGTGTACATCGGCTGCGGTGAGCGCGGCAACGAGATGACCGAGGTGCTGCGCGAGTTCCCGGAGCTGCAGGATCCGCGGACGGGGCGTTCGCTGATGGAGCGCACCATCCTGATTGCGAACACGTCGAACATGCCGGTGGCGGCGCGCGAGGTGTCCATCTACACGGGCATCACGCTGGCCGAGTACTACCGCGACATGGGCTACGACGTGGCGGTGATGGCGGACTCGACGTCGCGGTGGGCGGAGGCCCTGCGCGAGCTGTCGGGCCGTCTGGAGGAGATGCCGGCGGACGAGGGCTTCCCGGCGTATCTGCCGGCGCGTCTGGCGAGCTTCTACGAGCGCGCGGGCAGTGTGGAGACGCTGAACGGGCGCACGGGCTCGGTCTCGGTGATTGGGGCGGTCTCGCCTCCCGGCGGCGACTTCTCGGAGCCGGTGACGCAGCACACGAGCCGCTTCATCCGGTGCTTCTGGGCGCTGGACCGCGACCTGGCGAACGCGCGGCACTATCCGGCCATCAGCTGGACGAACAGCTACAGCGAGTATCTGGTCGAGGTGGCCGACTGGTGGCGCCAGAAGGACAGCGACTGGCAGCGTCACCGCGACCTGCTCATGGAGACGCTCCAGGAGGAGGTCGCCCTCCAGCGCATCGCCAAGCTCATCGGCCCCGACGCCCTCCCCGACCATCAGCGGCTCGTCCTCATGGTCGCCGACTACATCAAGAACGCCTTCCTCCAGCAGAACTCCTTCGACGATGTCGACATGTACTGCTCGCCCGAGAAGCAGACCTGGATGATGCGGATGCTCGCCACCTTCATCACCAAGTCACAGGCGCTCATCAAGAAGGGGGCCACCCTCAGCGACATCAGCGCCATCGGCTCGCTCCCGAGGCTCCTCCGCATGAAGAGCGAAGTCCGCAACGACGACGGCGCCGCCATGGCCGCCCTCGAGCAGACCGTCTCCTCCGAGCTCGACGCCCTTGAGGGCAAGCTGCGCGGCTGAGGCGCGCGACGACCACCACGACACCTAGTTTTCAGCATATCGTATCGACAAGAGAAGAGCCAGGACATGAACTACGCAGGTTTGGAATACAGTGGGGTGCGGAACATCGACGGACCGCTCGTCTTCATCGACGGCATCCGCGGCGTGGCCTACGACGAGCTGGTCGAGATCACGACGCCGGGGGGCGAAGTCCGTCTGGGGCAGGTCCTGGACGTCACCGCCTCGACGGCCGTCGTGCAGGTGTTCGGCGGCACGGACTCGCTGGCGCAGTCCGGCACGCGCTCGCGCTTCCTGGGGACGTCGCTGGAGATACCGGTCTCGAAGTCGATGCTGGGGCGCGTGTTCGACGGTCTGGGGCGTCCGAAGGACGGCCTGCCGGCGCCGCTGACGTCGCAGCGGCGCGACGTGAACGGCACGCCGGTGAACCCGTATGCCCGCGAGTATCCGCGTGACTTCATCCAGACGGGCATCTCGTCCATCGACCTGATGAACACGCTGGTGCGCGGGCAGAAGCTGCCCATCTTCTCGGGCAACGGTCTGCCGCACAACCGCATGGCCGCCCAGATTGCGCGGCAGGCCAAGCTGCTCAACGAGGACGTGGAGTTCGCCATCGTGTTCGCCGCCATGGGCGTCAAGCACGACGTGGCGCGGTTCTTCATCGACTCGTTCGAGCGTTCGGGCGTGCTGCACAACGTGGCGATGTTCCTGAGTCTGGCTGACGACCCGTCGGTGGAGCGGCTCATTACGCCGCGCTCCGCGCTGACGCTGGCCGAGCATCTCGCGTTCGACGAGGGGATGCACGTGCTGGTCATCATCACCGACATGTCCAACTACTGCGAGGCGCTGCGCGAGATCGCGACCGCCCGCGGCGAGATTCCGTCGCGCAAGGGCTACCCCGGATATCTGTACAGCGACCTGGCCTCCATGTACGAGCGCGCGGGGCGTCTGCGCGGCCAGAGCGGCTCCATCACCCAGATGCCCATCCTCACGATGCCGTCGGACGACATCTCCCACCCGATACCCGACCTGACGGGCTACATCACGGAGGGTCAGATTGTGCTGGAGCGCGACATGTTCCAGCGCGGCATCTACCCGCCGGTGGCGGGGCTGCCGTCGCTGTCGCGTCTGATGAAGGACGGCATCGGCAAGGGGCGCACGCGAGACGACCATCCGCACGTGGCCTCGCAGCTGTTCGCGGCGTATTCGCGGGTGAAGGACATCCGGTCGCTGGCGAACGTGGTCGGCGAGGAGGAGCTGAGCGCGGTGGACAAGCTGTATCTGAAGTTCGGCGAGGCGTTTGAGAGCCGCGTGGTCTCGCAGGGCGAATACGAGAACCGCTCCATCGAGGAGACGCTCTCGATTGGCTGGGACGTGCTGCGGGTGCTGCCGCGCGCGGAGCTGCTCCGCCTCAGCGAGGAGGAGCTCAAGACCTACTATGACCAGCCCATCTCCATCAAGGACGTCGAGGCATAAGGGAGCGAGCCGATAGGGCTGAGGAGGCGTCATCATCATGAGCATCATCAACGTACCGCCGACGAAGACGAAGCAGCTGGAGATGAAGCGCGACCTGGCGACCGCCATGGAGGGCTACACGCTGCTGGAGCAGAAGCGCGAGATTCTGGTGATGGAGCTGATGCACCTGCTGGATCGCGTGAAGCTGGTGCAGCGCGAGGTCGACGAGCGCCGCGCCCGCGCCTACGCGACGCTGCGCCGCGCGGTGTCCTACAACGGGTACCATCTGATGCGCCGCGTCGCCGAGGGCATCGAGTACGAGCACCATGTGGAGGCCCATGTGCGCATCGCCGCCGGCGTGCGCATCCCCTCCCTCGAGACGCACCACGGCAGCTTCTCCTCACAGTACGGACTCATCGGCACCGACTCCCTCGTCGACCAGACCATGGCCGACTACCTCGCCCTCCTCGAGGCCCTCGGACACCTCGCCGAGCTGGAGTCCGCCGTCTGGCTGCTGGCGCGCGAACTCAAGAAGACACAGCGGCACGTCAATGCCCTCGAGCATATCTTCATCCCCAACTACCGCGACACCCTGCGCTTCATCGGACAGGCCCTCGAAAGCAAGGAACTCGAGTCCTTCAACACGATGAAGACCGTCAAGAAGCGCCTGGAACGGGCCAATGCCGACGGCGGGGACGACGACGGCGACGGGACGGCGCAGGGCGCCGACGCCTGACGAGGCGGCGTCGGGACACACGGACAGTCTTTCACGGAAATCTCTACTATTTTGGATAGGGGTATAGGCGGATATGGCGCAGGATTTTCTACAGAGAGTGCTGCTGGTGGTCGATGCGACGGAGCCCTCGCAGCGTGCCGTTGACATGGCGCTGGGGCTGGCCGCCCAGGTGAAGGCCGCGCAGGTGGTCATCGCGTACATCATCGACACGGATCTTCTCGGCGGCCTGCTCGACCGGCACGTCCTGGTGCAGGACGAGATGGATGGGCTGGTCGAGGACTTCGAGGCGCAGGGCAAGCGCCTGTTCCAGCAGTATCAGGAGCAGGCCAAGGTCGCCGAGGTCGCCCTCAAGCCCATCATCTGCCAGGGACGGCTCTATCAGGTCGTCCTCCACTGCATCGACAAGTACCAGTGCGAGGCCGTCGTCATCGACTTCGGACGCGACTCCCACCGCCAGGGCGACTTCCACAACGAGCGCCAGCTCGTCCTCGACCAGGCGCGCGTCCCCGTCTTCGTGGTGTGAACACTATTTCTTGTCCACAACACACAAAAAATCACAAACGGCTTTCGTAAGCGTTTTGGGCGCTTGGTAAGCGTTTTGTGCGTCTGGGGGGCAAACGCAAGGGCGCCCGGCGAGGAGTCGCGCCGG
>CALZPA010000019.1 GCA_945827525.1 uncultured Lentisphaeria bacterium | reverse complement strand
GACTCAATCGACTCAATCGACTCAATCGACTCAATCGACTCAATCGAGAAAAAAGAAAAACGGCCGTCCCCTCACCAGGCGGGGGGACGGCCGTGTCGTGTCAGGATAGATCAGTCAGGCTTATCAGAGGAGCTTCTCGAAGAGGGCCTTGATGTCGGCGACGCTGGTCTCGCGGGGGTTGCCGGGACGGCAGGCGTCGGCGTAGGCGCTCTCGGCGAGGAAGTCGAGGTCCTCGCGCTTGACGATGTTCTTCAGGTCCTTCGGAATGCCGACATCCTCGGCGAGCTTGCGGACGGCGTCGCAGGCGGCCTTGCGGTACTCGGCCTGGGTCATGGTCTCGGTTCCGGGGACGCCCATGGCCTTGGCGATGTCGCGGTACTTCTCGCCGGTGACTTCGGCGTTGTACTCCATGACGGTGGCCAGCAGGATGGCGTTGGCGACGCCGTGCGGGGTGTCGTAGACGGCGCCCAGCGTGTGAGCCATGGAATGGACGATGCCCAGTCCGACGTTGGAGAAGCCCATGCCGGCGACATACTGTCCGAGCCCCATGCCCTCGCGGCCCTCGGGCTTGCCGGCCACGGCGTCACGCAGGCTGCGAGCGATGATCTCGATGGCCTTGAGGTGGAACATGTCGGTCATCTCCCAGGCGGCCTTGGTGATGTAGCCCTCGATGGCGTGGGTGAGGGCGTCCATGCCGGTCGCGGCGGTCAGGCCCTTCGGCATGGTGGACATCATGTCGGAGTCGATGATGGCGACCTCGGGAATGTCGTGGGTGTCGACGCAGACGAACTTGCGCTTGCGCTCGACGTCGGTGATGACGTAGTTGATGGTGACTTCGGCGGCGGTGCCGGCGGTCGTCGGGACGGCGATGGTGAACACGGCCTTGTTCTTCGTCGGGGCCACGCCCTCGAGGCTGCGGACATCGGCGAATTCGGGGTTGTTGATGATGATGCCGACGGCCTTCGCGGTGTCCATGGAGGAGCCGCCGCCGATGGCGATGATGTAGTCGGCGCCGGAGGCCTTGAACGCGGCCACGCCCGTCTGGACGTTCTCAATCGTGGGGTTCGGCTTGATGTTGCTGTACAGCTCGTAGGCCATGCCCGCCTTCTCCAGCAGATCCGTCACCTTGCTCGTCACGTGGAACTTCACCAGGTCGGGGTCGGAGCAGACAAAGGCCTTCTTCAGGCCGCGGCTCTTGACTTCATCGACAATGTTGCTGATCGAGCCCTTGCCGTGGTACGAGATGTTGTTCAATACGATACGACCTGACATGGTTCCTTCTTCCTTCTGTTGCAGAGTGCCACGTTATGCCTGAGAAGCGCTCGACCGGCGTGCCAGAACCTCGCGACTCGGCTGACCCGACTGCCTGTCGGACGCTCCCCACCTGAAATCCACCATCGGTCACACAGACACGATGGAGACCTTGTGAGATCCATTTAGATGATATAAAAATATAGCCCGGACTCGCGATTTTTCCAGCGGTGGGACGAGTCGTTTTGCCGCATGTGTCAGGGCTGTTCGCGCCGCTGTTTGAGGAGGGCGATTTCGCGGGCGTAGCCATCGAGTTCATTGGGCGTCTCGAGGATGAATGGCAGGTCTTTGAGCCTGGGGTGATTGATGACTCGGACGATGGGCTCAAGGCCGATTTCGCCGCCACCGATGACCTGATGGCGGTCCTTGTGGGCGCCCCTGGGGTTCATGCTGTCGTTCAGGTGGATGGCCTTGAGGCGGTCAAGACCGACGACGCGGTCGAATTCGTCGAGGACGCCATCGAGGTCGCCAATGAGGTCGTAGCCGGCGTCGCTGACATGGCAGGTGTCGAGGCAGACTCCGACCTTCTCGGGCACCTTGAGCGCATCGATGATGCGCCGCAGCTCCTCGAAGCGTCCGCCGACCTCGGAGCCCTTGCCGGCCATGGTCTCCAGCAGCACCGTCGTGGTCTGCTGAGGCGAGACCAGGGCATTGAGGAGTCCGGCGATGATGCGGATGCCCTCGTCGACGCCCTGCCCCACATGGCTTCCGGGATGGAAGTTGTAGTAGTTGCCGGGGATGGCCTCCATGCGCCGGAGGTCATCCTCCATGACCATCCGCGCAAAGTCGCGCACCTTCTGGTCGGCGCCGCAGGCGTTGAGCGTGTAGGGCGCATGAGCCACCAGCGGCCCAAAGCCATGCTCGGCCGCAAACGCGCGAAACGCCGTCACATCCTCGGCGGACAGCTCCTTCGCCTTGCCCCCACGTGGATTGCGAGTGAAGAACTGGAACGTGTTCGCGCCTATCTCCAGCGCCGTCCGCCCCATGGCCATGAAACCGCCCGAGGCAGACAAATGACAGCCAACGAAAAACATCAGCAGAAAACTCCTCAAGAAAAAGAATGTGACTGGCTCAACTCAACGTCCGGGAAGGAACAGGCACAGAAGCCCCTCTCGTCATGGCCTGACGATCTCGCCGACCAGCAGGATGTTCGCCGTGTACCAGTTCTGGGCGTTGTAGGGCGAGGCGGCCAGCGACTCCGCCGTCAGCGCCTGGAATTCTGGCTTCATGCTGTTCTTCAGGTAGGTCAGCTTGTTCGGGCACTTCTCCGGCAGCACCTCGAGGCGCACCGTGTGCGCCTGGTCGGGAAGCCCCGTGCCGACCGTCAGCAGCCGCAGGATGTAGCAGTGCGCCCAGACATCCTTCGTGACACGCTCGCTGCGGGCCACCTCCTTGCCGTCCAGCGTGACGGACACCCAGCCGCAGTCCGGCCCCGTCAGGTCGTAGATCATGCACTCCGTCCCCTTGAACGTGAATTCGAGGACGGCGCCGGGGCCGGCGACCCACATCTCCGGCATCCGGTTGCGTAACGAGCGGGCCGGCTGCTCCTTGCCGGAGTCCATGCGGCGCCAGGGACCCGTCATCGTCCCCTGCGCCATCGGCACCATCCGAGCGAATTCGAGGTTGTCGGGACGCTGCGGCTGCTCCAGCCGGTGCTTGACGAAGGCCGGCGCGACGGCCTGGCGCATGGCCTGCAGGGAGCGTCCGAGGACGTCCGTGTAGATGCGATGGCCCGTGTCGCCGTAGGGATGGGTGCCGTCGCCGCTGAAGTGGCAGATGCCCTGCTCCCAGGCTGCGGCGCGCGCGTCCGCGTCCACCTGCGAGCGGAAGATGAGCTTGCCGGCATCCAGTCGCCGGACGATCTCCAGGCCGAAGCAGACGCTGGGGATGCCATAGCGGTCGGCGACGGTCTCCATGCAGGCGGCCGATGGCGTCAGCTCGCCCTTACGGTAGGTGCCGATCATCCACTCGCAGAGGGTGTAGACGAAGCAGATGTCCATCTCGGGGTTGCTGCGCCAGGCCTGGCGGACGATGCCCTCCATCGCCTTCAGCGTCGGCGTGGTGCTGGTGCCGTCGTTCACGGCGAACTCGACAAACAGCAGGTCAGGCTTGTGGGACAGCATGTCGCGCTGGAGGCGGAACGCACCCAGCGTCGAATTGGTGCCGCTGATGGCGCCGTGTATCTCCTGGAACTCCGCCTTCGGGAACTGCTGCCTCAGCCACTGTAGCGACTGGACACGCCAGCCCTCCGCCGCCGTGATGCTGCCGCCGAAGTACCCGACGCGTATCGGACGCGAACCCGACTCCGCCAGGCGGAAGAAGTTGGGCAGTCCTTGCCGAACCTGGCACTCGACCGCCTGACGCGCCTCGGCCGCCATCTCCGTCACGCCCAATCCCGCACAGCACATCGCCATCGCCATTCCCAGAAAATTCTGTCTCATGCTTGTCCTCATCGCTTGCTGTCCTTGTCTGATTGCTTCACACCGCTGCCGTCCTGTTCCCAGGACATCTTCAGGAGCGCCTCCAGCCGCCGACGCGCCTCCGGCAGGAGCGCCTCCGTCGCCTCCAGACGCAAATCCAATGCCAGCGCCGCGTCATCGTCCTGCGGCTGCGCCGTCAGCACCGTCCAGTGCCCATGCCGGAATTCGCCGGCCTCGCGCCGCAGTCCGGGCGCCGACGCGACGCCATGCGCCGCGCCCAACGCATAGGGGGCCAGCAGCCGCATGCCGCTGACGCGCACGTCGCGGCCATCCAGCGCCAGCACCGCCACATCACGGTTCCCCGAGCAGACCGTCGCACCATCCACACGCAGCTCGCCCTGGCAGTTCAGGGCAACCACCTGTCGCCCGGAGAACTGGACAAAGCCCGTCCGACCCGCCGCCACCTCCAGCGACACCGACGGACGCGCCCCCATCGCCGGCAGCTCGACGCGGCGCGCCTCGACCGAGGCATTGACGGCGACCAGCGCCACGCCATCCGCTGTGCGCTGCTGGAACAGCAGCAACTGCCCATCGTCGGGGACGGTGCGCAGGCGCGGCGTCCGAGCCACCTCATCGAGGAAGCGCCTATAGAGTTCCCGGAGACGCTGGTCGCCAGGGTCGCGCAGCTCGATGGGCTCCGGAAGCCAGAGGACACGGCCGTCGCCGCTGAGCAGAGGCGTCGACGCATCGGCGGATGACGGCGCGTCCGGCGGCAGCGGCGGCAGCGCCGTCGCCAGCCCCAGCCGGGACAGTCGGTCAAGGCGGTCGGGCTGACGGGCATAGCCGAAGCGGGGATCGCCGGTCAGCAGCAGCCGTCCGCCGCGCCCGACCCAGGCAGCGACACGCTCAAACGTCTCGTCCTTGGCGCCATAGCAGAGCGGCCAGACCAGCGTGGTCGCCTCCGCCGGCAGCTCATCCAGCGTCCACTCGCTGATGACGCTGAAGGGCACGTTGCAGCGCAGCAGCGCGTCCGCCGAGCGCCGGATGGCCTCATGGATGGCAGCGGTGCCGTCGCCGAACCGGAACCCATCCGGCACGACGAGATAGGTCTGGGGCGGCTCATACACAGGACGGAGCGTCCGGAAGGTGAGCATCATGTTGCGGTAGGCCTCCAGGACGGGCTTGGCGGTCAGGTCGGCATGGTTGATGCCCCAGGGGAAGACACAATCCTGGAAATCCTTCCATGACCAGGCGGCGAGGAACGAGCCCCCCATGCCGAGGACGCTGTGACCGACGCCGAGGTAATGGCGGATGGAGGCCTCGGCGGGGTCGCCCCAGAAGCCATTGTTGCGGGCCTGATGCGCGACGCGGCTGCCGAATTCGCCGAGCGAGAGGCTGCGCCCGCTCCAGCGCCGATCCATGAGCTTGAGCACGGCGCGCAGGTTGCCCAGCTCGCCGTAATGGTGGACATTGGCGAAGTCCTGCGCCTGGGTGCCCAGGTGCTTGTCCGACGCATGGAGGTTCTGCAGATACCCGACCGTGCCGAGCGCCTTGGGGTTGCCGGCCTTGATGCCGGCCATGTTGGCCTTCGTCCAGCGCAGGAACACCCAGGCGCGGAACTGCTCCACGTCGCGGAGACGCAGGTCACGCCAGCCGCAGGAGGGCGGCGCCAGCGTCAGCTCCGTCCCCGCGCCGCTGGCCGCCCAGGCCGCCTGCGCGGCGGCCACGCTGCCGTGACGCTCCGTCAGGAAACGCTCGAACAGCGGCATCAGCACCGCCGTGTTCTTCAGCGAGGTGGACGGCTCGTTCTGGATGTCGTAGAGCATCCCCGGCACCTGGGCGTAGCGGGACACCCAGAAGCGGTTCCATTCCGCCTGCGCGGCCAGCGACTCGTCGCTCTCGTCCAGGGGCAGCCAGTCGTGCAGCGACAGGAAGACCATCACCTGGTTCTCCTGGGCGAGCTGGACAATGGCGTCCGTCTGGTCCATGGTGCGCCTGGGATGCGCCCGCAGATCCGTGCTCCGATGGCTGTAGGCGCCCGGCACACGGCAGAACGGCGAGAAGTGCAGAATGCGCAGCGTGTTCATCGCATGGTCGCGCATGGACGCGAAGTCACGCCGCCAGACCAGCGGATTCTCGTTGGCGGAATACCACATCATGCCGGTCGTGTTGACGCCGGCGAAGAACGTGGGCCTGCCGTTCAGCTCGAAGTAGTTGTCCCGGAGCGCGATGGACACGCCCGCCTGCACGTTGCGGCGCTGCCGGATGACCAGACCGCTACGCATCACGTCCTGCCGACGCCCATCCTGCCACAGCTCGACCGTCACCTCCGCGAAGCTGGCCTCCGTCCCGGACGGCACCTCGTAGGGCACGCCGTCCGCCGTGCGGCGGACTCGCCCGGTCCCCGAGACCCGAGCCGTCCCCACAGGACGGCCATCGACCAGAAAGCGCACCTCCGCCTCGCCCGCGCCCTCGACATGGACGGACGCGCTCAGCCGCACCGTCTCGCCCGGCGAAACCGCCGGATGGTCGCTGTCCGTGCCCACCAGGTAGGAGGTCGACAGCAGCCGGTCGACCATCGTCAGCAGCACCCGCTCCAACTGCGGCTGGCCGCCATCCAGCCAGTCCGAGCAGTCGGGCGTCACCAGCCCCCACGCGGAGCCCGCATAGGGCCCCGCGTGGTTCAGCACCACCGTGGCGGCCGGACCGCGCGGACGCCCATAGGCGTCCTGCGTCTCCAGCAGCGTGACGCTCCGTCCCCAGACGTTCGGGAAGACGGGGTTGTTGCTGCCCGTCATCGTCACGGCGGCAGGCCCCTCGAAGGCACCAGGCACCTCCAGCCGCTCCGTCACCCACGCCTGGTCAGAAGCCGTCACCAGGCGCACCGCATGACGCAGCAGGAAGGATGGGTCGCAAACGCCCAACTGCTCGGGCGACAGCCTCATCGTGTCGCCCGGCTGACCGTAGCGCGTGTTGAGTCCCTGGGTGACGGCCTTGCCGACCTCGGCGGCCACGACGCCCTGGCCGATGCGCTGCCAGCCCTGCTCCGTCCGCGTCAGCAGCCGGTCAAACGGATAGCCTCCCAGCGCCAGGAAGCGTCCGCCGCCCTTGAGGAACTGCCGCAGCGTCTCCTGGGCCGCAGCCGGAAAGGGCGCGGCCTCGGGAAGCACCAGCAAATCCAGCGCCTCGCGGTTCAGGATGGTCGCGTCGGCCACATCGCCCGCGCCCAGCAGCACCGCCGGATAGCCGGCGGCCGTCAGGCGCGACTCCAGCCGCCGCGCCAGCGCCACGCCACGCGCCCCATGCAGCCCCTCCTCGCAGAAGACGCCCACGCGGCGTCCACGCTCACCCGGGTGGCGCCAGTCCGAAGCCAGACTCCGACGCAGCGCCACCGGACGGCTCTCCACGCCCTCCAGGCGCAGATTGCGGACGCGAACCGACACCCTGCCGAAGTTGAGGCCGAGCAGCAGCCGGTTCACGGACATGAAGTCGCGCCTGCCGTCGCCGCGTGGCTGGTAGTTCAGCGTCCCGAAGGCGACATGGGCCGGACGCCACTGTCCCTTCACCAACGGCAGTCCGTGCCCGTCCTCGAAGACGACCCGCGTCATCCAGGCGTCGCCGTCCGCCTCGAACAGCCAGAGGTGCATGGCGGCCGCATCCTCGGCCTCCTCGACAAGCACCTCGAAGCGGATGCCCGTATGATGCGGCTGCAGCGTGAAGCCGTCCAGGCGCGCATTGCCCCAGTTGTTGGCTCCCCGCGGCCGGTAGTCGAAGCGCAGTCCGTCCTCCACGGCGCTGATGGCGGGCGGCGTCCCGCCGTCGGGGTGGCCGCTCCAGCGTTCCGCCTCCAGCAGCGCCGCACCCGAGAGGGCCACATTGCCCATCAGCAGCATGATTGTCATAATTCTTGCCATCAATTCTTTCCTTTCGGTCATATCGTGCGTGAGCGTCTGCCACCGGCAGGAGCCGCCGCGTGGCGCCTTGTTCAGTGTCTGACGTCCTCCGGCCCATCGGGGGGGGGGAGACGCCCTGCGGAACAGGGAGCCTCCCCTGACCGGGGCAATCGCCTCACCAGTTGTGGAAGGCGTCGACGTCGTAGAAGTCAAGCTGGTCGATGTAGGGAGACCAGGCGTCGGTGGCGTTGCGGTCTTCGGCGACAAGGTGGAGGGGGCCGGTGACGCCGCCGTCGCCCCAGCGGTCGTAGATGCGGATGAGGAGAGTGTTCTCGGCGCCGAAGCGGATGGCCTCGGGGGGAACCTCGTAGTCGCGGACGAGCTTGTAGCCGTCGGGGTGCTTGTCGAGAAGCGTCTCGCCGATCTTGTGTCCGTTGAGGTAGGTCCAGTCGGCGTCGTCGATGGGTCCGCCGACGAGGCGCACCCTGGAGTTGCGCCAGGTTTCGGGGATGACGGTGCGGCAGCGCACCCAGGCGTAGCCGTCGTACATCTTCTTAAGGCTGGCGGGGGTGTTGGAGGGATAGACGTAGTGAGGGTTGTTCTGGGTGAAGCCGCGGCTTTCCCAGGAGAGTCCGAGCTGATAGGGCTGATAGCCGTCCTGGGCATCGGGCTGGGCGAGGTTCTCGGGATCGAAGCGGATTTCGGCCTGTTCGAGGCTGATGCTGCCGAGCCTCATCTGGAGGGTGTTGTGGCGGGCCTTGGAGGCGGTGAAGAGCTGGAGGTCGCGTCCGAGGCCGATGTTCATGTTGGTGAGGAGCGTCGACCAGACGCGGGCGACCTTCTCGCTGTTCCAGAGTCCCTTGACGTCGTCGGGGGCGACGGCGAGGACGAGGTGGGCATTGGTGCCGATGTCCAGCTTGGCGAAGAGCGCGGGGCTGGTGGCGACGGTCCAGTCGGGCTGTCCCGTCACGACCGGCAGCTCCATCGCCTCGCGGAAGTAGAGGTCGGCCTCGGGGATGCCGGCGAAGACGACATCGCCCGCCGCCGGCGTCCGGGCACGGAACAGCAGCTTCCGGCCCACGGACATGGAGCCCTGCAGCAGGGACAAATCGGCGCCGGGGAGCGCGATGGCGGTGCGCTGGGCCAGCTGGCGGCGGAACGCATCGAGCTGCTCGGCCGCGATGCCGTGGTTGGGGCCGATGACGACGACCTGCTGGTGCGAGACGGCATAGGGGTTCCGGCTGTCGAGGACCTTGTAGACCATGCCCATGCGGTCCAGCAGCCTCTGGCCCTCCGCGTCTCCCAGATAGCCGACGCGCTGCGGCCCGACGGGCGCGTTCCATTCGGTCATCGTGGTCAGCAGGTTGTCCACCAACTGGGTGGCGGCGGGGTCGACGCCATAGCGCCCCGTGACGTCGAGCTGACAGAAGACCACCTGTCCATGGCCGCGCGTCAGCTCCAGCAGCCCCGCGAACATCAGGTTGAAGCCACAGTCGACGATGGTGCGGAAATTGCCGTGGCTGGGCTTGCGGATGACATTGCCCGCCACAATGCCGCCATTGCCGCACTTCCACTTCGAGCGCGGATAATGGGGCGTGTTCTCGGCGCTGACGACGAATTCGGGAACGGACATGGCCTTGCCACGCCAGTCGCTGAAGTCGGCGTCCGTGAGGCCGCGGACGAAGGGGCTGTCCGCGCGGCGGACGAACGCCTGCCGGTAGCTGGGCGACTCGAACACCAGGTTGGCGAGGTTGCAGGCGGACTGCTCGAAAATGAGCAGCTTCAGCCCGCGCTCCAGCAGTCCGCTGCGCTCGACCTCCTGCAGCAGCTCGGGATTGCTGTCCCGGAGGGCGCCGGCGCCCACAATCAGCAGCCGGCTCGCGCGGACATCGGCCAGCGTCCGCGCCTCACGGAACGGCAGCCCCGCCTGGCGCAGCATCGCCGTCGTGCGGCCCGCCGGGTCATACACGCTGACCGAAGGCTGGAAGAAGGACGGCGGCTGATGGACAGGGAAGAACTGGAGCGCGAAGCGGTCCTCGCAGAGCAGACGGCCGTCGCGCAGGACGGTCAGGCGCAGCTCGCCCTCCGTGCGCCTGAACACCTCGGGGGCGCGCAGCTTCAGCGGCCACTTGCCGATGGCGCCGGCCTCGATCGTCCGCCGCACCTGTCCGCGGTCGACGACCTGCCCCCCGGAGACAAGCTCCCAGCGGCAGTCGAGGCGCTGGGAGCGCGTGTGGTCGTTGACGACGATGATGCTCTTCTCGAACGCCTCGCCGGCGAAGAACGCATGCTCCTTGCTGGTGAAGTCGGCGGCGGGGCCGCCGAGGTAGACGAGGAGCGGCGCGAAGGCGTAGCGGACATCCTCGAAGTTGCCGTCGGGCTGGGTGTAGTCGCTGAGGAGATGGCGCTGGGTCTCGCTCCAGCCGGTGAGGACATCGGGCTTGAGGCCGGCGGTCTTGACGCGGTCGTCGCGCCCGTAGATGACGTTGTGCTGGTCATAGGTGCGGAACACCTGGCACATGTCGCGTCCGCCGGGGAAGTCGCCGATGCAGGTGACGCCATAGGCGCGCCAGGCGCGGACGACGTTGCGGTAGTGGAGGGCGGAGAGCCGACGGTAGTTCTCGTCCCAGCGCGCATAGGGCGAATGGAGCCAGACGGCGGCGTTGGGGACGGGACGGCTCTCGTCGCGGTAGACCTCGTCGCCGAAATAGCGCGCGGCGTGCTCGGCGCAGAGCGAGCCCAGCTCGGGATGGTCGAAGTGCCAGAACTGGTTCGGGTACGGGAACGCGCACTCGATGGAGAACAGCGGCTGGCGCGGGTTGGCCGCCCACTGCCGCGGCCAGTCCTCCTGCTCCTGCAGCGGCGTGCCGAAGGACTGGTAGTTCATCGAGCCGAACGCCTTGCCGGCGTTGCCGCCCGCGTGGCGTATCGCCTCGCGGGTGGGGTCAAGGCCATTCATGACGGACTCCGCCTGTGCCGCCAGGGCGCGCGCGTGGCGCTTCGCCGGCGGGTCGTAGTCGAGGTCGGTCAGCTTGGCGGGATCCTGGTTCCACGCATAGCTGCAGGTGTTGAAGTCCGTGTACCACATCACGATGCTCGGATGGCCGCCATACGCATCCAGATAGCGCTCCACCTGACGGCGGTACGCCTCCACGTCCCCGCCCGCGTAGGGCGGCATGCCCGTGACGTTGTAGACGCCCTGGCGGTCGCACTCCTCGAAGTAGAACCGATACCCCACCTGGGAGGACTTGCCGAACGGGTTGGTCCGCACCGAGTCGTAGTTCATCGTCTTGATGTGGCGGACGAACTGGCCCATCGTGTCCCGGAGCCCGAAGTACTGCCGCAGGCGATCCTGGCCGGGGCAGGACCACATCCGCAGACGCGTCGGGCGCCCGTTGAGCATCAGCTTGCCGCCATCAATCCACATCTCGCGGAAGCCGAACGGGCGGACGGGGCTGGTGTCCAGCACACGCTCGCCGGAGCGCACCTCCGCATGCAGCTCATACAGGTTCGGCGTCTCGCAGTCCCACAGCGCCGCGTCCTTCCACGGCGAGGTGAAGACCACCACCTGCTCGCGCTCGCCGGTCAGACGGACAGGCGCCGCGAACACGCGCTCCTGACCCTCGCGCCGGAACACCGCGCGCACCGACGCCTCCCCACGCTCCCCGGAGCGGTTCCCCAGCCGCACACGCAGCGTCACCTCGCGCCGGCGGTACGACGACAGCGCCGTCACCGTCCGCACGGACACGGGGGACGGCGCCGACTCCAGCCACACGTCGTCCAGCGCGATCTCCTGGTGGTCGCCGATGCTGGGGACACCGCGCCACAGCCCGACCAGCCTGCGGTCCAGATAGACGGTGACCACATGAGGCCCGTCCCCCGACAGCAGGTCGGTGACGTCCAGGCGACGGCTGTTCGGCACCATGGTGAAGCAGGGGTCGTCCTGCCGGAACTCGTCGATGAGGCGACCGTTCAGATAGACACGGCCATTGTCGGCATTGAGGTTGGTGAAGTGGAGGAAGAGCCGGCCGTCGGGCGAACGCAGGCCAGACGGCACTGTGAAGACGCGCTGATACCAGCCGACGCGGTACTTGACGAGCTCCTGTCCCTGCCAGGTGAAGCCCTCGGACTTCAGCTTCCCGTCCTGCTCCACGTGCATGGCATAGAGCGGCGAGCGGAAGCTGCCGGGGACGCGCTGGTATCCCCAGGGGCCTGCCGGCGGGGCATAGCGGTAGTCGTTGTCCAGCTTGACGCGCCAGTAGTTGTTGAGGCAGACGCCGCTGCGGACGCCGGACTGGCGGCGCTCGGCGTCGTCGAGCGTCCACATGGCCGCCTCCATGGCGCTCGTCGCCGTGTCGGCGAGGGCCTTGCGGTCCTCGGCGGAGGGGACGGCGGCGGGGGGACGGAGCGCGATGTCATCGGCGAGCTCGAGGGAGGCGAGGGCGCCGAAGGGCGTGGGGAGGTCGAGGGTGCCCTGGAGGGCGTCGTCGAGCCACCAGGCGAGGCGGGTGCCGTCCGGCCGGAATTCGAGCCGATGGGGCTGGTCGAGCTGGAGCGAGTAGCTGGTCT
The DNA here is from genome assembly GCA_945827525.1 of uncultured Lentisphaeria bacterium. GTDB lineage: Bacteria > Verrucomicrobiota > Lentisphaeria > Oligosphaerales > Oligosphaeraceae > CAAGGB01. Next base: position 16,711 of record CALZPA010000019.1, on the reverse strand, counting down.
CGACGGATCGTGCGCCGTCGGGCGTCTCGGCGACGAGGCTGAGCCGCCGGGAGGCGCCCATGGCGGTGACGGTGATGGGGATGCCGCCGGCGCCGGCTAGGCGGAACAGCTTGCGCGGGCCGCCGTAGGAGGCCGAGCCGGAGACGAAGGCCAGGGCGACATGGCCGGTGTCGTGGTCGGCGGTCACGGCGGAGAGGTCGGCCGGGACGAGCCTCTGCCGCTCGCCGCCGCTGGCCAGGAGGAAGATGTCCTCGGGCGAGAGCGCCTGGTCATAGTAGAGGATGTCGTCGTAGACGCCCTCGCCGACCTCGGTCTTGAAGCGGTCGTACTGCTCGGCGCCGAGGAAGAGGCAGACGGGTCTGGCCTCATGGTAGCGCGCCAGGGCGCCGGGGAGGGTTCGCGTGGCGACCTCGCGGCCATTGACGAAGAGCCGCACCTGGCTGGCGGCCTGTTCCCAGGTGAAGGCGATGTGCTGCCATTCGCCCCGCTTCAGGATGTTCCTGCACAGCAGTTGGACCTGCTTCGGGGAGACGACGCTGAGCTCAATGCCGCCGGCCTTGCGCTTGTTCAGGTAGAAGCGGAAGCCCTTCCAGTCGGCGTCTCGGCCCGCGAAGATGGTCCTGCCGCCCTCGTCGTTCTCGCGCCAGTTGGGCTTGAACCAGAAGGAGACCGTGCCGTCCGTCGCGTTGACCTGGGGCAGCTTCGTGATGTTCAGCGCGGTGACCTGGTCGTAGGCCTGCCGACGCACCTCCAGCCCCTGCCCCTGCACCCCCGGCACATACTTCGCCGCGCCGTGCGTCACCCCCGCGCCGACCACCTTCCCCGACGCATCCAGAACCTCCGCCGTCCCGTCCAGCGGCAGACGCCAGACCGGCGAGACGCCCCACAGGCACACACACAGCAACAGCGACAGCGACACCAGCGTCCTCAGCCCTCTTTCCATAGCCAGCTCCAGCTCCTTCTTCCGTGAAACGAAAATCACCCTGCAACCGCCGCGCCAGGCATCCCCGCCCTGGCCACAGCCAGCCACTAGCGACAATATCATAGCTTTTTTTATAACGTATATCCTCTTTGCCATCCGTCAACCGCCACCAGCAAAAAAAGTCTGCAGAAAAATAGTATGCTCCGCGTCTTCTTGCAATCGGGGAATGAGGGGGCAAATTTAGTGGCTGCGTGACCGCTCCCACTCGCTCACTCACTGTCCGAGGGGCGTGTCGTCCCCGCGCATGACGTCAACCCTGCGGAATTCTGCCCATGAAAGCGACCCATCCCCGGCGTCTTCTGGCGCTGCTTCTTCTCGTCGGCTCACTGCTTCCGGCCAATCTGCTGCGCAACAGCGACTTCGAGTCCGGCGACGGCGCGGCTCTCCCCGGCTGGGAGGCCTGCGACTTCGGCACGGGCGGCGACTGTCTGGTCGGCCAGGGTGACGACGCGCGCTCGGGCCGGCGCTTCGCCCGGCTGCGCTCGACGGACGCGAAGCGGCGCGAGGCCTGGCGCCAGCGCGTCCGGCTGCCGGAGCAGACGGCGTTCGTCGTCGTCCAGGCCAGCTACCGCACGCGCGACACCGCGCCCGACAGCCAGCGCGGCGCCTCGCTGCGCCTGCACTGGTTCGACGCCGCCGGCAAGGAGATGGGTCTGGAGCAGCGCTTCTTCGCGCCGTCGGCGGACTGGCGCGACACGGGGCCGCTGCACTTTGCCCGTCCGGAGGCGGCGCACTTCGCGCAGCTGCAACTGTTCCACTGGCTGACGCCGGGCGAGACGCACTGGGACGACGCCAGCCTCACGGTGCTGCGGCGCGACGAGCTGCAGCGTCTGCCCGCCGAGGTGCGCCAGCGGCTCTCCGGACTGGATCTGCCGCCGCTGGACATGCGCCGCCTGCCCTACCATCCGGCCGACGGCGCCACCGTCACCGTCAATCCGCCGCCCTTCCGCTGGGCGCCCGTCAGCCCGACCACGCTCCATACGCTCCAGGTCTGCCGCCGCCCCGACTTCACGGGCGACAGCCTCGTCGTCCGCGACGGGCTTCCCTGGGGCGTCGAGGTGCTCGAGCGTCCGCTGGCCGCCGGCGACTGGCACTGGCGCGTCGGGTACCGCCATCCGCAACTGGGCCAGCTCTGGAGCCGAACGCGCCGCTTCACGGTGCCTACGGACGCACGCGAGTGGCCCTTCCCGTCGGACTGGCGGTCGGCCATCCGCCGCGAGACGCCGCGCCTGTTCTTCCCGCCGGAGCGCCTGGCCGAGCTGCGCCGCCGCACGGCGCCAGGGGGCGACCTTCACGGCTTCGCCGCCGGACGCATCGCCGAGGTGCGCCGCTGGGCCGGCGAGCCGCTGGTCGAGGAGCCCGACTGGCTCCCCAAGGGCAAGGACCGCGCCCGCGCCTACACGGAGGTCTTCCGCCGCACCCGCCCCCCCATGGACCGCATGGAGACCGCCGCCCTCGCGTTCCTCCTCACCGGCGACGAGGGCTGCGGACAGGAGGCGCGACGGCGCGTCCTCCACTTCTTCGCCTGGAACCCCGACGGCCCCACCAACACCTTCCACAACGACGAGCCGGCCATGTGGATCATGATGCGCGGCTGCCGCGCCTACGACTGGACACGGCAGCTCTACACCCAGGAGGAACGCCAGCGCGTCGAGCGCTGCATCGTCACCCGAGCCAAGGCCATCTACGACCTCCTCCGCCGACGCAACTACGAGAACAACCCCTTCGAGTCCCATCTCGGACGCCAGATCGGCTTCCTCGGCGAAGCCTGCCTCACCCTCCTCCCCGAACACCCCGAAATGGCCACCTGGCTCGACTACATCCTCAAAATCTACTGGGGCGTCTACCCCGCCTGGGGACACGACGACGGCGGCTGGAACGAGGGTCCCCACTACTGGAGCTACTACATGGAGTTCGCCCTCCATTTCATCGTCGCCCTGCGCAACGCCACCGGCATCGACCTCATCCGGAAGCCCTTCTTCGCCGCCACCCCCTACCACTTCCTCTACCTCTGCCCCCCGCAGTCCGTCCTCTCCCCCTTCGGCGACGGCGACCAGGCACGACCGCTCCGGCTCCCACGACTCATCAGCGTCTTCGGACGACTCCTCGACGACCCCCTCCTACTCTGGTATGCCCGCCAGCACGGCTACAGCCCCAACCGCGGCACCAGCCTCCTCGAACTCGCCCTGTCCCCAACCGACACCCAGCCCCAGCCGCCCAACAGCCTCCCCCCAGCCAGACTCTTCCCCGCCGTCGGACTCGTCGCCTCCAACACCCGCCTCGACGCCGGCGACGACAACATCTCCCTCCTCTTCCGCTCCTCACCCTACGGCGCCGTCTCCCACGGCCACAACGACCAGAACTGCTTCACGCTCGCCGCCTTCGGCGAACCCCTCGCCATCCCCACCGGCCACTACGAATTCTACAGCTCACCCCACCATGACCGCTGGACACGGCAGACCAAGGCCAAGTGCGGCATCACCTTCGACGGCGGACAGGGACAGCGACGCGGCGCCGCCGCCAAAGGCCACATCACCCAGTTCCTCCAGACCCCAGACGCCCTCGCCTTCACCGGCGACGCCACCGCCGCCTACGGCGGACAGCTCACCACGGCCATCCGACAGGTCGTCCGCATCATGCCTGACCTCATCGTCATCCGCGACTCCCTCGCCTCCGAGACGCCGCGCTCCTTCGAATTCTGCCTGCATGCCACCGACGCCATGACCCTGGACGAGCAGGCCCAGACCGTCGTCATCCGCCGTCCGAAGGCGCGCCTGACCACCACCTTCCTCGCCCCACAGTCGCTGACCTTCAGCCAGACCTCCACCTTCGACCCGCCGCCCAACGTCCTGCCCTCCGCCAAATTCGTCGACCAGTTCCATTTCCGCGCCGCCAGCCAGCCCACCCGCGAGACCACCTTCGTCTCCGTCCTCCACCCCCAGCGCAGCGCCGACCAGACGCCCACCCCCACGCTCACCCTCACCGAAAACGGCTCCGCACAGCTCGTCACCGCCACCCTCCACGACCACACACGGCTCCTCATCGCGTTCAACCGCACACCCGGACAGCCCGCAAGCATCGCCGGCCTCGACTTCACCGGCGCCATCACCGCCGTCCGCCTCACGCCGGACGGCAAGACCGCCCCCCTCCTCCTGGCGCCATGACGACCACCCGCCGAGCCGCCATCACCCTCCTGCCCGTCCTGGCCCTGGCCGCCTGGCTGACGCTGGCCGCCATCCTCCCGCCACGCCACACCCTGAGCCTGCCACAGCCCTGGCCCGTCCGCCCCGAGGCCGGCCAGCCACTCCAGCTGGAGCTGACCGTCTCCGCGCTGCGCCCGCCGACCACCCCCCGCGACCTCTCCGGACTCCCCGACGGACTCCTCCTCACTCGCCCAACCACCACCCAGCTGGACGGCATCGGCTGGCGCGGCCCACGCTGGCGGCAGACGCTCACCCTCATCGTCTCCACCCTCGCCCCCATCCCCTCCGCCACCCTCACCCTCCAGGACGCCCGACTCACCCTCCCCGCACTCACCCCCCAGCTCCCGCCCGACCTCCCCGACGAGCCGCCGCCACCCGCCCCACCCGCCCAGCCCGCCCACGGTGCCTCCCTCCCCTGGCTCCCGCTCGCCGTCCTCGCGCCGCTCGGCCTCGTTGCCGCGACGCTCTGGCTGCGCCGACGCCCCCGCCGGCGCCTCCTCCGGCTCCAGCCGACGCCCGACTGCCTCGACCAGCTCCCCTCCCTGCTCGCCCAGCAGCATCCCCCCATCACCCGCGCCTCCGCCCCCGACCTCTTCCGCAACCTCGACGCCCTCCGCTTCGCCCCAACGCCCCCCTCCACCCAGCACCTTCAGCGCCTGCTCGCCCGCGTCCACCAGCAGGCCACCGCCCCTCCGCACCCCTGACCCGAGACATGCTGCCGCCCCTCATCCTGCTTCTCGCCCTGCTGCTCTGGCGTCTGCGCCCCGTTGCCGAGATGTCCTCGCTCGACCTGCTGCCGCAGCGTCGCCCCTACCCCCTGCACCGCAGCCAACTGCCCTTCTGGCTGACCGCCGTGGCCGCCATGCTCGCCGGCCACGCCGCCACCTCGCCCTCGGCCACCCTGACGCTCCCGCAACGCGAGCACGAGGCCATCAACGTCGCCTTCGCCCTCGACCTCTCCGGCTCCATGGACGCCTCGGACTGGCCCCACCCCACTCCACCGCCACCCAACCTCAGCCCCGCCGACCTCCCCCCCTCACGCCTCCAGACCGCCAAACGACACCTCGCCCAGCTCCTCAACGACGTCCCCGGACTCCGCACCGCCCTCATCGCCTTCGCCGACAACGCCATCCTCGTCGCCCCCCTCGCCGACCGCCCGGACACACTCCAGCAACGCCTCCAGCAGCTCCGAACCGACCAGCTCCAGGACGGAACCCGCATCGGCGTCGCCCTGCTCGCCGCCGACCGCGCCCTCCAGCACGCGCCCAACGGCCCCAGGGTCATCGTCCTCCTCTCCGACGGCGTCGACCACACCGACGCCTCGGCCACCGCGCCGCTCGACGCCGCCCGAACCGCCGCCAACCACGGCGTCACCATCCATGCCGTCGCCATCGGCGGCCCGCTCGCCCTCCATCCCGTCACCGCACCCGACGGCACCCTCCGCCATGAGGCGCGCGGCGAGCCTCTCGACGCCGACCAGCTCGCCGCCATCGCGACCGCCGCCGGCGGCCAGCTCCATCTCGCCCAGGACACCGACGCCCTCGCCCACGCCCTGTCGGCCATCGCCGCCGACCTGCGAGACCACGCCTCCCTCCGTCCCGTCCGGCGCACCGTCTCGCTGACCGGCCCCCTGCTCCTGGCCGCCGCCCTGGCCGCCGCCGGCGCGCTTTGGCTGTCCCGGCCGCCGTCACGCCATCACCAAGCCACATCCACCCATCCCTGACCCCATCCTGACCTCACCATGACCCAGCAGCTCTTCACCGACATCCGCCTCGGCCTGTTCGTCCACTGGGGCCTCTACGCCATCCCCGGCTGGCACGAGCAGCAGCAATGGCGCGCCCAGATCCCCAAACAGGACTACGAGCGCCTCATGACCCAATTCAACCCGCGCCACTTCTCCCCGGACGCCTGGCTCGACCTCGCCGAGGCCGCCGGCATGCAGTACGTCTGCCTCACCGCCAAGCACCATGACGGCTTCTGCCTCTGGGACACCGACTGCACCGACTACAAAGTCACCCGAACCCCCTTCGGCAAGGATGTGGTCGCCATGCTCGCCGAGGCCTGCCGCCGCCGCGGCCTCCGGCTCTCTCTCTACTACTCCTGCCCCGACTGGCACCACCCCAACGCCATCAACCTCGGCGGCGACCACCAGCTCCCGCACCCCAACCCAGGCGACCAGCCCGACCTCCTCAAGTACATCGCCTATGTCCGCAGCCAAATCCGCGAGCTCTGCACCCGCTACGGCGACCTCGCGCAGCTCTTCTGGGACATCCCCCCACGCCTGGACATCCCTGACCTCAACGCCATGGTCCGCGAACTCCAGCCCGGCATCCTCATCAACGACCGCGGCTTCGGCCCAGGCGACTACGCCACCCCAGAACGACAGGTCCCCGAGGGCGGCGCCTTCCGCCGACTCACCGAGGCCTGCCAGTCCGTCGGCGCACAGGCCTGGGGCTACCGCCGCGACGAGGACTACCACACCGCCCCCTACCTCTGCCGCTGCATCGACCGCATCCTCGCCATGGGCGGCAACTACCTGCTCAACGTCGGCCCCGACCAGGACGGACGCATCCCCGAACCCGCCGCCGCCATCCTCCGCGACATCGGCGCCTGGTACGCCACAGCCCACGAGGCCTTCGTCCACGCCCAGCCAGCCCCACGCCTCACCACCAGCCGCGACGTCCTCCTCACCCGCCGCGGCGACACCCTCTATGTCCACCTGCCCAACGGCTGCAACTGCACCGGACTGTCGCTCGAACCCATCGCCGAACAGCCCGTCCGCGCCACGCTCCTCCTCGACGGCAGTCCCGTCCGCGCCGCCGTCGAGCAGCTGCCCTCGTTCTGGCGCCAGGGCCCCTGCCTGCACCTGAGCGGACTCCCCGCCGACCGCCTGCAGACCACCGTCCCCATCATCCGGCTCGACTTCGCGCCCGGCGCCCTTGACCGCCTCGCCGCTGCGCCCGGCCAATGGCAGACCTCCCTATGACCACCACCCCACAGCAGCCACTCAGCACACGACAGCTCCAGGAGCTCGCCACCCTGCTGGCGCTCCGCACGCGACGCGAACTCCTCGCCGGCTGCGGAGCCATCGCCCATCCCCTCCGTCAGGGAGCCGGCACCGACGGCTCCGAACTGCGCGACTTCCGACCCGACGACGACGCACGGCTCATCCGCTGGGCCTCCGTCGCCGCCGACGCCCCCATCACCGTCCGGCAGCTCCAGCCCGAACAGTCCATCCCACAGGTCATCGTGCTCGACGTCTCCCGCTCCATGACCCTCCATCCCCCAAAATGGGACCTCGCCGTCGCCACCGCCGCCCTCCTCTGCGCCCTCGCCACCCTCGACGACGACTCCGCCGACCTGCTCCTCCTCTCCGACCGCCCCGAACGACGCCTGCGCCTCGAGCCTGGCCTCCGTCCCCTCCAACGCACCCTCGCCGCCATCCTCGACGCTCCCGCCAGCGCCCACCCGCGCACCAACCTCGCCATCCTGCCGGGCGCCGTCCGCGCCGTGACCCGTCGCCCCGCGCGCATCGCCGTCATCTCCGACTTCCTGGGCGGCGACTGCGCCCCCGCCCTCACCCAGCTCGCCGGTCGCCACGACCTGCTCCTCGCCCAAGTCCTCCCCCCCCTCTCGGATGAGCTCGACGCGCTCGCCGCCACCGAACTCCAGGACGCCGAGACCGGCCGGCGAACCGCACTCCTGCCCCAAGACCGAAACGCCCTCCCGCAGGCCCAGGCCGACGCCCAGGAACGACTCCGCCAGCTCGCCACCAGCCTCAACGCCACCTGCGTCCCCCTCGACGGCTCCCGCCCCCCCGCACAGGCCCTCCGCCTCGCCCTCGCCGCCAACCGACACCGACACAATCCCCCCACCGCCATGTCGCAAAAGAGCCTTCGCCCGTTATAGTAGAAACCTACACCAAAAATTCCCCCGTCGTCTCGCTGGAAAATCCCCGCTGTCCGCACTATTAGGTTCATGCACGCCAACGCCCCCGCCAAAGTCAACCTCTTCCTCAAGGTCGTCGCCCGCCGTCCCGACGGCTACCATGACCTCGAGAACGTCTTTCTCCCCCTGCCCGACCTCCACGACACCCTCTCCCTGGAGCCGCTCCCCGACGACGGCTCACTCACCCGTCTCGTGGCCGACGGCCCCTACGCCGTCCCCACCGACGCCTCCAACCTCTGCCTCAAGGCCGTCGAGGCGTTCGCCCGCGCCACCGGCCTCACGCCCCGCATCCGCCTCCAGCTCACCAAACGCATCCCCGTCGCCGCCGGCCTCGGCGGCGGCAGCTCCGACGCCGCCGCCACCCTCCTCCTCCTCAACCGCCACTGCCGCACCGGCCTGACCGACAGCCAGCTCGAGGCCATCGCCGCCACGCTCGGCGCCGACGTCCCCTTCTTCATCCGCCCGCACCTGGCGCTCGGCACCGGACGCGGCGACCGCCTCGCCCCCATCGACGCCGCACCCGCGCCCCTCACGCTCCTCCTCCTCACCCCCGCGTTCCCCGTCCCCGTCGCCTGGTCCTTCGCCCATCGCCTGCCCCCACCCGCAGACGCCCCCGAACTCCCGGCGCTCCTCGACGCCCTGCGTCACCCGACCTCCCCCGAGACCCTCGCCGCCCTCTGCCGCAATGACCTCGAACACGCCCTCTTCCGCAAATTCCCCCTCCTCGACCTCATGCGCCAGCGCCTCCTCGACGCCGACGCCCTCACCGTCCACGTCTCCGGCAGCGGCCCCTCCCTCTTCGCCATCGTCCCCGACGACGCCGCCGAACGCATCCGCCAGACGCTGACCGACGCCTTCCCATCCTTCCCCCAGCCAACCCTCCACCGCGTCCGCTTCCAATAACCCCACCCATCCCCCACACACCATGCTCACCTTCGACTTCACAGGCAAGACCGCCATCGTCACCGGCGGCACCCGAGGCATCGGCGCCGCCGTCACCCGACGACTCCTCGAGACCGGAGCCACCGTCCATGCCGTCTTCGCCGGCAACCAGCAGGCCGCCGACGACTTCGCCGCCGCCCTCCCCGACACCCTCCGTCCCAGACTCCACACCGTCCGACTCGACGTCTCCGACTACAGCGCCTGCGAACAGCTCTTCGCCCAGCTCTCCGACACCCGCCTCGACATCCTCGTCAACTCCGCAGGCATCCGCCGCGACGCCGTCACCGCCATGATGACCCGCGACAACTGGCAGAGCGTCATCGACGTCAACCTCTCTGGCACCTTCAACATGACCAAGCTCGCCATCCTCGCCATGATGAGACAACGGCACGGACGCATCATCAACCTAACCTCCCCCTCCGGCAAGCTCGGCTTCGAGGGCCAGGCCAACTACGCCGCCTCCAAGGCCGGCATCGTCGCCCTCACCAAGTCCGCCGCCCGCGAGACCGCACGACGCAACATCACCGTCAACGCCGTCTCGCCTGGCTTCATCGACACCGACTTCATCGCCGCGCTCTCCCCCGAGCAAATCGCCAAGTACCGCGCCGACGTCCCCCTCAGGCGCTTCGGCAAGCCCGCCGAGGTCGCCGACGCCATCCTCTTCCTCGCCTCCGACGAGGCCGCCTACATCACCGGCTCCGTCCTCGAAATCACCGGCGGACTCTGAAGCCCACCCCGTCCCCCCACAACCACATCCACCCCACACGCCGACGCCCCTTCCCCCATGAACACCCGAACGCCGCTGACACGCCGTCTCGCCGTCCTGCTCTCCGCCGCACTCCTGACGCTGGCGCTGCCCCTCGCTCAGGCGCAGCCCCAGACCTCCCCACCGCAGCCGGGAACCAAGACCCTCAACATCGAGCTGCCAGGCGAGGGCGGCGCCATCACCCTCATCTGGTGCCCGCCGGGAACCTTCGTCATGGGCAGCCCCGAGAACGAGACCGGACACCGCGCCGACGAGACGCGCCACACCGTCACCCTCCGGGGCTTCTGGATCGCCGAGACCGAGACCACCCAGGCGCAATGGCAGAGCCTCCGCAACATCACCATGGAGCAGTGGCTCAAGCGCGAGCCCAACCGCTTCTGCACCCCCGCCGGCTTCGGCCCCGGACACCCCGTCTACGCCATCACCTACTGGGAGGCCATGGACTTCTGCAAACGCCTCACCGAACACGCAAGGAAGGCCGGAGCCATCCCCAAGGGCTACGTCTTCCGACTCCCCTCCGAGGCGCAGTGGGAATACGCCTGCCGCGCCGGCTCCACCGCCGCACTCCCCTCCGGACAGGAGCTCAGCGACTGGCTCAACTGCCCCAACCTCCACGACATCGCCTGGTACCGCGCCAAAAGACCCAACGAGACCCGAACGCCCGGAACCCAGAAGGTCGCGCAGAAGAAGCCCAACGCCTGGGGACTCTACGACATGCTCGGCAACGTCGCCGAATGGTGCCTCGACAACGCCGACTTCGACTACGACCACGAACTCGTCGTCACCAAAACCTATGTCGACGGACTCACCGACCCCGTAAGCCGACAGGGAGAGGACCGCATCTACCGCGGCGGCTCCTGGGACTTCCCTGCCACCCTCTGCCGCTCCGCCGCCAGACGCTGCCAGCCCCCCAAGACCCGTGGCTCACACGTCGGCTTCCGCCTCGCGCTCGTCCCCGCCAACTGACCTCCATCCGCACCTCCCCCACACCCCATAAGGAACCCACAGCATGAAAAAGACACTCGCCACCCTCGCCGCCCTCCTCCTGACTGGCACCGCGCTCTCCGCCCAGGTCATCGAAATCCACACGCCGCAGCCCATCCTCGTCCAGCCGCAGCCCGCGCCCGCCGCCACGGTCACCGTCCAGCCCGCGCCCGCCACCATGGTCACCGTCCAGCCCCGGCAGCACATCTTCGTCAACGACCTCAAGCCCCTCTCCACCTTCGAGTCCCCCATCGGCTTCGGACTCGTCCCTCCCATCCAGTTCCCGCCCACCAATGCCAGCGTCGGCGGACTCCGCCTCTCCATCCTCGCCGCCAAGAACGCCAACGTCGGCTTCCTTGACCTCCAGCCGCTCGTCGGCATCACCGACGGCGACTTCACCGGCATCGCCATCGCCGGACTCTGGAACAAGGTCGGACGCAACGCCAGCGCCCTCCAGATCGGCGGACTCCTCAACACCGTCGACGGCGCCTTCTCCGGACTCCAGATCGCCGGCATCGCCAACGTCAACAGCAACGACTTCAGCACCGACGCCCTCCAGATCGCCTGCTTCAACCGCGCCGGCGGCATCTCCAGCGGAGCCCAGCTCGGCATCCTCAACCTCGCCCAGCACTGGAGCGGACTCCAGCTCGGCGTCATCAACGTCGCCGAAAACCTCAATGGCCTCCAGATTGGCCTCGCCAACATCATCCGACAGTCGCCTGTCCCGTTCATGCTCATCCTCAACGCCTCGTTCTGACGACGAAAAAATGAGCCGGCGAACCGCCCTTGGAGCTTTACAAGAACGGCAGGAACATTATAGTTTCAAGGCGTTTGTGTCCGTGGGCGAGATAGGCCCGCTGCCATCCCGCCCGTCATCAATTCCCCACCCCAGCACCATGAGAGAGAGGTACCCCAGATGTTCAAGAAACTGCTTGCTCTGACCCTCGCGGTCGCCGCCACCACCCTGCTCGCGCAGGAGGCCCCCAAGGCCAACGCCTGCCCCGGCCAGCCCGCCTGCAGCCGCCAGCTCGTCTGCCCCAAGAAGCTCAACTGCCCCAAGGCCGCCTGCAACCGCAAGGACGCACCCAACTACGTCCTCGGACTCGGACTCTTCCAGCCACTCCAGATTCCCTTCGAATGCGTCGACGTCAACGGACTCTGCGTCGGCGTCTTCGCCAGCCGCCACTGCGACGTCAACGGCCTCAGCCTCGCGCTCGGAACCGCCCTGACCAACCACAACTTCAACGGACTCGCCATCGCCGGACTCGCCAACTGGACCGGATACCACGCCAACGGCGTCCAGATCGCCGGACTCGGCAACTACGTCAACGGCGACTTCCGCGGCCTCCAGCTCAGCCTCGTCGCCAACGTCAACGAGTGCCCCAAGAGCACCTACGGTGCCCAGATCGCCCTCTTCAACCGCAACGGCGGCGTCTCCGCCGGCGCACAGCTCGGCGCCGTCAACCTCGCCAACCAGTTCGTCGGCACCCAGATCGGCATCGTCAACGTCGCCCAGGACCTCATCGGCATCCAGCTCGGACTCGTCAACGTCAACGTCGCCTCCCCGCTCCCCTTCATGGTCCTCGCCAACGCGCGCTTCTGACAAGACGACAGCACCCTGACAGACTGACAGCCCTTCCGAGGCCCCCGACGCCACCGCGCATCGGGGGCCTCGCCCGTCCTCCACGCCAACACCTGACAACAGCCGTCATCCTTTGACAGCCGACACTTCGGCGGTTAAATTCTGCCCTGTCACCATCCGCGGCGCACGATGCCCTCATCCACCCCGGACAAGCATAGCGCCGCGGGACAACCAGCAGAGGAGTCAGTCCAGCCATGTCCCTTCCAGTCTACCGCCCCGCGTCAGAATGCAGGTATGACATCGTCAGCCTGGGTGAAATCATGCTCCGTCTCGATCCAGGAGAGGAGCGCATCCACACCACACGAACCTTCCGCGCCTGGGAGGGCGGCGGCGAATACAACGTCGCCCGTGGCCTGAGACGCTGCTTCGGACTCCGCGCCGGCGTCGTCACCGCCTTCGCCGACAACCCCGTCGGACGCCTCGTCGAGGACTTCATCCTCCAGGGCGGCGTCGACACCTCCCTCATCCGCTGGGTACCCTACGACGGCATCGGCCGCACCGTCCGCAACGGCCTCAACTTCACCGAACGCGGCTTCGGACTCCGAGGCGCCAAGGGCTGCTCCGACCGCGGACACACCGCCGCCTCGCAGCTCAAGGCCGGTGACATCGACTGGGACCACCTCTTCGGAACCCTCGGCGTCCGACACTTCCACACCGGCGGCATCTTCGCCGCCCTCTCCGAGACCACCCCCGACGTCGTCATCGAGGCCCTCAAGGCCGCCAAGAAACACGGCACCGTCACCTCCTACGACCTCAACTACCGCCCCTCGCTCTGGAAGAGCATCGGCGGACAGCAGCGCGCCTGCGAAGTCAACCGCGCCATCGCACCCTATGTCGACGTCATGATCGGCAACGAGGAGGACTTCACCGCCGCCCTCGGCTTCGAGGTCGAGGGCACCGACGACGCACTCAAGGCCCTCCCCGTCGACTCCTTCAAGCGCATGATCGGACGCGTCGTCGAGGCCTACCCCAACTTCCGCGTCGTCGCCACCACCCTCCGCACCGTCCGCACCGCGACCGTCAACGACTGGGGCGCCATCGCCTGGGCCGACGGCCAGTTCGCCCAGGCCATCCAGCGCGACGGACTCGAAATCCTCGACCGCGTCGGCGGCGGGGACAGCTTCGCCTCCGGACTCGTCTACGGACTCATGACCTGGGGCGACCTCGACAAGGCCGTCAACTGCGGCGCCGCCCACGGCGCACTCGCCATGACCACCCCCGGCGACACCTCCATGGCCCTCCTCCCCGAAGTCCTCAAGCTCATGGGCGGCGGCAACGCCCGCGTCGACCGCTGAGCAAGGCGAAGAAGCAAGGAGACCACCGCCATGTTCATGGAACCCACCTTCCGCTGGTACGGACCCGAAGACCCCGTGCCGCTCAAATTCATCCCCCAGACCGGCGCCACCGGCATCGTCACCTCCCTCCACTACATCCCCTATGGCGTCGTCTGGACACAGGACGCCATCCGCGAGCGCCGACAGCTCATCGAGGACGCCGGCATGACCTGGAGCGTCGTCGAGAGCCTCCCCGTCCACGAGCGCATCAAGACCGACCCGCAGCACGCCCAGCGGCTCATCGAGTGCTACAAGCTCTCCATCCGCAACCTCGGCAAGGTCGGCCCGCGCATCATCACCTACAACTTCATGCCTGTCCTCGACTGGATACGCACCGACCTCCACCATCCCCTCCCAGACGGCTCCACCACCCTCTACTTCGACCAGCTCGAATTCGCCGTCTTCGAACTCTTCATCCTCCAGCGCAAGGGCGCCGAGAACGACTACACCCCCGACGTCATCCAGGCCGCACACGACAAGTACGCCGCCATGACCGAACACGAGCGCTTCGTCCTCCGACGCTCCATCATCGACAACTTCCCAGGCTTCAAGGGCGTCACCCTCGAGGATGTCCGCGACATGCTCGCCAAATACGAGGGCTTCACCCGCGAACGGCTCACCGAAAACCTCCACTACTTCCTCAGCCAGGTCGTCCCCGTCGCCGAGGAGTGCGGCTGCCAGCTCGTCATCCATCCCGATGACCCGCCACGCTCCATCCTCGGACTCCCACGCATCTTCAGCACCATCGACGACATCCGAAACCTCCTCGCCATGGTCGACAGCCCCGCCAACGGCGTCTGCTTCTGCGCCGGTAGCTTCAGCGCCAGACCCGACAACGACGTCGTCGCCATGTTCAAGGCCTGCGCCCCCAGAGTCGGCTTCCTCCACCTCCGCAGCACACAGCTCGACCACGGCAACTTCTACGAGGCCCCGCACCTCAACGGACGCGTCGACATGTACGAGCTCGTCAAGGCCGTCTGCGAGGAACAGCTCCGCCGATGCGCCGAGGGACGCGCCGACTGGCGCATCCCCTTCCGTCCCGACCACGGCGCCGACATCATGGACGACCTCCTCAAGCCACCATGCCCCAACCCCGGATACGGCGGACTCGGACGCATGCGCGGACTCGCCGAACTCCGAGGACTCGAAATGGGCATCATGCGCTCACTCCATCCCGAAGAGCCCAGACACTGACCGGAAAAGCCCACCTACAACACACACCGCTCCCCGCCCGGCGCCATACCTCACAACACGCCAGGCGGGGAGCGTCGTCATCAGGAGAACGCCGCCATGACCGAACAGAACCAGACCACCCCGCTGACCTTCCATCCCATCCGCCCCCAGGACACCGAGGGACTCCTCTGGCGCGACCAGGAACGCGAACACCCCTTCGCCAGAGTCCCACGCTGCCTCAGACACCTCGAGCACATCCACGGCAACGCCATGACCACCACCGGCGAATGCTGCCACTTCACCACCGACTCCTCGCGCATCGCCGTCCGACTCGAACTCGGAGAGGAAAAGCTCCAGGAGGTCATCTTCGGACGCTTCGCCTACTCCGGCGTCGACCTCTACATCTTCGACGACGACGAGACCCACCGCTGGCGCTGGGCCGGCACCTTCACCGACTACTACGCCATCAAGGACCAGCACCCCGAATACCTCGTCATCGAGGGACTCCCGCGCCGCCCACGGCGCTGCCGCCTCTACTATCCCATGCGCAACCGCATGACCGCGCTCAGCGTCGGCGTCGAGCCCGACGCCTCCTTCGAGCTCATCCCGCCCCGCACGGACAACCTGCTCGTCTACTACGGCACCAGCATCATCCACGGCGCCTACTCCCTCCGCGCCGGACTCGGCATCGCCCAGCTCCTCGCACGACACCTCGACCTCCCCCTCGCCAACCTCGGCTTCTCCGGCGGCTGCCGCCTCGACCCGGAAATGGCCGCTCTCCTCGCGCAGCTCCACGAAACGCGACTCCTCGTCATCGACCCCTTCCACAACGTCAATCCCCCCCTCATCCGCGAACGCCTCGCCGCGTTCCTCGATGTCGTCTGCCCCGCCCTTCCCCAGGCGCAAGTCGCCGTCGTCACCTCACCCTCGCACCTCCAGAGCTGGCTCAAGCCCGCACTCGCCGCACAGCAGAACGAGCTGCACACCCTCATGCGCGACATCACCACCGAACGCATGACCCGCTACCCCAACCTCCACTTCATCGACGGCCGCAGCCTCTACGGCACCGACGAGGTCTCTCCCGACGGCGTCCATCCCAACGACACCGCCGCTTGGAACATGGCCCTCACCCTCGCCACCACCATCCGCCCCTGGCTGGCGCCCTAGCGCCTGCCCGCTATGTCTGTCCACAAAACACACAAAAGACACGAAAAATAGCGCCCCCGCCGGCGGGCGGAAAAAGCGACGAGAGTGACGAGAGCAAAGCCGCCGAGCGAAGCGAGGCCTGTCCCGACGGCGCCCCCGCCGTCGGGCGGAAGGCGCCCGCCGAGCAAAGCAAGGCGCCCGCCGAGCAAAGCGAGGCCTGTCCCGAAGGTGACCTCGCCGTCGTGCTAAAAACTACTGTCGTCCCAGCCAACTACCGACCTTTTCGAAGGCTCATAAATTAGAATTAGCGAGACTACCGATTTTTCAACTCGAAACAGGGTGCTTTTTGTGTATTTTGCGTTTTAAGGGCTCATTGGGCTCATAGGGCTCATACGACTCATAGGGCTCATACGACTCATAGGGCTCATAGGGCTCATAGGTCTCATAGGGCTCATACGACTCATAGGGCTCATAGGGCTCATAGGGCTCATAGGTCTCATAGGTCTCATAGGGCTCATAGGTCTCATAGGGCTCATTCAGTGACTTTCGCCTGCACCACATTATCAATGCAGCACGACACTTTGCTGTCAT